>CAZVLJ010000003.1:0-93710 GCA_964627825.1 uncultured Rikenella sp. | reverse complement strand
TTGTACCGTCATTACAAATGTAGAAAAATTGAAATGCAAAATAATTTCAGCTAAGATATAATGCATATCTGCAAATAAAAAAGATTAATATATTTGTCACCATCAGTAAAAAATTAACCAACTAATACAGAAAACTATGCTCAAAAATCATCCAAAGGGGTTACTGGTTGCCTTCTTTGCCAACATGGGAGAGCGTTTCGGCTTTTACACAATGATGGCGATACTGGTACTCTTTTTACAGGCCAGGTATGGATTAGCTGCAGAAAAGGCAGGTGAAATTTACAGCTGGTTCTATTTTGCCATCTATGCCCTTGCCCTCGTTGGCGGTATACTGGCAGATTCAACCAGGAAATACAAGACTGTGATACTTTTCGGTATCATAATCATGTTTGCCGGATACATACTTATGGCAGTGCCAGGCATGTCGCTTACCTTCGTGGTAATCGCCCTTTTCACCATAGCCTTCGGTAATGGCCTCTTCAAGGGCAACCTGCAGGCTGTCGTGGGACAGATGTATGACAACCCGCAGTACTCAAAGTGGAGGGACACAGCTTATATGATATTCTACATGGGTATCAACGTGGGCGCCTTCTTTGCTCCATATGCTGCCAACGGCATCAGAAACTGGTGGCTGAAAACAAACGGATTCATGCATGACGCAAGCATACCTGCATTGTGCCATCAGTTCACCGGAGGCCAGATTACTGACCCTGCCAAGCTACAGGAATTCCAGACCCTGGCTGACAAGGTAAATATGGCAGGACCGGTGACTGACCTGGGAATCTTTGCAGACAGCTACCTTAATGTGTTCTCCAGAGGATACAACTATGCATTCGGAATTGCTGCCGTGGCAATGGTTATCTCTCTCCTTGTCTACGTGTTCTTCAACAGGCTGTTGCCCAACAAGGAGAAACCGGTCAAAGCTACCGCCGAATCAGCAAATACCCTCGAATTTGAGATAATGCCTCTCATCTACGCAGCCATCGCCATGGGTATCTTTGCCTTCGGCCTCCAATTTATAGTTGGATGGGCTTCAGGACTGGCATTTGGTCTCTTTGCCGGATTCATAACCTGGATCCTGACAACCGCGAAGAAGGATGAGTATGCACGGGTCTCGTCTCTTATACTGGTATTCATTGTGGTAGTCTTCTTTTGGATGTCATTCCACCAGAACGGCCTTACACTCACCCTGTTTGCAAGAGATTATACCGTCAAGCAGGTAGGTCCGTTTACCAGTCTGTTTTTCAATCTGTGGTCTATGCTGGCCGTTATCGGCTCAATAGCCGGTCTTGTCATGCTGATAAGGAAAAACACGGAGCCAGTCGCGAGGATTATCGGTGGAGCCCTCTTCGTGCTGGCATTTATTGCCGCATATATCTTTGTGGCCAGGGCTGACGCCATGAATTCCATTGAACCTGAAGTATTCCAGTCATTCAATCCGCTCTTCATAGTGGCTCTCACTTTCCCGGTGATGGGAGTGTTTGCATGGCTCAACAAAAAGAACATCGAACCCTCAACACCCAAGAAGATAGGTATCGGGATGCTTATTGCAGCAGTGGGTTTTATAGTGGTCCTGCTATCATCCGTCAAGCTGCCTTCACCGGCATCCCTTGAAGGATCACCAGTGGCCGAAATTTTCAGAGTAAGTCCTTATTGGCTGATCAGTAGTTATCTTATCCTTACTGTTGCCGAGCTCTTCCTGAGCCCGATGGGCCTTTCTTTCGTCTCCAAGGTAGCTCCTTCACGCTTCCAGGGCCTTATGCAGGCCGGATGGCTCCTGGCTACTGCCGTGGGTAACAAATTACTGTTCGTGGGAACAAAACTATGGGATAAGGTGGAGTTGTGGCAGCTCTGGACAGTATTCATCGTCTGCTGCCTCCTTGCAGCTGCATTTATCTTCTCAATAATGAAGAGGCTGGAAAACGCAACAAAATAATCCGATATCACACATTATCAGCAGAGAGCCGCGCGTGCGGCTCTCCTTTTTTGCCAATAAAGTCATTATGTCAGCAACAAAAAAGGATATTAATAATATATTTGTCGGATTAACCTTATTACGATGAACAACAACAGGATGTACGACAAGATCTTCGCCATATTCGGAACAGTTATGGTTTTCTTCTATTTTGGCCTGGCGATCTTTATTCTGACAACAGATCTGTTTGACATAGATAAAGCACTGAGGATAATACTGGCTGTCCCTCTCTTTATCTATGCCCTCTACAGGGTGTTCCTCTCATATGAAAAAATTAAGGAGAGTTTCTTCGGTAAGGATGATGATGAGAATTAATCATCAAACTCTCAGGGAAGAGATATATCATGACGGTCATATAAGATTGGCACATGCTTTGAAACATCTCTTGCAGAAATTAAAGGAATTTTAACAACAGTTTGAAAAACAAGATAAGGAGATAATTATTAATATTGTGGCTCATAGCGAGTTGAAAAGTGCGGAAACAATGAAGAAAAAAAGGTATTTTATGGCAGTAATGCCGGGAATTCTACTGGCAGCTCTCCTCCTTGCGTTTCCGGCCTGCAAAAACAAGGGCACAGCAGCGCTTAAGGAGACTCCCACATCAGGAAATATCAGGATTGCCGCTGATGAGTCATTCATGCCCATTATTCAAGCTGAGATTGATACCTTCACTGCCCTCTACAACTATGCCCACATTACACCGGTTTACCAACCGGAAAATGAGCTGATTGCATTCTTTCTCAATGATTCGGTAAAGGTGATTGCCTCTTCATGGACCCCCTCCGAGGAACAGAGAAAGGTTCTGCTGGATTTGCAGACGGTAGTGCGCAGCACAGTTGTTGCCTATGATGCCATCGCACTGGTGCTGCACAAGAACAATGCAGACTCGCTCCTTACATATGATAATGTAAAGGACATCTTCAACAGGAAGATTACGGACTGGAAGCAAATTAACCCCTCTTCCCGGCTTGGACCTGTTCATATAGTATTTGACAACGTCCGCTCAGGAAATATACGTTATTTCAGGGAACAGTTTGATCTCCCGGATGAACTGGGATCAAATTTCTTTGCCGTCAATAGCAACCCGGAGGTGATTGACTATGTATCACAGAGTCCGGGAGCTATAGGCATTGTAAGTGTCAACTGGATAAGCGACGAGGATGATCCGCTGAGCTTCAGCATGCTTGGCAAGATAAAGGTGGCTGCCGTTTCCCAGCCCTACCTCAACAAATCATCCTATTACCTGCCACTGCAGGGACATATATATGATAAATCGTATCCATTTGTCCGTGAGATATTTATGCATTCACGAGAATCCTTTACAGGACTTGGCTCGGGATTTGTAAGTTTTGTAGCAGGAGAAAAGGGACAAAGGATAATACTTAAATCGGGTCTTGTTCCTGCAACGATGCCGATCAGAATTATACAGACAAAGAATGAGTAACTAAACTTGATAACGATGATTAAGAGAATCTTTAAACTCGCGTTGCTGCCCACAGCGGTATTTTGCATGGTCTTTGGCACGGGACTAAGGGCTCAGTCCCTCGATGAGGCGAGGACCTCCACCAAGAATGAACAGTATGATAAGGCTGAAGAGCTGTTCCAGCAACTGATTAAGAATGAGCCATCCAACAGTACTTACTACTTTTATTATGGTGAGAACAAGCTGCTGGACTATTTCGCTGACACTATTTCCAATTCGCTCAATATTGCAATGAGGGAAGCTGCAGAAGTCTTCAACAAAGGTATTGAAGCCAATGCGGCTGATCCGTTAAACCATGTCGGGCTAGCCCGGGTCGCCTTCTACAATTCCGACGAGGCTAAGGCCGAAGAGCTGAGGGTCAAGGCCAGAAACCTTCTTCCGGAATACAAGAAGATAAAAAAGATCAAGGAACCAAAGAGCTATGCCTTTACACTGGCCAAGATTGCCGAGTCTTATATCCGTTTTGAGCAGGTTGACACCAGCAAAGCTCTTCCCTTTATCAGGGAAGCAATCACCATCGATCCCCGGAACAGCGAGGTCTATCTTATTGCCGGTGACATCTATATTCTTGTCAATGACGGTTCAAAGGCTATAAAGAACTATAACCTGGCACAGGACTGGGATCTGCAGTCACCAACAGCAAATATGAAGATTGGAAGCATCTATGTCAAGGGACGCAACCTTATGGCAGCCATTCCTTATTATGAGCAGGCCATTGCCCTTGATCAGAACTATGCACCTGCCTACAGGGAGCTGGGTCAGCTCTACAGCATGGCCGGACGGTTCAATGATTCCAAGAAGTATTTTGAAAAGTATCTCGAACTGACCCGGGGGAACATCCCTGCCAAGATCAGGTACGTCAACGCCCTCTTTTATGCCAGGGAGTATGAAGAGGTGATCAAGAACGTTGAGGAGATCTTTGCCATTGACAACTCAAGAACCTATATGAACCGTATCGCAGGTTACTCAGCATACGAGGAAGGCAACTTTGAACTTGCCAAACAGTATATGGACAGGCTCTTCGCCAACCTTGATGCCGACCGCCTGATCAAAAAGGACTTCATCTATTATGCAAGGATTCTTGCCAGGAAGAATCAGAACTTCTACAAGATGCTGATTGATGCTGACAATGATTCCGGTGAGTTGAGCAAGCTGCAGGCCAGATCTGCTACCCTCAAGGGTGCTGCAAGGGAAAAAGCCATGGCTGACATTGACACCCTCAAGACAAAGGTTGAAGCTGCCCGTGCACAGATAAAAGCAGCCGAGGCAGAACTTGCTGATGCTTTCACTGCCTATGACAGGGCAGTCAACTTCGATGACAAGGAGGACCTGAACCTCCTCTATGAAAAAGGAACGGTTCAATATGCTGCTCACATGTATGCAGACGCCGCATCAACATGGTCACAGTTGCTGGAAAAAGGCAGAGACAGTGAGAATGATTACATACAGGTAGGGAGAGCCTTCTACCAGGACAAAGCCTATGACAGGGCTGATGAGATCTTCACCAGGATGATACAAAAGTATCCTGATAATCTGCAGGCATACCTCTGGATGGCCAATACGGCTGCGGCAAAAGATCCTGATTCAGAGCTCGGCATCGCCAGGCCCAGATTCCAGGCTCTTCTACAGAAGGCTGCTGCTGACTCTGTGAAGAACGTAAAGGAGATCTATGATGCTCTCAGGTTCCTCGGTTATGAAGCGCTTCAGAGCAAAAGATATGATGAAGCCAAAGCCTACTACAACAGGATGATGAATCTCTCTCCGGACTACCGTATCAGGGCTCACAGTTCTCTAAGTACCATGTATATGACCATGGGTGAATATCAGAAAGCTGTCGAGGAAAACAATAAGATCCTGGCACTTGAACCGGGTAATGAGGCAGCAAGATCAGCAATACAGTATATCTCTCAATTGCAGAGGAGTGCTCAGCCAAAAGCTCATCCGAATGAGATAACCGGGATCATCTCAGATTCCTCAGGTGAACCTATCGCCGGTGCCTCAGTCAGGGTAAAGGATACGGCTGCCGAAGCCTGGACAAATGCCAGGGGTGAATACAAGTTCGTAATGCCCGAAGCATCCGAGGCCCTGATCATCAGTGCAAAAGGCTACAGGTCAATTGAGATACCTGTCACAAAGAGAAGAACTTACAATGCCACGCTGGAGAAGTAACGGCATGCATATGATGTATTGAAATTTTATCTATTTCATTTTGACTATTGTAAAAGAATTTGATATTAATTATTTTTGCCAACTGTTTACTTTAACCAACTAAAGAATACTAAAATGAGTAAAACAACCAAGTCGTCCAGCGGTGTATGGAATTCGCTCTTTGCACCTCTAGCAATCATTCTTGCATTTATTGTTGCATATTTGATTTTCACCAGGGTTCTTGGTAACCCGGTCAACTTTGAAGGCGGTAACCCCAAGGGCCATCCCCTTCAGGGCAACCTTCTCGGTCTCATGTACAAGGGTGGTGTAATTGTGCCTATCCTGATTACGATTGTCATTACCCTGCTTATCTACGTAGTTGAAAGATGGATCACACTGACAAGAGTAAAAGGCAAAAAGAGACTCAATGTTTTCGTTTCCAATCTTCAGCAGATGCTTGCAGAAGACAGGATTGAAGATGCTATTGTAGCCTGTGACAAGCAAAAGGGTTCGCTGGCAAACGTAATGAAAGCAGGCCTTTCACGTTACCGTGCACTGGAAGCTGATACCGAACTTGAGAGAGACCAGAAGATAACTTCCATGAAACAGGCTCTTGAAGAGGCAACAGCCCTCGAGCTGCCGAGCCTTTCAAAGAACATGGTGATGCTCTCAACCATCGCTTCAATCTCTGTGCTTATCGGTCTTATCGGAACAGTTATCGGTATGATCCGTGCTTTCGCAGCACTGGCACAGTCAGGTGCTCCTGATGCCCTCGCACTTTCAACAGGTATCTCAGAAGCACTTGTCAATACCGCATTCGGTATTACAGGTTCAACCCTGGCTATTATTTTCTTTAACGTATTCTCATCAAATATTGACGGTTACGTCTCAAAAATAGATGAGGCCGGATTCAGTCTGACACAGACCTTTGCCTCATCAATAAAGAATAAGTAGTTTGCCGAATTTATTCTTTTGGTCACAAAAAGAAAGGATTTAAAAGATGCCAAAGATTAAATTAGGAACCAAGTCCCCGCGAATCGACATGACGCCGATGGTGGACCTGTTTGTGTTGCTGCTCACCTTCTTCATACTGACAGCAACATTCAGGCCACAGGAAACGGCTCCTGTGGATACGCCTTTTTCTGTATCGGAAAAACCGATGATGGATGCCAACGTAATGACAGTGCTCATAGCGAAGGACAACCGGATATTCTTCAATGTTGACAACGGACCGGATACAATTCTGAAATTCCGCCCCAAAATCCTTGCCGAAATGGGCAAGCGCTACAACATTGAGTTTACCGAAGATGAACTTCGCCTCTTTGAGAAAACCGGAACTTCAGTGGGCATACCGATACAGGATATGAAAGCTTACCTTGCTCTGAAAGACACGGAAGACAAGATCGCACTTGAAAAGGGTGTGCCCATTGACTCAACGGATAACCAGCTGGCTTTGTGGATTCTTTTTGCCCGCCAGATAAACCCGGCAGTCCAGACACTCATCAAGGGCGATGCTGACGTTGAATTCCCCATAGTAAAGGAAGTGCTTGATATCTTGCAGGATAAGAATGTGAACAGGTTTAACCTGATCACAAATCTTAGAGCTGTTGAAGTTAGTGAAGAAGACATAACCGAATAGATATGGCAGATATACAAGTAGAGGAAAAAAGCAGAGGCGGTAAGAAAAAGCCAAAAAAAGGTGATGCCCGCGTGGATATGACGCCGATGGTGGACCTAATGAGTCTGCTCATCACGTTCTTTATGCTCACAGCAGCTTTCAGCAAGCCGAAGGTGATGGAGATCGTCCTTCCTGAAAAACTCAAGAAGGATGAGACGGTTGAACCTCCGAAGATTGCAGAAAGCCGTACACTCAATATCATCCTCGGTCCGGATGACAAGGTCTACTGGTACCCCGGCAAAGCCGACCCGGACGTGACCGTGCTCCAGGAAACCGATTTCAGCGCCGAAGGCATCCGTAGGGTGTTGCTCGAGAGGAACAGGGCTCTGTTCCGCAAGATTGACCAGTTTGAGAAAGATGTTATCTCAGGCAAGATCGATATCAAGCAGGACTCAATGCGAAGCGCAATAAGCCAGCTGAAAAAGGATGATGATACAGGGCCTATCGTTCTTATTAAAGCTTACAAGACATCCAAATACAAAAATTTTGTCGATATTATTGACGAAATGTCTATTGTAGGCATTGCCCGATATACATTTACTGACATAGACTGGATTGAAGAGAAACTGGTGGTTGATGCCATTAACAGGGCACAGGCTACCGCTTCAGGTTCAGCACAATAGGAGGATACGCCATGGCAAATGAAAAGAAACGGTATCCAAGCTTCGATGACATAGTATTCGAAGGCAGGAATAAGGAATACGGCGCCTATCAGATCCGCAGGAAATATTCCAGAACTATGGTAATGTCAATCATTGCCGGGATCATAATAGTGCTTATTGCCGCTATTGTACCTTATATCAAGGCCAAGAATATTGCACAGATCAAGCAGCGGGATGCCAACGAGGTCATAGCCGAGATGGCTAATGACATCAACCAGGAGGAGGCTGCTCCGCCACCGCCTCCGCCACCGCCACCGCCATCAGAACAACAGACAGTGGTGAAATATGTGGCACCTGTTATCGTTGATACCATCAAGCCTGAAGAGGCAACACAGTTCATGACCGCTGACGACGTGGTTGAAACTATAGTTGACGAAGAGGTGGTAGAGGTGATTGAACAGGTACAGGAGGAGGTGCAGGAAGAGGCTCCGCAGGAGGTGTTCGTGGTAGTTGAAGAGATGCCTTCATTCCCGGGAGGGGATACTGAACTCTTCAAGTTCATCTATGACAACATCAAGTATCCGGAGATTGCAAAGGAAAACAATATCCAGGGAAAGGTGATCCTTCGCTTCTGCGTGACCTATAAGGGAAAGGTTGACCAGGTATCAGTCGTCAGGGGTGTTGACCCATCGCTGGACGAGGAGGCAATCAGGGTTATAAAGATGCTCCCGCTCTGGAAACCAGGCAAGCAGGGAGGTAAACCCGTGAACGTCTGGTACAGCGTACCCATAAGCTTCCAGCTTAAGTAAGCTGACTGAACATAGAAAAAAAGGTGTCTCTCGCGGGACACCTTTTTTATTGCTCCATTACTGAGTTCTCTTACTGTCAGCGCTCGAGCATCATGGTGATATAACGCTCTGCCATGACTGTCTTTTCAAGACCCAGACCGCTCAAGACAATGAGCCTCCCTCCTTTCCTGGCCATGTGAAGCACCCCGTTGAATCCGTCTTCAAATGCATATTTGAAAACCTCTTCATCCGGAGACCATGCCTCACCGGCAAGACTCTCTGCCATCACTTCCACCTCCACCGGGTCATTATGATCAAAAAGGTAGATATCAAACCTGTCACCGTCAACCTCATATGAAGCCCTGAAAGCCCCCCTCAGAAACCCATGCCCCAGAATGCTCTCAAGAAGGTAGGTCTCCTGGTTCTTTAACAATCCCTCCCGGGGAAAAAGATACAGCAGATCCGGAAATTTGTTACTTCCACCTATTGCTGATGATATCCGTTCTGCAAGATCTACCATGGCATCATTTACCTTTTTGGAGCGGTCGTGGCTCATTATCTTAACATAATACCGGTCCTTGTAAAAGTGAACTACTCCCTCTTCATTGTATCCCTGAACTCCCACCGGGATAAAATAATACCCCGGTGAACGCTCCATTGAATAGATGCCGAAAGCCCTGGCATCATCCCCAAACCTGTAGATCTCAGCCTTGATGGTCTTCTTTCCCCTGACATATTCCATAATGTTCAGATCAATGAATCCCAGTGCAAGGTAAGCATCAGCTGCGCCGTTGATATAATCCCACAGATCATCAGGGGTATATACGGGGTAGTCACTTGAACTTCGGTACTTCTTAATATCAGGGAACAACTGCTGCCCGCTCAGTTGTGCCAGCGCCACAAAAATCAGGAAGGGTAAAAAAATATACTTTCTCATAACAATTCTGTTTAATTTCATGCAAGGAGGTCATGAGGAACATTCACAAGCCTGGTTATGTCAGTTATTTTCTTGCGTATATCAAATCCCCTTACGCAGACGGCAGTGCAGCTCGTACATCCGGCGCAGGGATCCGCCTTTGCCATTACTTCACCCAGCAACTCTGACGCCATTGCTGCGTTGTGGTAACCATAGGCATACATATAAGCCCTCATCAGCTCAGGTATGGGCAGGCTGTTCGGACACCCGGGCACGCAATTGCTGCACGCATTACAGTAAAGTCCTGGTTCATCTGACCCGGCAATAAGTCCGGCTTTATCCTGCTCCGTCAGGGTGGGATCCCTCATTATTCCCAGGTCTGTCTCCAGCTGATCAAATGCTGTTATCCCGGGGATGGTCGTATGCACATTCGGGTTTGAGATGACCCACCTGAGTGCTGCCTGCACATTTACAGGCCTGGTCCGTTCCCTGTCAAGCCATCCTCCGGCAAGTGTCTTCATCGCCACAATTCCCATTCCGGACGAAGCTGCTCTTTCAATTGCGCTGTTCATCTCCTGAAGATAGGTCTGGCGGTAGTTATATGATGTAAGTACTACATCCCAGATCCCGTCCTCAGCCATGGTATTGATCACCAGTGGCTCGTTCTTGTGTGTTGAAATGCCTATGAAGCGAACTCTCCCCTCCTTCCTGAGAGCAAGCATTGCATTTACAATTTCCTGATGCCTTACCATCTCAACACTATCTGCAGAGTGCATGTAGAGAATATCAACATAATCCATCTTCAGCCTTCTGAGGCTCAGATTGAACTTTTCAAGGAAATCTGCCGCAGTGGTCTCCTTCGTGGGTATGCCGTTTCTGTCTGTGCCTGCAGGCTTTACCTTGGTCGCCAATACAAAAGAGTCACGGGGAACCTGGCTGAAAAATCCTCCCAGCATCTCCTCGTTCCTGCCATTCATGTAGCCGTGGGCAGTGTCAAACATCTTCATCCCGGCTTCATAGGCGGCTTTGACAAGTAAGTTGTTATCTGATCTCATCACTCCGAAGCTTACAACAGGCAGTTTCAGCCCTGTCCTGCCCAGTACCCTGTATACAGTATCACCGTCAGCCCGGCTGCTGTTACGTGCAATAGCCGGCACACCCATTAGGGAAATGCCTGCGGCACCCGCAAGACCGGACCTGAAAAATGTTCTGCGTTTCATATAGTCTGATTTTATGTAATCTGCATTCCGGGTTGCAGTGTTGATAAATATCCTGCATTCAACCGGCTGCGACAGGTTTAATTAGCGCCAATATACAAATATTTTAGTTTAATTTGGGAGTACTGCGCTGCAGTGAAAAATCAGGCAGACATGGGAAGATACATCCATAACCTGATCTCAGGTGGTGAAGGATTGCAGCTTGATTTCAAGTATTGCATTTCAGACCCGCAGAAGATAGCCCGTACTCTCTCTGCATTCTCCAATACTGCCGGAGGAAAGTTGCTCATTGGTGTGAGGGACAACGGATCCCTCGCCGGGGTAAGATCAGACGAGGAATTATACATGATTGATGCTGCCGCACGGCTCCACTGTGACCCGGAAGTGACAATACGGACCCGGAATCATACAATAAATGGCAAGAATATCCTTGAGGTGGAGGTGCCAAAAAGTAAGATCATACCGGTTAAGGCAAAGGATGAGCATGGAAGATGGAAAGCCTATTTCAGGCAGAAAGATCAGAACTTTATGGCTGACAGAGTGATGCTCCAGGTATGGAGACGCAGTGCGAAAGCCCGTGGGCTGCTCCTGAGATTTGAGGAAACCGAGACCCTTCTGTTGAATCATCTTCGCAACAGCAGTCCGGTCACTGTGGCGGAATTCAGAGTGCTGGCAGGAATCAGCTCACGTGTGGCCGAAAAGATACTGAGTAACTTTATCCTCTGCGGACTTATTGAATATGAGGCCAATGAAAGAGGAATAGTCTACCGTCTGAGTAACGAATTTGGTACGGCACCATTACTCAATCCTTAATCCTGCTATCAGGATATCATCTGTCTGATGAGATTGGCCCCTCCAGCTGTCAAGACGCTCTTCGAGGATCTCCCGTTGCTTGCCCATAGGATATTCCCTTATATCAAGTATCAGCTTTCTCAGGTTCTTTTTCAGGAATTTCTTACCCGTAATCCCGTTGAACTGGTCAGCGTAACCATCAGTAAACAGATAATAGGATGACTCACTTTCAAGTCTCCACCTGTGTTGAGTAAATGCATGGTCGCCAGCGAGATGCATCCCCAGGGGAATCCTGTCACCATAAACGGTCTCAAGCAGATGCTTTCCGCTTACCAGTGTTCCCTCATTGGGTTTGAATTCACCCTTCTCCCATCTTGACAGCTCCTGATCACTCATTTGCCGTATCCTGAAACACTGTGATGCAGCCCCTGAGTATTCTACAGTCTTACCAGACCGGTCAATAGTCAGCATTGAGATATCAATCCCCTCCTTCCGCACCTCTGATTCCGGCAATGATTTAAAAGTCTTCGATAATTTGTTCCGGAATTCAAACAAGATTTCAGATGTGCTCAGCGCCGGAAACATGCTTACAATGTCAGTGAGGAAGGCGCGAGCCATGACCGTCCTCAGTGATGACGGAACCCCGTGTCCGGTGCAGTCACCTACAGCCATAAACGTTCTCTTGCCTATATGCTTTATCCAGAAGAAATCTCCACTAACGGTCTCCATTGGCCTGTAAAGAACGAAACTGTTTGGGAACGCCTCACTTAGCTGTTCTTCTGCAGGCAGCATTGCCTGCTGAATTATCCCGGCATATTTTTCCAGTCTTTCCATCTCCTGTCCGCTTCTTTCCTTGGCCTCATTCCTTTGCTTAAGCAGGCTCTCAAGCTTTTTGTTTCTGACCTTAAGCCTGCTGGCATAGTACCTGATCAGGCTGTAGATAAGCCATCCAGCCAGTGCTATGTAGAACAACCTGGCAACAAATGATGCATACCAGGGCTTCCAGACCGTAAAAGTATACGTCAGATCATCACTTTCCAGTCCAGTAATGTTCCTTGATTTAACGAGAAAAATATAATCGCCGGATGGCAAATTGGTATAATCCCTGCAATTGCGTGAGTCCCAACCCGACCAGTCCCGGTCAAATCCCTCAAGCTTCCATTTGTACTCTCTCTTCCTCTCACCTACACATGAAGTTGTTGTCCACTGAAAAGAAATGTCATTATCCCTGTGCTTTAATCTTATACGTGGTGTTTCAGGCTGGATCACCGTTGGTATTCTGAGGTCTTCAGCAGTGGTAGTGAAGAAGGTGCCGTCCATCAGGGTGGTGTTGCCACCGGCGATGATCCTGGTAAAAAAAGTCCGGCATTCACCATACCTGAAGGCAAGCTTCTTTTTGTCAAGGATAAATATGCTGTTCCCCTTGGCAAGCCAGACAGAACCGTCAATATATGCCACACCCCTGGTGGCTATATCTGGAAGGAAGTCAAACTGCCGTCTGAAGACCACATGTCCCAGGCGGGTGGTTGTAACCAGGGCATCGAAATTACGGATATCATACCCCGAAAGAATGATCTCACCCTCTGGCGTCTTAAATAGATTATTCACCTGAACATTATCAAAGGTATTTCCCGTCAGGTTATGATCTTTCTCAAATGAATCACTTTGGCGATTGTAATGATAGATCCCCTTCCCGGTACAGAGATACAGTACATCATCAATTACGGTAACGCTTCTGATTGTGTCACAGCGGATTCCCTGTTCCCGTCCGTAGCTTATAAAAGTAGTGTCATTTGGTTCACAATGCATGCGCATGAGCGATGATTGCGCCGCAGCAACCAGCCACCATTCTCCCGGTGCTGACTGTTCAATATCTGTTACGGCACAGGACAAGTGTCCGGTGATAGTATTGACCACCACCCACTCATAATCATCGAATCTCAATATGCGGATAGTTCCGTTATCTGATCCGGCTACAAGGATGGATGGATCTTCCATCGCTCTCCTGACAGAGGTAAAACTCATATTGCTTAAAAAGCGGGTGGCATCACCATCACTCTCTATCTGCAACAGACCGTTGGAAGTAGCTGCCAACAGGATTTTCCCAAAATAGAGGTCAGTGGTAATCAAATCATTGACTATGGATCCACGGTTTCTGATCCTCCTGAAACGCATTATGCCTGATCTGTCTGAGTAGTTTTTATAGAGACCGTCATCGGTACCGAGAAAGACTGAATCAGCATACCCTGTTATCGGGCCTGCCGGGCTGGATATACCGGCTTGTCTCCCGAATTCCCCCGCCGGCAGCGAGACAAAGGCTCTGTTGATGAATCCCCTGGTACAGAACCACAGCTGGGAGTTGGACATATGGTCACAGTACATGGCAGTAACAGACGACTCTCTGATACTGGCTGTCCGGTCTGAGATGTGCTGCAGAAGCTTACCATCGCGACTAAAGATGTATACACCGCCATTCTTGCCCAGTCCGGTAGCAATCATGTTACCGGGAAGAATTACCATGTCAGTCATTATCCCCCCCTGCAGCAATTGGTTGGCTTTTTTGCCGATGAAGTCTTCAATCAGTGTGCCGGTACGGAAATTGAACAACAGCAGGCCTTTGCCTGATGCGGCGATGAGCAGGTTGTCCCTGTCATAGGGCATGAGTTTCACAAAGAGGGTATTACCGGTCTTTTCTCCGCCGGGGATTCGTACTACCCTGCCATCTCTGTATTCAAAAAGACCTTCCCTGTCATCAGCAATAAACAGTCGTCCGTCAGCTACTACCAGTTTTCTTGCCGAGCTAATGCCATAGCCATTCTCCAGATCAGTCACCGTGACAGAATCGGTTCCCGTTGCCAGCCTGTAGAGACGTTTACCGTCGGTAAAAGAGACCCCATTGCTGTCAACAGCTATCGAACTGATTGTCATTATCTCCGTAACAGCTGAAGAGTCGCTTATCTGCTCTGACAATGAACAGTATGCGATTCTGCCTGACTTGTCAGGCTGCAGAAAACCCAGGTCATTTTCACTCCCGGCAAAGACAATTCCCCTGGTATCTGTTGCCAGGGCCGTCACCCTGCCCTTTCCTGATGTGGGTATCAATCTCCAGCTGCTGCCATCAAACGAGAGTATTCCGCCACCCTCATTCCCGAAATACATTACCCCTCTGCCGTCCATTGTGACGCAAAGGTTCTCCAGCTCGCCGGGTGTTTCAGCTGCATCAATCCAGCTGACCAACGGCGTTCCATGCCTGTTGATCTGCGAATTTACTGTCAGTGAAAACAATAAAAGGAATAGTATCAGATGAAGCCCCTTCCTCATACCCTGAACAATCTCCCTGAATTTAAGGTTAAATATACAAATTCAATTTATATAACGTCAGTAACAGGGTAAGGCATATAAATTGAGGTATTTTTTAATTATCTTGGCTACGTATATTCAGGTTATGAGGGTTAATCAGAGGGCAACCGCATTCCTTGCGGCGTTGATGATGCTGCTAAACATGCCTGATGCAGAATCTCAAGCTCTTGCCGGAAGGTCCGCCGGAAAAATTCACCGGAGGGGATACCTTGATCAACCCTTTTCAATCAGCTATCATGCCGAAGAACCCCGCCTCCTGCCTGTAAGTGACCAGGGAGTAAATTACCTGAGATTGTTCCTGCCTGGCCATCACCATACTTCAGAGACGGGCAAACCTGAATTGCCGGTCTTCAGCAGGCTGGTGGAGGTACCTGAAGGGATGGAACTGGTTGTCACTCTTTCGGATGTGGTTTCACGGAAGATCAGGCTCGACGATAAGGGCGTTAGTGAGGCAGAACTCTTTCCTGCCCAGCCTGCCAGAACAAAGAACGAAAGTCCGCAGCAAAAGGTTACCATTAAGGACAGAAAAGTATATGAATCAGGAAAACTACTCAGTCATGACACTATTACGATAAGACACGAAGGAATCTTCAGGGGGCGAAGGATAGCCAACATCGCCGTATACCCTGCCTTCTACAATCCTAAAGGAAGATATGTTGACCTTATCACCTCAATGACTCTCACCATTGGTTATAAATCCTCAGCTACTAAGGGGGATGATGAGGGTGCTATTCCGTTCAATAAAGGTGGCTATGCTTCAGAAGCCTATATCCCGGGCTATTCAGACAAACCGGTTCATATGATTATTGTGACCGACTCCCTCTTTACCCGTTTCCTCTCCCCGCTTATCAGGTGGAAAAACCTGAAAGGAATCCGGACAACGGTAATACACAGGGGTGCCGGCCCGCCGGACACCGTCTTCAAATATCTTAAGAAAAGCATCTCTGATCTCTATTTTAACCTGCAATCGCAAGGCATACAGGTCCAATACCTGCTGATAGCCGGTGATCAGTCAATCATCCCAACCTCCCGGGGCACTTCAAACATTTCTGATCTCTATTATGGTGAGTTTGACGGAATGGGCGACTACATCCCTGAGCTTTTCATAGGCAGGCTGCCAGCCAGTGACACCACCCAGCTAAAGGGAATGGTGAAGAAGATTATTGATTACGAAACACTCAGTTACTTACCGGGAAATGATTTCTGGTCAGGCGCTCTTGTGACCGCAGGCAACGCACCTGGCTTCGAGCTTTACATGAACGGTCAGGTCTCATATATATACAATAACTACCTGAAGCAGGACGCCTCTCTCAATGCCGTCAGATGGCTTTATCCTGATTCACCACAGAAGGACGACTCCCTTAAGACTGTATTCAACAAGGGATTGAGCATACTAAATTATACGGGACACGGTGAGGCAACCGGTTTCAGTGATCCGGTCCTCAATACATCAATGGTTAAAAACCTGGTCAACGAGAACGAATACCCGCTTATAATTGCCAATGCATGCCGGACTGCACAGATTAACGTTGCATCCTGTTTTGCAACAGAAATGACAGCCACCCCGGGCAAAGGGGCCATAGGATATATTGGCTGTACCAATGACTCTTACTGGAGTGATGACTTTTTCTGGGCTGTCGGTCCCGGGACACCAGGCCCGGAGGTCACCTACGAGACAACAGGAAAGGGCGCCTTTGACAGACTGTTCCATACTCATAATGAACCTCCTGGAGAATGGTATCATACAATGGGTCAGATAAATTTTTCGGGGAATATGTCTGTATCGGCAAGCACAAGCCCGAGAAAGAAGTACTACTGGGAAACATACATACTGCTGGGTGATCCCTCTCTCTCCCCGGTGATAGGCAGACCTGATACTTTTGATATTGAGCTGCCGGACAAGGTGCCCCTGTCACTCACCTTCCTGAATTTCTTTGCCAAACCCTTCTCCTATGCTGCCATTTCTGATTTTGACACTCTCTGGGATGCAAGACATGTAAGTCCCTCAGGGAATGTCAGCCTTGCTATTCCGGGCGGGATCAAAGACTCCTGCCTGGTGGTGGTCACCGGGCAAAACATGACTCCCTTTTATAAGACCGTTCACTTCGGCAGTGTATCTGAACCATTTATTACAGTGAACAACATCGTTCTCGATGATTCAGAAGGCAACGGTGACGGCATTCCTGATTATGGTGAGTCAATAAACCTGAAGGTTACCCTGAAGAACATCGGCGGGTCAGCTACATCAACGCTTAACGCACATCTGGTGGCTACATCAGGAATGATTACGGTGGAGGCTGACATAGCAACAATAGGTGTACTAAATCCCGGCGAGTCCCGCAACATCTCCGATAAGTTTATTTTCAGTGTCTCTGACGATGTTGAGGACGGTGAGCTAGCCTCCCTCCTGCTCAACCTCAGTGATAACGGCGAGGAGTACAGTTTCGGTATTGATCTGACGCTCCATGCCCCTGTACTGAAGATTGTATCTGCCGTGCATGACGATTCGTCTCTCGGGAACGCCAATTTCCTGCCTGATCCGGGAGAGACACTCTGCCTGAAGGTAAGGTTGAGGAATGAAGGCTCCTCGGCCGCCAGCGGCACGGTATCCATTACCCCGGCCGGAGCATGGCTTACCATGGCAGAACAGCAGCTTGAGACCGGCACACTGCAACCGGGCGAAGAAAAGGATATCTGCTTCGAGGCGACCATTTCTCTGCTGGCAGGATCAGGCCGGGTGATACCCTATGATATCAGCTTCATCTGCGGGAACTATGAGGCTTCCGGCAGATGGTCAATAAGCACTGGAAAGACACGCGAGACATGGGAATTCAACAGGTTTGACGTCTTCCCATGGATGCAGGATGAAGAGTATCCATGGATAATCACCTCTGCAACTGCCTATGAGAACGTACATTCGGCCAGATCTGCGCCTATCCCGGACAAGACAGAATCGACCCTGGCAATATATGTAAATAATCCTGTTTCCGACACTCTCTCCTTCTATGTCAGGGTCTCATCTGAACCTACCTATGACCAGCTTACCTTCAGGGTTGACAGCATTGTTGACATGCAGATATCAGGAGACACTCCCTGGGCACTGCGGAGAAAGGTGCTCAAGCCGGGGGTTCATCTGCTTGAATGGATATACTCCAAGGATGTATCACTCTCCGGGGGAATGGACGCAGCGTGGCTTGACCAGGTGACCTTTCCGGATATATCATTTTTGGAAGCTGACCTCCACATAGACACAGTATATGCTCCCGAAACCACGGCGATGCTCAATGACGTAACAGTGAGAGGCAGGGTGATTAATTTCGGAAGGAATGCTCTCACCAGCTTCCCGCTGGCATATATGGTGAATGACGGAGATCTTGTCAATGAGACCTTTTACAGGAAGATTGACCCGGGCGACACGGTTGATGTTTCCTTCACAAAGAAAATAAGTATTCTGAAAGATGTTCCCTATAGCATCTCTATCCTGAGCCGGCTGCCTGAAGATGCCTATCCAGGCAATGATACGGCAACGGTCTCCTTTGTCCTCTCCGGCATCGGGTCTGACCTGACCGAAGGGACGTTGACCGTACTACCGAATCCTTTCAGGGATAGTTTCACCATTGAGTTCGATTACGAGGGAGGTGATGATGCAGAGATTGAGCTGATTGATATCACCGGAAGAGTGATGACGCGCCTTTCGACCGGACTCTCCGCCGGGAGGAACAGGATACCGGTCAATTGCTCTCATCTGCCTCCGGGAGTCTATACCCTTCGTCTTACCCGGGGAGGACAAAACATCAGCATTAGAGTTGTCAGGCAATGATAATACTATGAGTGACAAAAAACCAACACGTGACCAGGCAGTTAAGCTGTTTTTGAGATATAACAGCTCTGACAGCCTGTACAAACACGCCCTCGCAGTGGAGGCGGTGATGAGGTATATGGCTCGCAAGCATGGAGAGGATGAGGATATGTGGGGCGTGATAGGGCTGATACACGATCTCGATTATGAGAGATTCCCTGATCAGCATTGCACAATGACAGAAAAGATACTTCGGGAAGAGGAATGGCCTGAAGAGTACATCAGGGCAGTTATCAGCCACGGGTACGGCATCTGCTCATCCGTTGAACCTCAGACTCTTCTGGAGAAGACTCTTTTTGCCATTGACGAGCTTACCGGACTGGTGACCACAAGCGCCCTGATAAGACCCTCACGAAGCGTGCTTGACATGGAAGCCCGGTCAGTTCGCAAGAAATGGACGGATAAGAGGTTTGCCGCCGGGGTTGACCGCAGCGTCATTGAAAAGGGAGCTGCCATGCTGGGGGCCGACCTCACCGACCTGATCACCGATACAATAATGGGCATGCGCAAGGTAGCAGACGAGATCGGATTAAAGGGAACCCCCGCCCTCTAATCCGGATTTCTGCCATCTGAGGATGAAGCGGCAGGTCTCACACCTGCCGCGATGCGGCTAATAATGATAAACCCTGGTCATGTCCACGTAGCGTGAGGTCTCAGACCTCCCGCTACGTGGATATATGCAAGATATGTGGTATTATGGATGTATTACAGCTCCCGTATCTGGATATTCCTGAACCAGACATCATCACCATGATCCTGCAGCCCAATGTATCCCTCTGCTGCCACATTGGCCCAGTTGGGATTTAGAGCAGGGAATTTGCTGCCTGCAACCAGTTCATTCCATTCAGGAGTCCACAGATGGTATTCCAGAACGGTCTCACCATTTTGGATATGCCAAACAGAGCCTTTATAGACCTTGATCTCAGCCGTGTTCCATTCGCCTGCCGGTTTCGCATTCTGAGGTACCGCAGGAATCAGGTCATATAGTGAACCTGCCTTACGGTTTCCGTCTTTGCCTGCTTCAGCATCAGGATGCCTGTCATTGTCAAGAACCTGCATTTCGGGAGCAGTCCTCCAGATAGTTTCGTATTCCGGACCCTCCTGCCCAAGGTAGAATATACCGCTGTTGCCTCCCTCAGAAATCTTCCATTCAAGCTTCAGGTGGAAATTTGAAAACTTCTTTTCATAGATTATATCACCGCCACCGCCGCCGGCTTCACCCATTCCTGAACCAATGCAATGAAGTGCCCCGTCAACAATCTCCCATCCCTGTTCAGGGAAGGTGGCCTGATTGTAATTGCGCCATCCCTGGGTGGATGATCCGTCAAAGAGGAAGGTCCATACCTCGGCTTCGGTCGATTTCTTTTCTGCACTCTTCTTTTCCTTTCCTGATCCGCAGGAGAAGAAGGTGGCGGCCAGAATAAGCACAAACAATGTCTTTAACAATTTCATAAGCTGTAGATTTTAAGATATTTAATTAATATTGGTACACTATGCGGGCATATCGGGAAGTGACCAGCCACTGCGATAATTATGCTTGATCATCTCTGCTGCAAACTGCTTCGCATTTATCGGATCAGTCCACTTCTTGTCAAAGGTCGGATGTCCGTCGGTAATACTGAAATTATCTTCAATGCAGATCTTCATCGTGTCTCCGTCATTGACATTAATAAATTCCATCTTTTCACCGTTCCATTCGAGGGTTTTGTTCAGCCCCTGCAGTCTGACTGCAAGTACACCCATGACTACCATTTCATTGAACGGTCCGGCTTCGGAGAAGTCAGATTTTGTCGGCACCCTGTTTTCGGGGCTCTCCTTGCAGGCGCGTACCCAATCCATCTCATGTCCTCCCCTGGTTGCATTTTCAACACGCCTCTCAGTCTCAGGAGCTTTTGGCACTTTTCCTGAGAGTAGCCATGGATTGACGCCGTAGCAACCGCAGATGAGCTTATCCTTGGTACCGTGGAAGATGACTCCGCCGCCCTGATCATTCATATCCCTGCCGGCAGGCCACCCTTCAGGCTTCATTGGCTGAAGGCCGCCGTCATACCATGTCACCTCCACCTCTGGAAGATCAATCTTGTAATGTGACGGTGCCATCCTTGCAGGATAAACATATTTCACAGCCTGTGCATTTGGGGCACAGTCGGTTAGCAGGAGTGTAGAACTGGCCTGTACTTTTGTCGGGTATGTAAGCCTGAGGGATTTGAATACAGGATGCAGGATGTGACATGCCATATCACCCAGGGCACCTGTTCCGAAATCCCACCAGCCTCTCCAGTTCCATGGATGGTAGATTGCATTGTATGGCCTTACGGGAGCAGGGCCAAGGAACAGATCCCAGTCGAGCGTCTTGGGTACCTTATCAACCTTTGTCGGCCTGTTCAGACCCTGCGGCCAGATAGGACGGTCAGTGAAAGCCTCCACTTTCGTTACCTCGCCAATTTCCCTGTTCTGTATCCACTCCTGTACCAGGTCCACACCTATGGCAGAGGAACCCTGGTTGCCCATTGAGGTTGCCACCCTGTGCTTCGCGGCAAGCTTTGTCAGAAGCCTCGACTCATACACGCTGTGAGTGAGTGGCTTCTGCAGGTAAACATGCTTGCCAAGGGTCATGGCCTGGGCAGCTGACAGGGCATGAGTATGGTCTGCAGTCGCAATAATCACTGCATCAATTGACTTGCCCATCTCATCATACATCTTCCTGAAGTCCCAGAATTTCTTCGCCGTGGGATAAGCGTCAAATACCCTCTTTGAGTAGCCCCAGTCAACATCACATAGAGCAACTATATTTTCTGACGAGGCCACATTCCTCAGGTTTGTGGCACCAACGCCACCGATACCAATGCCGGCAATGTTAAGCTTGTCGCTTGGAGGGCGGTGGCCCAGACCGCTTACAACATTTGATGGCAGAATTGTCAGACCGGCTATTGCTGCACCCGTGGTGCCTACAAATGACCGCCTTGTGAATGTTCTTTTGTCCTCTTTCATATTACAGGTGGTTAGTAATTCCAAACAGACCTTAAAAGTAAAAAATTCATCGATAAATCAAAACCTGGTACCATGCTTAAATGTCTGCCGCTCTCCCAAAAAAATAATTAAATTGCATCATACCAAAAAAACATGGCAGATACAAAATACACTATAGACCTGCATGAAGACAAAAAGACAGGTAAGATTCTGAAGATAATATTTGGCATTGCATGCCTTGCCGCCGTAACAGGGTTCATGTACAGCATAAGAGGAACCGCATCCTCAACGGCATCAGCCTGGATAGCTACAGCTTTCCTGACGCTCTTCGGTCTGTGGATGATAGCCTCAGGACTCGGCTATACACGGAGATACATAATTATCAGCGAGAATAAGATTATCCTTCGCCAGGAATTCTACCGGCCACCGCTCATTTTTACTCCATCAAGCCTGAAGGCAGTGGAGTTCAAGCCCCTGACAATAGGATTTATTACAGCCACCGGCACAATAAAGCTCAGGTTGGGAACATATTACCCTGAAAATACCGGCTCCATCATGGAATCCGTTGAGGAGTTCTGCCTAAGGAATAATATAGAGGTAAAGGGTGACCACAATTCTTAACACAGAAGAGATATGACAAGACTCAGAATGGGCATGATCGGTGGCGGTGAAGGCTCTCTCATCGGACCCGTACATCGAATGGCAGCCCGGCTTGACGGCATGGCCGAACTGGTCTGCGGAGCATTCAGTAGTGACCCCGCCCTATCACAAATCACGGGAGAAATGGAAGGTATCCCTGCATCACGGATATACGACTCCTGGCAGGAATTGATAAGCAATGAAAGCTCACTTTCCGCTGACACCAGGCCACACTTCATTACAATAGTTACCCCCAATCATCTTCATTACGGTCCGGCCAAAAAGGCTCTTGAGGCAGGATTTCATGTAATTTGCGACAAGCCCCTGTGCATTAGCGTGGATGAAGCTGCAGACCTGCTGGATACAGTGAACAGAACAGGCTGTCTCTTCTGTCTGACCCATAACTACACAGGCTACCCGATGGTCAGGAGGGCCCGGGAATTGGTTCTCGGCGGTGAACTCGGGTCCATAAGAAAAGTAATCATTGAATACCTTCAGGGATGGATGTCCACCCCCGTTGAGAATACAGGCAACAGGCAGGCTGTATGGAGAGCTGACCCTGCCCGGGCAGGAATAGCAGGCGCTATGGCTGACATAGGGACACATGCATTCAATCTTGCTGAATATATTACCGGTCTGCAAGTGACAGCCCTCTCGGCAACTCTCAGATCAGTGGTGCCGGGAAGGGTTCTGGATGATGACGGCACCGTATCACTTCTCTTTGACAACGGTACTATGGGCACTCTCCTTGCCAGCCAGGTGGCCACTGGTGAAGAGAATAACCTCTCGGTAAGGATCTATGGCGAAAAGGGAGGTTTGGCCTGGCGACAGATGGAACCCAACACCCTGATACTGATGTGGAGTGACGCTCCGACACAGATTGTACGCACCGGCACCACCTTCTCCGGGACAGGCAGGGCAGCGCCAATGCATACCAGGATACCAGCCGGGCATCCCGAAGGATTCATCGAAGCCTTTGCCAACCTGTACAGGAATTTCATGATGCACATATCAGCCCATGGTGAAGGAAGAAATCCGGATCCGCTCGCTGATTACCCCGGGATAAATGAAGGTGTACGGGGAATGAGGTTCCTCGAAGCCGTTGTGGCCTCCTCCGCCAGGGGAGCTGCCACCACTGATCTCTGAAAATTATTTCAGCAGCCTGTTCAGATAGTATTCACGGCTGATCCTGATGCTCTCCATCGGAGTATGGGTCCGGCAGTGATCCTGCTCCACAAACCAGTATTTCATGCCAGCTGTACGTGCCTCTGCCAGAATAGGCTTGAAATCAATTATGCCCTCACCCAGGGTGGCATCCTGCTTCTCAGGAGTCAGATCCTTCATGTGCCATACCTCAAATCTTCCGGGATAATTTCTGAAATAGGCCAGGGGATCTTTGCCTGCAGCAGTTATCCATGCAATATCCAGTTCAAAGATTACCAGCCTGGGATCTGTCAGTTCAAGCAGTACATCATATGGTACGCGTCCGCCTATCTCCAAAAACTCTATCTGGTGATTGTGAAAACCAAACCTGATGCCCGCCTTTTTACATCTTACTCCCGCCTTATTGAAGAAATCCGCAGCACGCTGGTAACCGTCAATGGTGCCGGTCCAATCACCCGGCAATGAGGGAAGCATGATGTACTTCATCCCGGCCTCAGCGGCATCATCAATCATCTGTTCGTAATTCTCCGGCCTGACAGAACTGTGCGAACTGATGGCAGCCATACCACTCCTTTTAACAAGCCTGCCGAACTCCTTTGGCTTCATCCCATAGAACTTACCGTCACGATGATCAGCAGCCTCCACCCAGTCATAACCGATTTCTCCTGCGGCAGCAAGTGCAGCTGCAGGGTCTCTGCCCATGTCATCACGGATGGTATAGAGGGCTAATCCGGTCTTACCCGAAGGCCTGCGGGCAGCAATCATATCACTGTTAATCAAAGGCATTGCAGCCACAACCAATGCTGATCTTTTAATAAAGTCTCTACGGGTGCTCATAGTGTAATTGTCAGGTTAGATGTCAAAATTAGTTGGCCTGTCCGCATCAGGCGCTGGCAGGAAAACAAAAATAACATTAAATTTATAAGTTCAAAAGGCCTTCCCCGATGAAGCTATGGGAAAAACATAACGATGAAGGTACCGTAAGGTGCCTCCTCTGCCCTCATCATTGCCTGATCAGGCCGGACGAAAGAGGTATATGCGGCGTAAGGGAGAACAGAAACGGCGAGATAGCCCTGATAACTGCCGGCGTGATCTCAGGATACGCTCTTGATCCGATAGAAAAAAAACCACTGTATCACTTCAGACCCGGCTCAATGATACTTTCAGTGGGATCGTACGGATGTAACCTCAGGTGCGACTTCTGCCAGAACTATCATATCTCGCAAAACCTGCCAAAAGAACAAACAGTCAGGCTGAAACCTGAACAACTTGTCAGGCAGGCCGCCAGGGCAAGGGGTAATATAGGTATTGCATATACCTATAATGAACCGGTAATCTGGTATGAGTACGTTGCTGAATGCGCAAGGCTGGCGGCAAGTGAGGGACTGGAAAACGTCATGGTTACGAACGGCTATATTAACAGGGAGCCTTTGCGGGAGATGACAGATTTCATAGATGCATTCAACATCGACCTGAAGTCGTTCAGCAACGAATTCTACAGAAAGTATGCCGGCGCCACGCTGAAGCCGGTGCTGGAGGCTATAAAGATCATCGCCTCCTCAGGACGGCATCTGGAGATCACCACACTTATCCTTCCGGGACTGAACGATTCGCCCGCCGCGATGAGACAGGAAGCTGGGTGGATAGCTGAAAATGCCGGAAGGAAAGTGCCCCTTCACCTGAGCCGCTACTTCCCGATGTACCGGAGAAATGATCCTGCAACACCACCGGAAACAATCATGTTGCTACAGGAGGTCGCTGAGGAGTATCTTGATTATGTCTATACCGGAAATATGCAGGGAGCTGACGGAGGAAGCGATACACGGTGTCCTTCCTGCCAGTCGGTGGTGATCCGCAGATCAGGTTACTCTACCCGAATTACAGGGTTAACGGATGAGGGACAATGCCAGTCATGCGGCCATCAAATACTCTGAGTTACAATTACTGATCCTCTGCACCAAAATTCCCAAACAGAAAATTACACAAGTAAAATCGAAAATCACAATTGATTACTGTTTAGACAGAGCACTCAACCTCTCAAAATATCCGTCTACTTTCTCAAAGAGCTCTTTGCGAAGGGTTGAGTAATACTCCCTTACGATCTTCGGGTTATCCTTGCCATCCGGATGATTTACCCTGTCAATCAGCTCATTGCGAGCCCCTACCGCCTCTTCGATAAGGTCCTGAACTTCAGCTTTCTTCTGACCTGCATGAAGGCTGGTGAACATAAAACAGTCGGAGATCAGTTCAAAAAAGAGGTAGTCGATATCCTTTTTAAGATTTCTTATACTGGCCATGGATGTTGGTTTTGATGCAAATATACGGATTATTATGTATTGTTTTTCTTTCTGTAATCCAGTATGCTATGCTCCGCCAAACCGTTATAGACCTCTCTGAGCCTGCGTATGATCGGATCAGATACGTCAAAAAGCTTTCCCTCTACTGACCTGACGGCGAGCACCATCGGTGAAGTGCCGGTGATAAATGCAGACCTGTAACTATCCAGGCTGCTCTCTTTTACTGCACCGAACACAAGGGGAATCCCTTCATTCCCTACAATCTCCGTCACATAACTACGGGTGATACCCGGGAGGACCATGCTGTCAGGAGCAGTATGAATGATACCACTTCCTGTGATGAAGAAGATATTTGACCGGCTTCCTTCAGTGATGTATCCCCCGCTGTTAACCAGCAGGGCTTCATAGGCCTGCCTCCTGATCAGTTCCTCATTAACCGCGAGGCGGAGGCTTGTATTCAGCATCTTCACCCCGGGGTCCGGACGCTCTGCGTGATAAAGAATAAGGTGTACTCCCTCTCTTACCATCTCATCTGACGGATATGATGAATGGATGTAGCATATATGCAATGACCGATCCTTCCCGGCAAAGGTAACTGTCACCCTCACATTTATCTCGTTATGGCGTTCATGGCTTATCAGCGCATTCAGCCCCCTCCTGACCTCCTCTGCGATATCAGAACTGATACTGTACCTCGTCATAATCCCGTCTTCCAGCCTTTTCATGTGATCATCAAAGAAGAGCGGCACACCATCACGGGTTCTGATTACTTCATAGAATGAGACATCACCTGAAACGATCTCGTCTCTGCCGTCCACCGTAATAATGTTACCGTCAAGGTAAATGTAGCTGCCCACGCAATCCATAGCCATGTGCCAGTTTTTATCAAAATTATAAATAATCCGATGCATCTTTAAAAGTAATTATCTTAGTGTTTTTCTGAGGGGATGTATGCCATCATTGACATAGAAACAACAGGGGGAAGCGCCAGGCTGGAGAGGATAACGGAGATAGCCATATACATCCATGATGGCGACCGTATCATTGAGGAGTACTCTACACTTATTAATCCCGAAAGAAATATTCCCTATTTCATCACCTCCATGACCGGCATCACAAATGAAATGGTGGATGATGCCCCGAAGTTCTTTGAGGTAGCACGCAGGATCGTGGAGATGACTGAAGGGCATGTATTTGTGGCTCACAATGCCCGGTTTGACTACTCGTTCATCAGGCAGGAGTTCAGCATGCTTGGTTACAACTTTAAAAGGCCCATGCTTGATACGGTAGCCCTGAGCAGGAGACTCCTGCCTGGTCACAGGTCATACAGTCTCGGCAACCTGTGCAATGACCTCGGAATAGAGATCAATGGCAGACACAGGGCCTCCGGCGACGCCCTGGCAACTGTAAGATTACTGGAGCTTCTGCTGAAGAAGGACCATCAACTGAAGTCGGGAAGTCTTATCAGGAACAGGAAAGCGGCAAAACTGCATCCGGCGCTCGACATTGATAGACTGAAGGATATACCTGAGGAGCCGGGCATCTATTATTTTCACGATGAAAACGGGGATGTCATCTATGTTGGAAAAAGCCGCAACCTGAGTGAGCGGATCAGCTCCCACCTCTCCAACAACACATCGGCAAGGGAGATGGAGATGCGCGCAATGACAGCTGACATAACCTGGGAACCTACCGGAAGTGAGCTGATAGCCCTGCTGCTGGAGTCGGCTGAGATTAAGCACAGAAAACCGCGCTTCAACAGGGCTCAGCGGCGCACGGGATTTCGCTGGGGTATCTACAGTCATACAGATGAGAAAGGGTATATCAGGTTCTCATACAGGAATGTGAATGACGAAGAGGTTCCCCTGTCGCTCTTCACCTCACGTGACAGGGCACGCGGTAAGCTTGAACAGATAATAAGTGATTACAACCTGTGTCAGAAGCTATGCGGGATGTACGAGACTGAAGGCGCCTGTTTCCACCATCAGGTAGGCCTCTGCATGGGCGCGTGCTGCGGAGATGAGGATCAGAAATCATACAACGAAAGAGCGCTCCTGGCCCTGGACGAATTCATCTTCAGGGAGAGAAACTTCTTTATAATTGATCACGGAAGAAATCCGGAAGAAAGGTCAGCCGTCAAAATGGTCAATGGAAAGTATGCCGGTTTCGGCTATTTCTGCATTGACGATGTGGGATTCGGACTCGCAGCGGTCCATGATTGCATAAAACCCGCTACCGACAACCGTGATATACAGGTTATAATAAAAGGCTACCTCAGAAATCACAGGGTGGAAAGAATTATTGATTTCTGAGCAGGCAGGCTGCTGCCCTTTTCTTAATATATTTGCTGTAACCAACACAGATCCGCAGATGTCGCTATTTACCCGTACAAACAGAGAACTCACTGTAAGAATAGATGAATTCTTTGATACAATTGAGATCGGAATCCTGATCTTCAAGGAGGGTATCAAGGCATACGTCAACGGTGACGGCAATGCATTCCAGAATCACCTGACCAAGATCGACGATCTCGAAGGAAAGGCAGACAAGCTTCAGCGAGCCATTGAGAATGACATGATAGTGCACTCCATCCTGCCTCAGCAAAGGAGTGAGATGGTGAAGCTTCTCTGGCAGCTTGACGAGATCATTGACACAGCCAAGAAATCACTTAACGAGTTCTACGTGGAGATGCCACACGTACCTGCATCGCTGACACATGACTTCATCTCACTGGCAGAGGTATCAGGCAATGCCGCAGAGGAGCTGATGCCTGCCGCAAGGGCCTTTTTCCGTGAACCTCACCTGGTCAGGGAGAAGCTTATCAGAGTCTATTTCTTTGAGAGAGAGACAGATAAGTCTGCCTTCCAGATGAAGAAGAAAGTGTTTCATGAGATGAATGAACTCTCACTGGCCGAAAAAGCTCACATCAGATATATCACCCATCATATAGAGAACATCTCTGACTCCGCACAGGCCGCGGCTGATCTCCTCGCGTCGATGGCCATAAGGCAAATGCTCTGACAATGATATTCCTGTTCCTTACCAGCGGCCTCTTTCTGGGGTGGACTCTCGGTGCCAACGATGCCGCCAACGTGTTCGGCTCTGCGGTAGGCTCCCGCATGGTCTCCTTCACGAGGGCGGCAGTGATAGCTTCAGTATTTGTTATTCTGGGCGCAGTCTTGCAGGGAGCAGGAGCCTCCGAGACAATTGGCCGCCTGGGTACAGTCAATGCCATGGGCGGATCATTCACCGTAGCCCTGGCAGCCGCACTTACAGTCTATTTCATGACCAGGGCGGGACTCCCCGTCTCAACCACCCAGGCCATTGTGGGCGCTATCATAGGCTGGAACCTCTTTACAAATAATGCAGTTGATACACGCGCCCTGACCCAGATAGTTTCAACATGGATCACCGGCCCTGTACTTGGAGCAATATTCGCCTACGTACTCTATCACCTGGTAAAGATCACGAGGCGAAGAATAAAGACTCACCTTCTGAAATATGAGTCGTGGCTGAGATCAGGACTGATGATAGCAGGCGCTTTCGGCGCATACAGCCTGGGTGCAAACAACATAGCAAACGTGATGGGCGTTTTTGTTCCAAGTATCGCACTGGAGACAACAGATTTTGGGTTATTCAGCCTGACAGGACCACAGCAACTCTTCTTCCTGGGGGCTATCGCCATCGCCGCCGGAATTCTCACCTATTCGAAAAGAGTGATGCAGACCGTAGGCAATAACCTCCTGGAGCTCTCATCCGAGGCAGCATTCGTGGTTGTACTGTCACAGGCACTGGTCCTCTTCATCTTCTCATCATCAGCACTCTCCGGATTAATTGTGAAGATCGGTCTTCCACCCATACCCCTGGTTCCTGTCTCAAGCACACAGGTGGTGGTGGGGTCCGTTCTGGGCATAGGTCTCTACAAGGGAGTCAGAAACATCAACCTTAAGGTGCTGGGAGGAATCGCATCAGGATGGATAACAACACCGGTGGCTGCCGGAATCCTTGCATTTCTGCTTCTCTTCTTTGTCAAGAACCTTTTCGGAATTGATATCGGTTCTTCATTTAACCCCCCGGCCTCCACGGGAGAGGGAATAAGCACGGCAACGATAATCAGATACAGTATCCCGGCACTGCTGGTGATCACGGCTGCATACCTTGTTTACCTCGTTCTCTCAGAAAAGAAGAAGACAGAACGGTTAAATAAGGAATATTATTAATAGAACCCAGCTGCGCGTTTTACCAGGCTTGCAGGAAGGAATACTTCTTCCCATACTCCATCATCTGCCCGAGGTAATCTGAACAATACTCAATCTTCACATCCTTGATCCTTCCGTCGCGGTCGGTGACGGTTATCATCATGGGATTTACAAATCCGCTGTAGGGTGCCAGATTGAGTTTTGCATACCTGGCCAATATCTCGGTATGAAGTTCCTGGTCAATCTTTACCCCGTAGTTCTCAATCATGTCCTTGCCTGCGGCGAAGTCACCCTCTGACTTGATCCTCTGAACCTCCTTCAGCATCTCCCCGAAGAGTCCGCGCAGTTTCTGGTAGTCATTTACGCGAACGAAGCTTTTCCCGTCTCGCTTAACCAACTCGATCACGTTGTCAGCCTTGCCCTTTTCATAGACCCAGTGGGCTATTGCCGAACGGCATCTCATATGCGCCTGTTCGATATTTTTTCCTGGCTTGATCCTTACAATCTGGGTCAGAAAGCCGTTGCGTATATAGCTGTCATACTGCGCCCTGGCAGGTTCATCCGATGGCATCAGCCCAATCTCAGTCATCTTCGGATCCATCATGAAGTAGAGAGCAAACAGGTCAGCCCTCATCTCCTCCAGCGGTGAAGCATAGTTCTTGAGTGCGTTAGGGTCCGTGCCCGGTGCAAGTTTACCGCTGGCATGTCCTATGCATTCATGCATGTCAGTATGAAGGGCGTCAGAGAGTGATCCCCATTGCACTGCCCTGTCTATCTCTGCCTGATCAAAGGCAAACTCCTCCATGAATCCGCTTCCCCTGGCAACAATATCCTTCGCATCAGTAATATTGGCAAGAGTCACTGACTTCGAACCGGCCTCAGCCCTTATCCAATTGGAGTTTGGCAGGTTGATACCCAGCGGTGATGCCGGGTAACAATCGCCTCCAAGCATGGCTACATTGATAACACTTGCAGCTACCCCGGTAACCTTTTCCTTGCGGTACTGCGGATCAACAGGCGAATGATCCTCAAACCACTGCGAATTTTCAGTTATGAGAGCCGTTCTATTTGATGCCTCTGTGTCTATGTACTGAACAACAGCCTCCCATGTGGCCTTCATGCCCATCGGATCACCGTAGGTCTCAATGAATCCGTTGATATAATCAACTGAAAGACCTGTATTGCCTGCCCACAGAACATTGTAGTCATCCCACGTCCTGAGATCGGCCGTCCTGTAATAGCCTATCAGCAGGTCAAGCTCCTTTCTCTGGGTCTCGCTGAGAGCTGCGTCGCGGGCTTTTTCCAGCCATACCACTATCCTTTCAATGGCGGGACCATACATGCCGCCACTCTTCCATGAGATCTCGGTCACCTTGCCATCAATCTTTGTTACCTTCGAATTCAGGCCCCATGAGACCGGCCTCGGGTCAGAAGGATCAGCAATGGAGGCATAGTATTCTTCAACCTCCGCCTGGGTCACTCCCTCGTAGAAGTTGTTGGCAGAAGAGGTGATCATGTCAGTACCCTCAGTCTGGTCAACCTTCTTAGCGTATAGCACCGGATCAAACAGTATCGGTGTAAGAAAAGCCGTCAGTCCGTCAACCGTCTGACCCTCAGCCAATGGTAGCCGCGCACCATCTGAACCGCTTATCAGTTGAGCAAGGTAATCTGCTGAAAAGCCCGGCACGAACTTGTCATTTGAATAATGATGATGTATACCGTTGGCGAAGAAGACCCTCTTTACATATGTGATGAAAGCCTTGTATTCATCACTCTCACGGTCACCTCCGTAGGTATCTATAATAGCTTCTAATGTCTTACGGATTAGCAGGTTATATTTAAAATTCTGATCCCATAGTATATCACGGCCACATAGTGCTGCCTCTGAGAGGTAGTAGATTAACTCCTTCTCCCCTGCTGTCAGCTTGTCAAATGCTGGCAGGCGGTACTTAAGCACGCTGATATCTTCGAATCTGTCAACCTCGTAGGTAAATTCATCTTCAGCGGTCACCTTCGTGTCAGAGAGTCCGCATGAGGTAAGGAGAGCTGTTCCCATAAATACAATAATTCCGGTTAAAATGTATTTCTTCATCTTTTAGTAATTTTATTCCAACGGTACAATGAACCCTCCCCTGTAAGGAGGAAGGCCTGATGATGCAACTAAGGTAATAAAAAGGTCCGTACCTTTCTCCATCACTCCTGACACTTTCTGCCTGGAACAAGACCTGCATACTGAATATGCCGACTGTCAGATGTGGGTTGCAGACTTGTCTACAGGCCCAGCAGGTCCATCACCCCATTGATAAATGTGAGAGGATGGGCCGGATTCCCGGGCACATAAAGATCAATGTGGTGGGTTTCAATAAAATCTCTTGTCACAGCACTACTCCCTTCGAAGAGCCCTCCGCTGATAGCATCCGTGCCGCAGAGAATGATAATCTTAGGTGAAGGTATTGCCCTGTGGCAGATCTCCAGCGCTTCCGCCATATTTTCAGTTACCGGGCCGGTGATCACAATGCCATCGGCATGTCGGGGCGAGGCTACGAACTCAATCCCGAAACGGCCCAGGTCAAAATTGACGTTACCGCTGGCTCCCAGCTCCATCTCGCAGGAGTTGTCACCACCCGCTGACACCTGGCGGAGCTTGAGCGACTTCCTGAAGAGTCCTCGCACCTCATTTTCTATTGCCTGTTCATTGACCCTGAGAGGACCCTCCTGTCCCGGCATGACAACAAGATCTACCCTCCTTGTGGCAGCTATCCGGTAGTCGTTTGTGAACTGATACACCTCCGGGAACATCAGTGAGCATTCGTTGCAGAAGGTGCACCTGCCCAGATCAATAGAGCCGGTCTGGCTGTCGATGGCTGCTGTGGGGCACATTTCTGCTGCAGCCTTAATCTGTTCCGGCCTTATTCCTCCTGAAATGACCGGCCTGCCCCTGAACCGCGCAGAAACAGGCTGGTTCCTCAGATTGGCTATATACTGTTTGCCGTGATCAGCAAGTATTTGCAGTTCCTTTCTCATGAATCAGTTTTGTTTTTGATCACAGGTCATGGCCGCAATATGAGAGATTGAAGCTCTTGTTGCATACAGGGAAGTCGGAGATCTCCTGACTTCTCACTGCCAGTGCCAGTGCCATCCAGTTGTGCATTGAAGGATCTTTTATCCTGTATTGCGTAATCCTGCCTTGCCCGTCAGTCAACGCCACATGGCAGATCTCACCACGCCAGCCTTCTGTAACCGAAACGGCCAGACTGTCCGGTCTTAAGCTCATATCATATACCGGCTTCCCTGTATCCTTCTCACCCTTTTTCCACTCATCAATGAACCTGCGTATTATCTTTACCGACTCCCTTACTTCCAGTGCGCGCAGCGTGCCCCGTGCCAGGACATCTCCGCTCTCCAGAATGACGGGAGCAAACTCAATGTGCCTGTAATACTGGAATGGATGTGTGGCACGCGTATCACGGGGTATCCCGCAGGTACGGGCTGCCATGCCAACAGCCCCGATGGCGGATGCCTGCCGGAGGGTTACGATACCTATCTCTTCAAACCGGCCCAGTACGCTTGGCAGGGTGTAGACACAGTCAGTCACATTACCGTATCTCCTGTCAACCTCATCAATTACCTTAAGAATCTCAGCAGCGATATCTTCGGTAAGTGGGTAGTTTGACCCTCCCGGACGAACAAGACCTTTCCCGAAGCGGTTACCGCACCAGTACTGTGTCGTGTTGATTACCATTGTCCTCAGGGCCTCACAGGCCGCCTGTCCGAGCTGATAAGCCACATCGCCGCAGAGCGCAGCGGTATCCCCTATATGCATTGCAATGCGCTCCAGCTCCAGTGCTATGCACCGCTCTGCCTGAAGAGAGGCAGGAGGAACAAAACCTGCCAGTGACTCAATCAGCTGTGCATGCGCAAGCCCGTGCCCCACTGCCGTATCACCTGCTATGTTCTCCGCCAGGATAGAGCGGCGCAGTCCGTCACTCATCTCCACAAAGAGTCTCTCCACACCCCGGTGCTGGTATCCAAGTTGTATCTCCAGATGAAGCACCCTCTCCCCGTTACAGATGAAACGAAAGTGACCGGGCTCTATCACTCCGGCATGGATGGGCCCAACACCCACCTCATGCAGCTCCTCACCTTCCATTTCGAAAAATGGAAAGTTATTCATAACACTCATCCTATCTGCCCTCTCATGAGAATACCTGACCGGCTTGAGCCAGGGATGGTCTTCAAAAATCACACCCTGGCTTTCGTGCATCTCCCGCTCAAAAATATGCATCGCATAGCACCGGGCCGTAATGGACCGAAAGGGAGTGCCGTCGTCTCTCTTCTCATGGCTCAACAGCCTCACCATCCCTGATACGTCATCAGCCATACAGCATATGAACCTCAGTTTAGCCTCTGTTCTGTAACAGAAATAGTTTAGACAATGATAACGGTCCTCTGAAAGCATTGCTGTCACTTCATCATAAAAGAGGTCATAACCTGATACCGGTATCTCTGAAAAATCAGCTGGTGCCGAACCGTTCAATACTTCTGTATAACTGTTACTGTTCATCTTTTCTATCTTGGAAGCAAAGCTATTCCCTGGCTGATCAGGTTAACAAGGAAAGGCGGCTGGTAAAAACAGATCACTATAACCATTGCCAGGAGGATAAACTGGCTTATCGTCTCAACCGGATTCACACTGCCGGGCATCCTGACATCACCCTCCTTCCTCGGAGAAGAAAAACTGACGTGCATTATCCTGGTGGTCATGGCATAGATGATAAAGCACAGGAGGATTACGACAGCGATCAGTAAAAGCCACTGTCCGTTCTCCACCATAGCCCTGAAGATCATCAGTTCAGGGATGAACATTCCCGAGGGGGGGATTGCAAGTATGCATACCATCCCTGTCATCAGCACCATGGCTCCGGCAGGATAAAGTTTCATATACCTGCCGCTGTCATCAAGCCTGAATGTGTGCAGTATCCTTGAAAGTTGCCCCATCTGGTAGAACAAACTCGACTTGGCAAGGGAGTGAAGGACAATCAGAAGCAAAGCTGCATAATAGCCATAACCCCCTGCGCCAATGGCTATAGCCACCAGGCCCATATTCTCAAGGCTTGAGTAGGCAAGCATGCGCTTCAGGTGCTTTGCTTTAAGCATGTACCCCGCGGCAATCAGCAGGGAGAGCAGCCCCGCCAGCACCAGAACATGATTCATGAAGGAAAGTACAGATGTACTGGAGAAGAGAGTGTAAACCCTGTATATGGCCAGGAACCCAACATTCATGAGAGTGGTGGAGATGAGTGCGCTTACCGGCGGAGGCGCAACCGAGTGGGCATCAATTGTAACCGTATGCATCGGAAAGAGGCCCATCTTGGTACTGAATCCCACCAGCACGAATATGAAAGCAATCTTCAGGTAGAGCGGGTTGGCATTACTGATGACCAGTCTGAAGGAGGAAAATGAAAGGTTAGGCGCATCACCACGGCCATAGATGAAACCAAGAAAGAGGATGCCAAGGTATGCAAGCGCTATCCCCGTGGAACATATGAATACATACTTCCACGTTGCCTCCAGCGCCATCTCGGTGCGGTCATGGTAGATCAACACCGCAACAGCAAGAGTGGTGGCCTCTACAAAAATCCAGAGTACAGTCATTGTGTTGGCCAGGTATGCGCCTGACATGAAAGTCATCAGGGCAATCAGCCCTGAATGATAGATATTGAATCGCTTTGCTGTATCATCCCTGGTATAGATAAAACCATGAGAGATAGTGGGCAGGGTCAAAAGAGCCAGGACAGAGAGGAGCAGCACCGCGGTGCTGTCATAGGTGAAATAGACGAGCTCAGTACTCCCCCTGTTCATCCAGGCATGTAACGTGAGAGCTATCAGAGTAGCAGCGTAAGCAAGGGTCAGGCTCATGGTAACGACCCTGCTGCGCGAGAGGAGAGTCACTCCGCTCAGCAGCATTGATAATATGAAGAAGAACAACAGTATCATCCTTAGTCTTTTAACATGGTAAGCTCATTGGTGTGAGGCTTGAGCCGCAAACCGAAGAAGCCCAGTATAAGTACACCCACAAAGAGGTCAAGAAGTATCCCTATGTTGATGAGCATCGGCATCTCATTACCCACTGCAAGTGAAAAGAGAAAAACCGCGTTCTCAACCACCAGAAATCCTATCAGGTGTGATATGATAAGCTTGTGCGTCACTATCAGCAACAACCCGGTAAAAAGAGTGAAGAGTGCTATCCCCAGATATATTGTGTTGATGAATGGATTGAGAAGGATCATAGCCAGGATAACGCTAATGGACAACCCGATTATAGAAAAGAGGATAAGGTAGAAGCCGGGCACTGCCTGGCGATGCACCCGGGTGACCCCTGACCGCCGGATTATCCTGCTAAGCAGATAAGGCAGTAGAATGGTCTTAAACAGGAGCGTCTCAGCCACTATGAAGAGCAGGTTGCCGAGGTTAACCTCCTTCAGTTCAAACACCGCTATACCGCATAGCAGCAAACCCTGCAGCGCCACCAGCCTGACGTAGGTGCTGAGCCTCTCCGCCGAGGCAAAGTAGATCAGGGTGATCGCAAATATTACTATCAGATAGTTAACCATCTCGTTCAGGCAAGTTTCTCAGTCAGTATCAGGATTACCAGGAATGCTATCAGTGCAATAGCGGAAAGGGTAAGAATAAATTTGGGATTCTTGTTCATTTTGTTTCGTGCCCTGAATGATTCAGCAAAACCTATCACAACGGCAAAGAGACCCTGAACCGCAAAGAAGAGCCCGGTCTGAAGGAATACGTTCCATCCTGCCGGCACAACGAGATTATATATGAGGGATCCGTAGAGGGCAAACTTGAGATAAGTGCAAATGTGGATCAGAGCCTTGTCAAAACCGCTGTGGTCAAGTATCATCACCTCATGGATCATAGTCAGCTCCAGGTGCGTCTTCGGGTCATCCACCGGAAGCCTGCTGTTCTCAATCATGGCTATCTGTACTAAAAGATACGCTCCTATAATACTGTATATCAGCACATAATCATTACCCGTGATATAGAAATGATTAAATATCACTGAGAATGAGGTATATCCGGTGAACATTGCGAAGGTTGCCATAAGAATGAAGAATGCCGGTTCAACAAGCATTGAGAAGAGGGCTTCACGACTGGCTCCCATCCCTTCAAAACTGCTTCCCGTATCAAGGGCAGCAATTATGGTAAAGAACCTGCCCAGTGCCAGCAGGTAAGCGAAGAGTATGAAATCGCCCTCAAATGAAAGCAGAGCCTTCTGTTCGGCGAAGGGAAGCAGCAGCATGGCGCCTGCCACCGTGACAAGGGTTACTGAAGGGGCGATGCGAAATATCAGTCCTGTCGTGTCACTGAAAATGCTTCCTTTCCTGAACAGCACCGCAATATCCTTCCATGGCTGGAAAATGCCAGGTCCCTTTCGCCCGGAGGCAATGCTCTTCGTCCGGAGTATGATACCCGGAAAGAAAAGGGCTGCAACCGCTATAAGTATAAATCCTGCCATCATCAGATAATATTGAGCATCGCCAGCAGCAACACCAGCAGCATGAAGACAAATGCATAGAGTATGTAGTGTCTTATCTGTCCCGTCTGCATAACGGCTATCTTCTTCAACAATCCTGAGACCAGGTCCACGGGCTTGTCTATCAGGTTCCTCTTGAACAGGTCATCGCTGTGCGAAACAAAGCGCCCCTTTCGCGGGAAGATATCCTCCTCCACGGGTTCTTCTATCTCCTTTCGGGTTTGGAGTATCGGTTTTGCTATATGGTTATAATTATAAGCAAAAGATGTGGCCGTGTACTGCTGTCTCGGTGTAACGGCCGTGTAGCCGCAGCCCCAGGTGGGTCCGGTCTCAATCACCCTTCGGCTGAGATGGTAACGGCGATAGAGGAGCAATGCGGCCAGGGTAACGATAAAGATTCCGCCGGCCAAACTTATCTGCCACAGGTTAGAGATAAAGGCGCCAGTTACCATTGACCGGGCGCCAATGTCCCACGTCCGGGCTATGATCTCAAATACCGGTTTCACTGCCAGAGGCGAACCGAGCCCTATGAGCAGTATAAGAGCAACAGTAATGAACTGGGGAATGATCATCGACCGACCGGCTTCTGAGGCATACCTTGCACCGTCAGACCTCGGTTCACCGAGGAATACGATGCCAAACGCCTTGGTGAAGCAGAAGATGGCGAGGCCTCCGATAAGAGAAAGAGCTGCTATTGATCCCACAATCAGTATAGAGTGATTGAGTGATGCGCCCGAGAGACTGTTAAACATCCCCATATAAATGAGATACTCCGAGATGAAGCCGTTGAACGGAGGCAGCCCGCATATGGCCAGTGACCCTGTCAGGAAAAGCATGGCGGTCCAGGGCATTCTCTTCATCAGCCCTCCCGTCTGCTCCATATTGCGTGTATGGGCAGAATGATACACTGATCCGGCATTGAAGAAGAGAAGAGACTTGAAGAGTGAATGGTTCAGCACATGCAGCACTCCTCCGGCAAATCCCAGCAAAGCAAGGGTATGACTGCCAACAGCCAGCCCTATGACGCCGAGACCGATCCCAATCCCGATGATGCCTATGTTTTCAATACTGTGGTATGCAAGCAGCCTCTTCAGGTCATGCTGCACGATGGCCATCATTACCCCCATAACACCAGAAAGCAGTGAGACAATCAGTATAATGACTCCTGTGACCAACAGGTCAGACTGCATTGGGATCAACACACGGATAATACCATAGATACCCATCTTGATCATCACGCCCGACATCACTCCGGAGACATGCGACGGGGCAGCCGGATGAGCCTCAGGCAGCCATGTATGCAGGGGTATGAACCCGGCTTTGATACCAAAACCGGCAAAGAAGAGGAGAAAGAGCGGCAGGTTGCGGTTTGACAAAAAATACTGCCCGAGGGCGTCGAAGCTCATCCGCCCTGTGGCTTTCTGAACCAGCAGGAAGGCTACAAGGATGAAGAACATGCCCGCATGCATCTGGATGAGGTAACTGATCCCGGTCTTCAGAATGCTTCTCTCCCCGGCATCAAAAATCACCAGGAAAAAGGATGAAAGCGCCATTATCTCCCACACAATAAGGAAGGCTAGTCCGTCACGGATCATCACAACCATCAGCATTGAAAGCCATAACCAGAGATACGAGAAATAGTGGATTGAAAAGCGAAGGGCGCCTATCCTCTGCTGATAGGGAGCCAGATACCCCCTGGCATAGAGTAAGCCAGTAAGAACAGTGATATTGATAACAAGGATGAAAAAGGCCGAGAGAGAGTCAATCACCAGTACGATATTGGTGCCGGCGGAAGGGTTAATAAGTGGTATCTCCCTGATCTGCACTGCTCCTGCCAGTACACCGGCACTCCAGGCTGTGGTAAGGGTAATCCCTGCAACTAAAAGGCCAAGGGTGAAGAAATACTTCAGCGATTCAGGAACTGCAAAGACAAGCAGTGACAGCAGCAAAATCACCAGAAAGCATGTTGAGTTAAACATTAAACGGGAAATTTGCCCGCAAATGTAAAAAATATATCTCCTGATTATACTTTTTACAGAATATATGTCGGCTCTAAGGAACTAAACCTCAAGCTGGACTTCAGTGGCCTGTGGATTAAGCACTTTTGTATTGCCTCCTGTTGCCAGGTTAGGGTCAAACGGAGTGTTCACCTTCCATGAACCACATGTGAAGTCGGGCACATCTATAGAGGCTGACCTGTTTGCTACTGACCACTCACTGAGGGGAGTGATCACGCTCCAGAGGGCTGCGTCATAAACATCCTGGTCAAGGGGCAGTCCGTTGCGCAGACAGTCTATCAGCCGCCAGTCCATGATGAAATCCATGCCGCCGTGACCACCGATAGCCCTGGCCATCTCTCCCACCCTCTTAACAATCACAGGTGTGTACTGTTCTTCCAGGGCCTTCTGCTCCTCCGCAGACACCCATGAATGGCCCAATGCTATCCTGGCGGGTGATGGATATTTCTGTGCAAAGCCCTTGGTGCCGCTGATCAGATGTATCCTGGAGTACGGCCTCGGGCTGGAGACATCATGCTGGATCATTATGCTCCTGCCCAGGGTGGTCTTCACAAGCGTGGAATTTATGTTTCCCCGGTATGCTTTTCCTGCATATGGAGCATAGAACGGATCCTCCCCGGCCAGCTGCTCCAGTTCCTTTCCCATTACAAAATCATTGGATGAGAGAGAGGTAAGATAATCCATCCTGTCACCCCTGTTTATATTCATGATCTGGCAGACCGGTCCCAGACCGTGAGTAGGATAGAGATTCCCGTTGCGGGTATTCTCCTTCAGCCTCCACATGTCTGCATAGCCGTTCTTGTCATAGGTCCAGTCCCATCGCAGGTCATGAATATAGGCACCCTCACCGTGCACTATATCACCAAAGAGTCCCTGGCGAGCCATGTTCAGGGTCAGCAGCTCAAAGAAGTCATAGCAGCAGTTTTCAAGCTGCATGCAGTGCTTTTGCGTACGTTCAGAAACCTCAACAAGTTGCCAGCATTCATTTATTGTCTTTGCAGCCGGGACTTCCAGTGCCACGTGTTTTCCTGCCTCCATGGCATAGGTAGCCATTTGCGTGTGCCATTCCCAGGGAGTGCATATATAGACAAGATCTATTCCCGGATCATCACACACGCCCTTCCATGCCTCTTCGCTGCCGCTGAAACTTCTGGCCTGCGGCAGTCCGAATTTGGAGAGAAGGACCCGGACCTTGTCAACCCGGTCATGGTACTTATCGCACAATGCGGCTATCTCCACACCCTCAATATGTGCCATCCTTTCAACCGCGCCCGGGCCTCTCATCCCAAGGCCTATAAAACCTATCCGCACCTTCTCAAGCGGGGGTGCGGCATAGCCTGACATATTGTATCTCTGGGAATGAACTGCTTCTGCGGCCTCCCTTATGACGGCCATTGCTTCTTCTCTCTTTTTACTGCGGATACACGAAGTCACAGCGGAGGCAGTGAAGGTCCCTGCCCCGGCAACTGCAGCAGTGCGGAGGAAATTTCTGCGATTGGTTTTCATGGGTGCGGGTTAAATAATTATGGTATTATGTATGCAATATACAAACTTCCACGTTTCAACAGGCTACCTGTTCTACCGTCATATAATGAGTCCGGGAGGGCCTTCGCCACTGCAGTGAATCAACATATCATAGCTGAACACACGATTTGAGCGCCGGCTGTTGTAAATGATCCGGCAAGGTCAGTTATCCTCAGTCTCTAAGGGCTTTTTCCTTTTCCGTATGATATCTCCTGCCACAGATCCTGCCAGATAGCCCAGAACGGCACCCCATGGCACCATCAGGTACCAATTAGACCTGATGGTACATGTACCTGAAAGGCAGCCCACATATTTCCAGTATATGAATCCTCCCGCAGCGCCAATTAGCGTACCAATTATCTCCGGAAGAAACTTTTTAATAAAGGCTTTATTCATCTGTTTATTTTGATTTTATAACACTTCTGACAAGCTCTTGTTCTCTTACCTTCTCCTTCTCCCAGTGAAGTTCCTTCCGCGCTTCAATTGCATTCTGCTTCAGCGAGGAGAGCAGGCGGGGGTTATCAGCCAGCAATTGAAGCTGACGGGCTATTGCCCCTGGCGTCACTGCCTCAAGCACTTTTCCGCAGCCATACCTTTCAATCAGCGCCGCCACTTCGGGCAATGGTGAGACCAGTGCCGGTATTCCGGCTGCAATGTAGTCAAAAAGCTTGTTGGGCAGACTGTAGCGCTGGTTGACGCACGTATCGGTATCAAGAGAGAGGCCCGCATCACAGCACATTGTATATCGCATCATCTCTTCCCATGGCATCCTCGGAAGGAAGATGATGCGGCCGGCAGCTGAGGATGATGAGGCTTCACTGCGTAACCTTTCAATAATGTCGCCGGAACCCACCACAAGCAATCGCACCCGCTCCGTTTTCTCCATCGCAGCAAGCAGTGGTCCGGCTCCTCTGCCCTCATTCAGACCCGAGCCCTGCAAAATCACCATCAGCTCATCCTCTGATGCACCAAGGTCACCTCTGTCATACGGCAGCAGGTGACTGATATCAGGCGATACATTCCTGATCACAAGAGGGTCAACGCCATACTCACGCCTGTAGAGCTCCGCAATAGAGCCACTCACAGTGATCGTATGATCTACCCGGGGTACGATAATCCTCTCAGCACTCTTCCAGAGAAAATGCTTAAAACGCCTCTCTTCAAGTCCGTACTGTCCGGTGAAATACTCATGTGAATCGTATATCAGGATAGCTCCCGATAACCTGGAAACAAGATAACAGGGAACAAGCGTGTCAAGGTCTGATGCCACAATAATTCCATAACCCCTGAAAAGAAGCCTGAAAAAGAGCAGAATATTAAACAGGAGATACATTAAAGGCCCCTTCCTGAACGGGACCCTCAGGGTGATTGTTTTTACGGAGGGTATAGTGACCGGGAGGGTGGTGCCTGAGTACCGGCCTATAACCATTGTATCAAGTCCTTCCTCAGCCATGAGCAATGCCAGTTTCCTGACCCTCATGTCAGTTGACAGATCACTTATTACAGCAACTACTGCTCTCATTCCCTTACTGCAAGGCAACCTGAAGAACCGCTCAGTTTACCATGAGGGCTGAAAGATACGAAAGAATTATTTTAGCTATGTTTGCATATTGTTATTACGCTTCATGGACACATCTCCCGTCAAACACAAGGTACATCTAGTCAGTTTCAACATACCCTACCCGCCTGATTATGGCGGCATAATGGATGTCTTTTACAAGATCACAACACTGAAGAAAGAGGGGATAGGAGTGATTCTTCACTGCTTCGGTTACGGCAGGGGCCGCTCCCGCACCCTTGAACGGGAGTGTCTCAGGGTAAATTATTACCCGCGTGAGCTCAACCTGTTCCATCTCTTCCGCAAGGAACCGTTCATAGTCCTGTCAAGGAAGAACGAAATGCTCCTGAAAAACCTTTTGGAGGACAATCACCCTATTATCTTCGAGGGACTTCATACAACGTACTTTCTTGATGACCCCGCGCTGGCAGACCGTGTCAGGATGGTCAGAACGCACAACATTGAGCATGTGTACTACCGGAACCTTGCATTGAGTGAAGCCAATTTTTTCAGGAAGTATTATTTCAATTCCGAAGCCAGAAAGCTTGAAAGATATGAATCAAAGCTGGCAAGTGCCACAAAATTGTTGTCCATCTCTCCCGGTGACACCGAATATTTCGGCAACAGATATGGCAACGCGGTTTTTGTAGGGCCGTTTCACCCTGGTGACGGGTGCTGTTCCACCCCCGGAAAGGGTGAATACGTACTGATGCATGGTGATTTTTCCACTGCGGAGAACAATTCAGCAGCGATTCTGATCCTGAGGGAGGTTGCTCCGCGGTGGAAATACAAGACCATACTGGCCGGCAAGAAGCCTTCGCCTGAGCTTATCAGGGCGGCATCCGCTCTGAGGCATGTAAAGCTGGTTCCCAATCCGTCCATGAACCAGATGAACGAGCTGATAGGAAAAGCACAGGTCTGCCTGCTCAGTGCATCACAGCCCTCAGGGATGAAGCTGAAGCTAATCAATGCCCTCTCTGCCGGTCGTCACGTGATTGCCTCCCCGGAGATCGTTGCAGGGACCAGCCTCGAGAGCCTTTGTAGTATAGCACAATCACCTGAAGAGTGGATCAGTCACACCAAAAGACTGATGAAGGAAGAGTTTACTACAGAGATGAGGCAGGAACGCAACCGTCATCTATATAAGGTGGCTGATAACACAGTCAATGCAAAAAGGATTATAGAATCATTGAACAATTCAGCCCCGGCAACCTGACCAATGATTATATTTGCACATTCCGGTAACCTGACCAGTGATAATGTTTATACATACCGGTAGTCACAATTAAAGTGATAGCAAACCTATAACCTACTGGTATATTCTTCTCCTGTTCAGTTCCCTCCTGTATGAAGCAGCATACCTGTTATGCTCCGCGAGAGTGCGCGAGAAGTGATGATACCCTGACCCGTCAAACCGGGCAACGAAGAAGAGGTACTCGTGGCTTTCAGCCTTAAGGACCGCCTCAATTCCGGTACGTGACGGACAGCGTATCGGTCCGGGAGGAAGCCCTGAATACCTGTAGGTATTGTAGGGTGAATCAATCTCCAGGTGTTTATTGAGTATACGACGCAATGTAAAATCATTTACGGCAAATTTCACCGTAGGGTCGGCCTGCAGGGGCATACCCTGGCGGAGCCTGTTAATGTAAACACCTGCAATGCGCGGTTTCTCATCCTCCCTTGAAGCCTCCTCATCTACAATGGACGCAAGAATGGATACTTCCATAGGACTGAGACCCTGCTCCTCCGCCATAACCTTCCGCTCTTCGGTCCAGTAATTACGGTACTCCCGCAGCATACGCCGGTAGAAACCCCGTGCATCTTCAGACCAGTAAAGCTGATAGGTATCGGGAATAAACACTGAGATCAGTGTCCTGACATCAAATCCGTCATCAGCATAGTTGGCTTCATCTGCGAAGAAGGCCGACAATGATGCCGAATCAGCTTCAATCTGACTGCCGATCCTCCCGGCAAGCTCATCAAGGGTCCGGATGTTGTTGAAGGTGACATTGACAGGCGACTGTCTCCCCGAACGCAACAGGTTGACCATATTGTTATTGCTCATTCCGGGCTCAATTATATATGACCCCGGCTTGACAGTTCGCCCGAAGGATTTTAATTGTGAGGTAACTACAAAACTGCTCCTGCTCCGCAGTATGCCTGTACTCTCAAGGGTGTCAACAAGGGCATTGAAGTCAGATCCTGCAGGAACAAAGATTCTCACCGGCTCATGAGCCCTGACATTCTGCCTGAGGACAATGGCCCAGAGAGCAACCGTCAGAATAAAAGCCGCAAAAAGAACTATATAGAAAATTGTCAGAATAAGTCTCTTCATAGTGTTCTGCATTAATAGAGCGGGCCGAATATCCGTGCAACTGACTCCTTATATCTCTGCCGCCTTGACCTTAGCATCCATTCCTCAATCTTAACCTCTTCACAGTTATTAAGATCCTCGGCAAAGAGAACTCCCAGCCGAAGGGCAAATTCCTCATCATAGATGAGAGCCGTCACCTCAAAATCGAGGTCAAAACTGCGAACATCCACATTGGGTGACCCTACAGAAGAGAATATGTTGTCTACAAGGAGGTATTTTGAATGTATAAAACCGTTTCTGTAAAGGAATATCCTGACCCCTGCTTCAAGAAGTTCGTATATGTATGATCGTGTGTTCCAGTTGGCAATTATTGAATCGGTATACTCCGGGAAGATCATTCTAACATCAACTCCACTGAGGGCGGCTGTTTTCAGGGCTGCCAGCAGGCTCTCGTCAGGGCTGAAATAGGGTGAGGTGAGATAGATTGAAGTTTTTGCCGTGGCAATAGCTGAGAAATAAACCTGCATTATTGTTGCCCAGTCAGTGTCCGGACCGCTGGAGGCAACCTGCACCAGGCAACGGTGGCCTGTGAGCGAGACATGCTCCAGTGAGCCATCCGGGGGCAACTCCTCGCCGCTGACAAAATCCCAGTCAGCAATGAACACCCTGTCAAGGGCTGCCACTGCCTCACCCTCAAGCCTGAGGTGGGTATCAATCCAGGGCCCCAGATCTGGCAGTCCATGCAGGTACTTGTCTGCTATATTCAGTCCGCCAACAAATCCAACCTTGCCGTCAACAACCAGAATCTTGCGGTGATTGCGGTAATTGATCTTGCTGGAGAAGCTCGGGAAGCGTACAGGATGGAAGGTGTAGATATCCACACCTGATTCACGCATCTTCTTTATATATGGCTTGCGGATGTTCCAGCTCCCCACGTCATCATAGATAACCCTGACCTTTACCCCTTCCTTCGCCTTGCGCATCATCAGTTCACTGAATTCCATGCCCAGGGTGTCCGGCTCAAACCGGTAGAACTCAAGGTGGATGAACCGGGTGGCCGATGCAATGGCATCAAGCATGGCAGGAAATGTCTGCCGTCCGTTGACAAGCAGGTCAATCCTGTTGTCAAGAGTTAAGATTGACCTGTTGTTCTTAAGCATCAGACGTATAAGATGCTCTTTCGACCTGACTGCCACACTCTCACCGGAAAGAATATCAGAGAGAAGCGTCAGCTGACGATCAGCATCATCAGCCAGTCTGGCCCTGTCAGCCATGCTCTTGCGGCTGTATATACGCTGCTTGCGGTAATTTCTTCCGAAGAAGAAGTAAATTATCACACCGACAACGGGAACAAAAAGGATCACCAGAAGCCATGACAGGGTCTTTACGGGATTCCTGTTCTCGAAGACAATCATCAGACAGATGGCAAAGACGGAGACAAGGTAAACTACCGTCAGTATGTTCTTCAGAACAATTATAGTATTACCTGCCAGAATCATGTGTCCTCCGTTCACTTGCTTCTGTAAATATAAAAAAAACTCTTCCGCTTTTTCCGGAAGAGTTCTCTGTTATGTCTCAGATGTCAGAACATCAGCCCCACCTGGACAAGGATAGCTCCTGTCCTGTCGTCAAGATTAAAAGTCTGGTCGCCTATCTCTATCTCATCTCCGAACTGATTCAGGTTGCCCTCATATCTCAGGTCAAATGTGAGCCTTTTGAGCAGATCAAAACCTATGCCAGCCTGGTAACCAAAGGTGGCTCTCTTGTAAGTGGCGCCCTCAATAATCTCCTTCGGATCAGTGATCATGACTGAAGCAGCCGGACCGGCATTCAATCTCAGGGGCCCTACCTTTACTCCCAGAAGGACCGGTATATTGAGCTTGTTGAACTTCTGGCTGTAAATTTCAGCTGCACCGCCGGCCTCCACATCCTCATAGGCTACAGAGTTGGTTGCCGTGGCAAGAAGAAGCTCCGGCTGGATATAAAATCCCGAAAAGGAAGCTCTCATGAATACGCCTCCCTGGAATCCCCACTCAGCATCCTTAGCATTCTGAAGAATCACGTTGAAGTTTGTACCCTGAAAGGTCTGATCGGTAAAAGTGAAGTCGGTGCTTGCTCCTGCCTTGATCCCGAATTTTACCTGGGAAAAGATCGGAGTCGCCAATACCAGCGCAAGAATGATGACAATGAACTTTTTCATTTCTTTCAGTTTTAGTTAATAGAACAGTAGTTGTTGTTCTGATTAACGCAATAAGCGGGCCAAAGGTTGCAGAGAACGGGGTAAAATATATCCTTTTTATTGCTTTTCCCCGAGCTCGGAGAAAATTATTTCCTTCATTTTATCAAACTCCTCACGCTCGAAGAGGCGAGTCAGAAAGATTATCTTTCCATTGCGGTCAATGATTACATTGCGTGTCACGCCTGACTGCTTTTCGGCATATAAACCAAATATCTCTGCTCCGGGATCAAGGGCCAGAGGATATGTTATTTTCATGTCAGAAGCAAACTTACTGACCGTTGAGAGTGGCTCATCACGGTCAATGCCAATGACAGCCAGCCCCTTTTTCTTACCGGGAAGCCATATCTCCTCCTCGATGAATGGCATCTCCTTGCGGCAGACACTGCACCAGCTGGCAGTGAACTGGAGCATTACAACCCTGCCCCTCAGATCTGAGAGCCTGTAACTTCTGCCTCCCGCTTCATTGATTGTGAAGTCAGGTGCTGTATCACCCACCTTTACCAGGTAGTTATGTTCATAGACCTGCTGTCCGTTCAGCAGAGTAGTCAAAAATGACATTATCAAGCCTGTGATAAGCCAGTATCTCTTCATGGCCACTTTATTTAAGCCCCAAACTTACAAAAAGCGGAGCATAATACTGATATGCGATATATCATACTGATTCAACGGCGCTGAAGTGCATATCTGTGGTGTCACTCATCCTGCACTACGGGTGATGGTCACTCTTCCTCCTCAGGCATCTCAAGGTAGCTGCTGCATTTCTGCAGGTCAAGGTATCCCTCTTCCGTCTCCATGAATCCATACTCAAAGCAGTAAGACCATCTTGCCCCCTCCCTCGTTTCAACAAGGTGTGTGAAGAAGGTGAAGTTGTAACCCTGGGCTATCAGGGCATCCCTGTGAATATGGTGATGACCATCTTCATACAGTTCAGCCAGCACCTTCCGGTTGCGCCTCAGCTGTGCATGGACATTACGAACATAATTGTTCTGATCTCTGTTAAGGCGGTTATTGTAATTATTACGGCACTGGTCAGAACAAAATTTCTTGTCAGACCGTCCAAGGAGCCTGGCTCCGCAGTCAAGACATACTCTTTCCACAACAAAATGTTTTCATAAAGATATAAAAACTTTAAGTTCAGACAGACCTTATCAGCCTGATTATTATTCTGAAAAGCGTTTACAAACGGATATAAACGACTCCTAAGCGGATAGAAATGTTTATTAACCGGATCACCTCCCGGCCATGGTGCAAATTTGTATCGTTAACAGCATTACTAATTAAAAACAAAAGGTCATGAATGGATTAAGAAACAAGGTACAACTGATCGGTCGTCTGGGTCAGGATCCGGAGGTCAAAACGCTTGAAAGCGGGAAGAAGGTTGCTCACTTCAACGTGGCAACCAAAGAGAGTTACAAGAATGCCGAGGGTACAAAAATTGATGAGACCACCTGGCACAGTATCGTTGCCTGGAACGGCCTGGCAGAGCTCTCCTCCAGGTTTCTCTCCAAGGGCCGGGAGGTCTGCATTGAGGGTCGGATAGCCTACAGAAGCTATACCGACAAGACCGGTATTCAGAGGAATGTCACCGAGATAGTGGCTACTGACCTGGTCATGCTCAGTTCTGGTAACAGGTCGCGTGAGATAATCTCTGACGAGGCAGATGAGACGAGTGTTGTTGAACCGTCAATCGACAGTGAACCGGCCGGGCGTGGCGGTAAGCCCAGGGGCAAATAGTCCGGGGCAGGTGATCATCAACAGCAGTCAAGTGTGACTGAGGGGTCGGACAGAGGGGAATGGGTGTTTCGCTGGCAGATCCCGGCAGAGTGCCGGGATCTGTTTGCCGCCCGGATGTCTCCGAGGGTTTTCCCGGTTGAACCGGGGATGCAGTCTCATCTTACCTGCCGGCGGCATCCCTGCCGGCCCGCAATGCCTTGAGATTGACCTCAACAACCTCGTCGCCCTTGCGGCCGAACATTTTCCTGACAGCATCTTCAAGCGCGGCAAAGGGCATGGAGATGAATGAGGAGGCTGCCCCGAGGATCACCATGTTACCTGATCTTGACGAACCGAGATCCCTGGCTATATTGTCAGCATCAATAACAATGGTGTTCCCGGCTTTTGCCAATTCAGCCATAACCTGTTCAGTGTCAGGATAATCAGGAATATTCACATACGGGACAGAGTTGGTCACCACCCAGCCGCCGGAGGAGAGCCATGGAAGATAACGCAGAGCTTCCATAGGTTCAACACTGATGATCAGATCCGCACCGCCATGCGGAATCAGGTCTGACCAAATCTCTCTGTCAGAGAGTCTCAGATGTGATTGCACATCACCTCCTCTCTGACTCATTCCATGCACCTCAGCCTGTTTGAGACAGAGATTCTGTTCCACGGCAGCAAGCCCTATGGTGGCAGCAATGGAGAGGATACCCTGTCCTCCTACACCTGCAAGTATAATATCGCACTTCATACTATTCTCCTGATTTGTTTTTATCAGCCGCTTCGGCTTTCTTTCTGCGTGATGCTGTCTGTATGCACTCGCGCCTGGCGAGGATCACCGAAAGACCCTTATGGTACAGCTCGGTCCGGATAATGGCTTTGTTTTCCTCATGGTTTTTACGCAGGGGCACAATCACCTTAAGATGATGCGGATCAACCCCCAGCCCCAGGCAGATACTCTCCAGCCTGTCTGTAGCCTGTGACTTCTGCCCGCCGGTCATCCCGGTAGTTGAGTTGTCTGAGATGATCAGTGTAATGGGAGAGTCTTTGATCACTGCGTCAAGCAGGCCCGTCATCCCGGAATGAGTAAAGGTGGAGTCACCAATTACTGCCACGGCCGGAAAGAGCCCGGCATCGGCAGCGCCGACAGCCATGGTAACTGATGCTCCCATGTCCACGCATGAGTTCACCATGTTATAGGGAGGCAGAGCTCCAAGAGTGTAGCACCCGATGTCGGAGAAGACCCTTCCCGGTCCTGCCTCTGTCATCACCTCCGCTAACGCCGAATAGAGGTCAGCATGGCCACATCCCTTGCAGAATGATGGCGGGCGCTGACGAACCACTGATGGCACATCCTTTCCTGCCGGAGCTTTCAGTCCGAGTGCCGAGGCAACAATGGAGGGATTAAGCTCCCCGTCACGCGGCACGGTGCCATCCATACGGCCAAGAACAGTCACATCCCTGTCTAGAAGCCCTCTCAGGTGCTCCTCGATGATGGGATAGCCTTCCTCAAGCACCAGCACCCTGTCACTCCTTGCCACAAGGGCTTCAACCTTATCCCTGTTAAGCGGATAAGATCCGACAGATAGAATATTATACTCTCCTGATCTGTCACCTATGTTCTCCATCAGATAGTTGTAAGCGATGCCACAGGCAATGATGCCCATCTCCCTGCCTCTGCCCTCAGTGAGCCTGTTATATCCTCCAATTACAGGGTCACCATGAAGGTTCTCATAAACACCCGTGAGCCTCCTGTACTGTTTTCTGGCTATAGCCGGCAACAGGACGAACTGCCTGGGATCGGAAGGGAGTGTGAGGCTGTTCTGCCCTGCCTTCTCCCTGGTTCTGACAGCTGACCTTGAATGGGCAAGGCGGGTGGTGATCCTGAATAGCACCGGAAGCCTGTACTTCTCTGACAGCGCAAAAGCATCAAAGATCATGTCATAGGCTTCCTGCTGGTTGCGCGGTTCGAACACCGGCACCATGGCGAATCTCCCATAGAAGCGGGAGTCCTGCTCGTTCTGGGAGGAATGCATCGACGGGTCATCAGCGGCAACCACCACAAGACCTCCGTTCACTCCCGTCACTGCCGAGTTAATGAAGGCATCAGCCGCCACATTCAATCCCACATGCTTCATGGCAACCATTGCCCTCCTGCCGGCATAGGACATACCCAGGGCAGCCTCCATGGCAGTCTTCTCATTAGATGACCATTCCCTGTGCACCCCGTCGACAGCAGCCTGCCGGGAAGACTGTATATACTCCATTATTTCCGTTGATGGTGTCCCGGGATATGCATACATGCCGCTCAGGCCGGCATCCAGAGCCGCCTGTGCAATAGCCTCATCTCCAAGCAATAAGAGTTTCTGCATATATATTTAGCTTTTTGAGTTTTCTGTTACAGTGACGGTAAAGATGATTAAAGTTAAGTTAAAATCAAGAAGTAAATATCATTATTGTTTACTTTACGTCACAAAATTATCTGTCGTTGAAGAAGTTTTTGGTGATTTGTGTCATGCTGCTCTTTCCGTTCTACTGCATGAACGCTCAGAGTGGTGAAAGAAGGTACATCCAGATTGACGGACTGACTGCAAACGAGAATGGATATATTGTTCCGGATGTCAGTATATATTCAAAGCATCTGCGCCGTGGGGCAGCAAGTGACCACCGCGGGATCTTTTCAATTATAAGCACTCCGGGTGACACCGTATTCTTCAGCGCCATTGGTTTTAAATCAACCCTGCTGACCATACCTGTCACTGCCGTGGGTGATCATTACACTACTGATGTGATAATGGTTACTGATACCATCCAGATAGGCGAGGTTCTTGTTTTACCATGGAAGACCTATTCGGAATTCAAAAGGGCAGTGCTGGAGAACAAGCCCGTTGACCCTCTGATAGAGAACATGGAGTACAATCTTGCCATGGTACAGCAGCAGATATGGAGTGACATGTCACCCACCCCCGGTGAGGCTTACCGTTTTACCATGCAGCAGATGTCAAACAACCTCTATACCAGGGGACAGCTGCCTGCCAATAACCTGCTCAATCCCTTTGCCTGGCAGAAGTTTGTCAAGGGTGTGAAAGATGGGATGCTGAAGAATGAGCCCTCGAAAACCACCAGAGTAAAGAAGGCAAAGAAGCGAAAGAAAAAAAAGAGTGAATGATGGCATGGTCATCATGGAAAATACTCCTGCCGGTTTTTATTTCTCTTTATATGCTCCCCAACACCCGCCTGCCGGGGCAGGAGAGATCATTCTCCGGTACAGTGACTGACACTGCCGGGATTGCCATCCATGGTGTTACCGTTCACCTGCCAGCTATGCATAAAGGAACCGTCACATCAGTCGACGGAGCCTTCACCCTGACCTTTGATAATGCCGGTAATGACAGTGTCACAGTTGTTTTCACATGCATCGGATACAGAAATCTGACCCTCACCCTTGGTTCAGACCAGTCTGACATTCCTCTGGCCGTTAAGCTCTTCCACGAAGTAATTGTAATTGATGATGTGCGTGTCACAGCCACCCGACAGGATAATATCACGGTTATCAACATCCCTCCAGTGGCCGGCGCCGTCATCCCATCCGTATCAGGGGGAGTGGAATCGGCTATAGCCACCCTTCCCGGTGTCTCTTCATTCAGTGAGCTCAGCTCGGGATACTCCGTCAGGGGTGGCAGCTATGATGAGAACCTTGTATATATCAATGATGTTGAAGTTTACCGGCCATATCTTATCAGGACCGGCCAGCAGGAGGGTCTGAGCAGGATCAATCCGGACCTTACCGCTTCAGTGAACTTCTCGCCGGGGGGATTCAGTGCTGCCTATGGTGACCGTATGTCATCCGTGCTTGACATCACCTACCGTGAACCTGAGCAAAGGGAGGGATCGATCTCCCTCAGCCTTCTTACCTCATCTGCTCATGCCGGAGCAAGAAGCAGGGATGACCGCTTCTGGTTTATTGCCGGGGCACGCTATCGTTCCAATGCCATCCTGCTGGGAAGTCTCGATGACCGCGGTGCTTACACACCTCATTTTGCTGATCTGCAAGCCATCGGGGGGGTCGAGCCTGACAGCCGGACCAGGCTGACACTCTCGCTATGGGGTTCGTCAAACATTTACACCTTTGTTCCGAAGAGTCGTACCACCACCTTTGGCACCTTTGAGAATGCCTATCGTCTGTATGCCTATTTTGAAGGAGGCGAAAGGGACAGGTATCACACAGGTGGCGGCGCTCTGACGCTGGAGAAGAAACACTGCGACAGGTATACCTCGAAGTTCATCCTCTCATCATGGATTGCCGGTGAATATGAAAACTATGACATCAGAGGCGCCTACAGTCTGATGGCTCTTGACAGAAATGAAGGAACGGAAAACAGGCCGGACACAACACTCAATGCCGGGGTGGGCAGCTGGCTGTCACACGCCCGAAACTCATACCGGAGTAATGTGACAGCGCTGGCATACAGGGGCACAGTCTCATCAGGCAGCAACGGCCTGGAATGGGGCGTCACGGCCAGGTATCGTAACTACGACTCCTACAGGAATGAATGGCTGCGTGTTGACTCTGCTGGATTTACCCTGGGAGGGACGGGAGAGGGACTGGCTCTCACAACAGGCACTGACCTTGCCGTCAGTACCGGGAGTCTGGCAGCAGAAGGATGGATTATCAGCCGTACCCACTTCCTGATCGCGGGAAGGAAAAGCAACCTCAATGCCGGAATAAGAACATCATATGACACATATAGTTCCGAGCATCTTGTCTCACCACGAATAGCTCTGAGGACAGCTCTTTCTGAGCGGTTTTCAATTTATATTGCCGCAGGAGCCTATCACCAGCCCCCCGAAGGACGTGAACTGCTGACAGGCACCGATTCTGACGGGCACCACCTCAGGGCACAGCGCTCATGGCACCTTACAGCAGGTGCACGATACGATTTTATTGCCTGGGAGAGACCTTTCAGGTTCACTGCCGAAGCATGGGGTAAGAAGTTCAACCGCCAGGTGCCTTACCTGATTGACAATGTAAGGCTGGTCTATTACGGCGGCAATATTGCCAGGGGTTATTCAGCCGGAGTTGACCTGAGGGTGAACGGCGAATTCGTTCCCGGAGTAGAGTCATGGTTCAGCCTCTCACTGATGAAATCGGAGATGATGATTCCTTCACTCTCAACGGGATGGTATCCCGCTCCCTTTGATCAGAGGGTGCACTTCAGCATCTTCTTCCAGGATTACCTGCCTGATCATCCTGATTTCCGGGCCCACATAAATATTGCTTTCGGCACTGGCCTGCCAACCTCACCACCGGGCATGGAACAATGGGATGCATGGTTCAGGATGCCTCCCTACAGGCGCATAGATATCGGATTCTCAAAGGTGCTTATAGGCAGCCCCGTTAAAACAAAGATCCCTTTTATGAAAGAGCTGGTTGCCGGCTTTGAAATCTTCAACCTGGCTGACATGCGTAACACCATATCCTACACCTGGATCCGTACTGTAAAAAACAGCCAGGGAGAGAGCAGGGAATATGCCGTGCCCAACTATCTCACAAGAAGAAGCCTTAACCTGAAACTGACAGCACAATTCTGACGTATAAGGATGTCAGAGCGACATTTATTCTTAATTTCGTATCCTGATGAACAGGTTTGAGATCACATTTACAGCCATCATGGCCACAATCATAATACATCTGACTGTGGCTGTGATCTTTGTGTCTGTGAAGATATCGGCCATGAAGCGTGAGATAGCGGCTGAGATCATCCTCTCATTTGATGAGGAGCTTCCTGATCCGGATATGGAAAAAGCCCTCGAACTGGCGAAGAGTGACATGTTTGCGGGAGCTTCTGCTGATGAGCTTGTTAACATCATTAAGAACATCGCCGACAGGCCAATGGATATTGACCCCAGGGAGTACGAGAACATGGTTAAGGAGGAGATGATAAAGAGCGGCCTGCTAAATGAAAAGAACTTCATTGATGACAGGAAGATGGCTGAGGAAAATGGAGCTGAAGAGATACCCATACCTGAGACTGAGGTAACGCCCCAGGTGACTGAGAAGAACGAGAAGCCCGAAGAGAAGGGTACCTTCAGGGGGCCTACGCGTATCTTCTATGATCTTGCCGGACGGCACCATATGTACCTGCCCATTCCAATCTATAAATGTGAGGGAGCAGGTCAGATCACTCTTGCCATTGTGGTTGACCGTAACGGAACAGTACTTAAGGCAGATCCTGCATCAAAACTCTCATCCACAAGGGATCAGTGCCTCATTGAAACGGCAGTAGAATATGCCTTCAAGACCCGGTTCAATGCTGATCAGAGCGCGCCGGAAAAACAGGGAGGATTTCTCACCTTCGTATTTGTGTCACAAAACTGACTACTTCAAAAAAGAGTGCCCTGCACCGGGTAAGTATATGGCATGATCAGCTCCGGCCGGTTGCGGTCAGCACGTATGTTAGTTATTAGTGGACTGACAGTATGGGCTGACAGCATCTTCGAACTTACCGGTTCCATGAGCAGTGAGAGGTCATTGGCGTTAACGCCCTCGCTGAGCCATATATCCTCTGCCGCAGCAGGAATGATCACAGGCATCCGTCTCTTAGTGTTGTGTATCTCTTGCATGAGTTCATTGGCCCGGGTGGTAACCACGGAGAAGCTGTTCAACGTAATCCCCCCCTGCATGATCCATGAGTCCCATATTCCTGCCAGTGAGAATATGTCTTCATCCCTGAGGGTAATATACCACGGTATCTTGCGCCCTCCCATGTGCTGCCACTCGAAGAAGCCTCTGACAGGCACCAGGCACCGTCTTGAGGCGAACGATTCCCTGAAAGCCGGTTTGGAAGCGATGGTTTCCGAACGGGCGTTAAAAGTCTTTAGCATTATTTCTTTTGCCTCCTGCTCATCAGCAGCCCATGAGGGAACAAGACCCCACCTGAACAGCCTGATGCCGGCACTGCGGTCTGAACACACAACAGGCATTGAGGGAAGGCTGTAGGCATGATAATAGTAACTCGGCCGATACTTATCGTGATCAATCAGCTCACTGCCGTAGCGCTCCTCGAGCTCTTCCCTGACTATATTTACATTAACTGTAAAACACACCTGAGTGATCCTTTAGGCTGTATAACCGGTCTAAGTTCAGAATCCAAGAGATACAGGGGCCGAATAGGCGAAAAGGTCTGTCTCCGGCCAGTGATTGACCCTGTGCAGGAATTTGTGCATCATCTGATCAATGTCTGATGACAGTTCAGGACCGTTCCATGCACTGCTGTTCATCAGAACAACCCAGGCGGTACCGTCAGGCATTCTCTTCATCATGGCGGTGGTGCCTGAGAAAGATCCGGTGCGCCACCATGTTCCGTTTGGGAGTGTTGCCCTCCACCCTACAGGAGCATACCCATTGTAAACATCCGTCATGAACTCAATGCTCTCCGGGGCAAGGATATCTTTCCTATGGTCAAATCCGTCAACAGCCATAAGCAACCTCATGAGATCGGGAGCGGTAGCCACCCAGCCTCCTGCTGCGCCAAGAGTCTCTACATCATTCCCACCCCTGCTGGCAGGAACCATCTCCCCGGTACCGTAGACTGAAGCTCGAAGAGGTGCGTTATCAACCTCATAATATGACACTTCAAGAGGAAGTGCATCCTCTGGAAGGTTGTGACCCAGGGCCATGTCATATATTCCCAGAGGCTCAAGGATTTTTAACCTGCAATAGGTCTCATAATCCATCCCCGAAGCCTTTTCAACCACCAGTCCAAGAATACTGTATCCGAGATTACTGTATGACTGACCGGTGCCGGGAGTAAAGTGCAGATTCTTGCTCAGTGCGAACCTGATAATTGTCTTAAGATCAACAGGCATGGGAACATCGAGGGTACGGGCAACCACCTCGGGCATGAACATCTGATCACCGTAGCGTTGTGACCATCCTCCTTCATGAGCCAGGAGGTGACCCACAGTGATGTCAAACACCCGCCGGTCTTTGGGATGCACAAAGAGAGTATCATCCAGTATGGCCCCAGGTCCGAATACCTTATCATTTATTGAGAGCCTTCCCTCTTCCTGCAGCTTCATCACAGCAACAGCCGTAACCAGTTTGGAGACACTGGCAACGCGGAACCGGTGATAAGGCTCTACTGGCAGTGAGTCAGGCAGAGATGCATACCCAAATCCACGGGCATAAAGGAGCTTGCCGTCCCTGGCAACAGCCACGGATGCTCCCTTGATGTCCCAGCTTCTCAGAAACCATTCAATACCCTTTTCGGCACTGTTAAAGGCGTCACTCTCACTGAGGGTGTTGTCAATACGAAGCCGTGCAGGAACATTGCTTCGACCAATGACAGCATATTGTTCAGTGCCAACCTCTGGCACAAAGAGAAGAAGTATTAGCAGTATGACAAGCAGGTTTCGCATTAGTTTTGGAGAAAGGTTCATAAGGTACTTCAATACTGAAAACGGTGGTAAAAATAGGATATTATGCCTCTAAAAAACAATTACAGCATCATTTTTGTCAACCGGCAAAAAAATATATCAACAATATTGGGAAGCTGATAAACAGAAAGTAAATTTGTATGCATGATATCGTCAGTAAGAAAGTCGATCGTTCTGGTAATACTAATTATCTCAGGAGTCAACCTGAGAGCACAGACCGACTCGCTGGTGATTGATTCAATCACAAAAAGAATCAAGGAAATTCTGGAGGTGTACAACTCCTACACCGTCTTTGTTGACACCTCTGATTACGTTTATCTTCATGACGAGGCAGACAACATCAATCTTCAGATTGCGTCATCCGTGGGAGCATGCGGTGAGATCATCAGATTTTATATCAGGGGAGCCGATGTAAACACATTTGTGAGAGAGACTGCCAGACCGTTGCATTATGCTGTCAATTCAGGCAAATGGGAGGCGGTGGAGATACTGTTGTTGCTGGGAGCCGATCCGGAGAGTCACGATATGTTTGGTAACACGCCACTGGTTAATGCGGTAAGGGCGAACGCACCTGACATAGCAGAAAAACTGATTCGTTACGGCGCCAATCCTGCTGCGGGTGACAGGTACAACTCAACACCGCTTCATCATGCTGCAGCAATAGGCAATTTCCTGATGGCAGATATGCTGATCTACTATGATTCGCCCACAGAACTAAATGACAATGAAGGAAACACACCTCTCATGACCGGAGTATGCTTTGGTTATCATGATATTGTTGACCTCCTTCTCCAGTCCGGAGCTGACCCCAATGCTCCGGACCGGAACGGATACACCCCGCTGATGGCGGCATCACAGAACGGAGATACCCTGATGATGAGCTTACTGATGAATGCCGGAGCCAGTCCCTACTCTGTCAACAAAGAAGGAGCGAACGCCCTGGGATGTGCTGTCATTGCATCACAGGAGGAATCTGTCAGATATCTGCTTGAAAAGGGGAACCGCTGGAATATCATAGATGACGCCAAGGCGGATCCCGTGATTCTTGCCAATACATTCGGCCGTACAGGGATACTAAGGATGTTGCTTGACCACGGGCTGGAAGGAAAAAGAACATTCTCCTTCAATGAACTTTCCTTCTCTGCAGGCACCATGATCACCTCCAGATACAGCATGGCCGGGGGAGCTGTGTCTGTTGCCAGTCCGGGCATTCATACCGGAATAACCCTGGGCACCTGGGCTAATCCCATCAATCAGCGCATGCTGGTAAAAGATGAGAATGATACCTTTTACCAGTACAGGGTCAAATCAACGGTGATCTACACCGGCCTCTACAGAGAGTTCCTGTTCAGTCCACCATACAACAAGGTCAAAATTAAATCCACGGCAACACTCTCTGCAGGTTACAGGTTCCACTCGCTCTATGAGGGGACCGAAGAGCGTCCTGACAACAGCTTTCTCCTTATCCCCTCTGCAGATATCCGGATTAGCATCCGTAACCTGGGAGTGAATGCAGGCATCTCCTACCTGAGAATGCCATTTCACAGGGCCGGACCAATATGGATGACCTTGAGGGCTACATATACGTTTGCGCGCCCGGCTGACAATTATTCGATAAAAAAGGTAAGACTTTACACCTATGAGCAGAACTAGCATAATCCTGGCTGCCATCATACTGCTGCTCTTCTCGTGCGAGGAGGGATACCTTACCAATTGCAGTCAATGCGACACATCAGACAACTATGCAGTGCGACTAAGGATCAGCCTGCGGAATCCGGAACGCATTCCCGAGAACCCGGTAGTCACCCTGTATGAGGGTCCTGTCAGTGACGGGATAATTCTTGAAAGGTACAATATCATTGATCCCAATGCAGTAATTTACTATAATGCAATCCTTTACAAGGACTATTCAGCAACCCTGGAAGTCAGGTATGACGGGAAAAACTATGTAACTACAGCCGGAGCCTGTCCGAAAGTGCGATATGACGAAACTACCTGCGAAGAACCATGCTGGTATGTCTATGACAATATCCTCGATCTCAGGTTAAGGTACGATTAGCCAAGCGGGCCGGAAGGCATCCCTTGACGTCTCAAGAAGTTTATAGCCGGAGTGTCAGCAGCAACTGGCGAAGCTCGTTGGGAGTCACATCTTCCTGTATCTTACCGGCATCGGCAACCGAGATCCTCCCCCTCTCCTCTGACACTATAATGACAACGGCATCTGTCTGTTCGGTAAGTCCGATTCCTGCGCGGTGACGCATTCCGAAACGTGCCGGCAGCCCGGTCTGGTCTGTGGACGGAAGGGGGCAGCGTGCGGCAAAGATTTTTCCGTTCTGTATCAGCACAGCGCCGTCATGCAGGGGTGATCCTTTATAAAAGATGGTTTTGAGCAGTTCATCGGTCACCAGCGCGTTAAGCAGCTCTCCACCGTCAGAGTAGATATCCAGAAGGCTTGTCCTGCCTACGGCAATGAGGGCGCCGGTACGTGACTGGGCCATGGACTCCACCGCATGTACAACCTCTTCAACTATCTGGCTCGTAGACTGGTCAACACCACCTGATGGGAAATACCTGTCAAATGAGAACCTGTTGCGGCTGATGTACCTGTTACCAATAGCCAGCAGAAACCTTCTGATCTCCTGCTGAAACACAATAATCAGCGCAATCACCCCCACTCCTATCACCTGTCCTATTATGGCGCTGATCAGCTCCATATTGAGTGCCTTGACCACAAGCCAGAAGAGATAGACAAAAAAGATACCCAGAAAGATGCTGAATGCTGCCGTTCCCCTTATAAGACGGTACAACTGGTAGAAGATGATGGCTACCAGGAAAATATCTATAATATCAAGGATTGTGAAATCAAACATATCCAAACGGGCATAGCCCGACAAATTTAAGAATAATGATCAAATAGGGGTCCGGCAGGATAAATCTTTTCGAAAAGAGTCACTACCTCCCTGGCTTCACGGACATCATGCACTCTCAGTATTGAGGCGCCGTTGATGAGAGCTGCCATGTTGAGGGCTGAGGTACCGTTGAGCGCTTCGTCGGGTGTCATCCCGAGTGTTCTCCAGATCATTGATTTGCGCGAGAGTCCAGCAAGAAGAGGAAGTCCCGCAATCTTGAACTCGGAAAATCTTCTCAGCATCTCAAAGTTATGATCAGAAGTCTTGCCGAATCCAAACCCGGGATCAAGGACAACGTCCTTCACTCCTGCCTCTTTCAGTGGTGCAAGCCTTTTCCCGAACCAGGCAAGTATATCCGCCACCACATCGTCATACGTGGGATCATTCTGCATAGTCCCCGGTGTTCCCTGCATGTGCATCATAATGTATGGCACATTCAGCCTTGTAACAAGGGGAAACATACCTGCATCCATCTCACCACCTGAAATATCATTGATAATTGATGCTCCTGAATGTACCACGGCAGCTTCAGCCACTGAAGCCCGGTATGTGTCCACTGAAACCACGGCATCAGGAAAATGGCTCATTATCAGTTCTGTTGCCCGGCATACCCGCTCTCTCTCCAGCGGCTCCGGCACTTCCCCGGATCCCGGGCGGGTAGAACATCCACCGACATCCAGCATGTCCGCACCATCCTTCATCATCTGTGATGCAACGGTCAGTATATCCCGGGCCTCGGTATGCCGGCTCCCGGCATAGAAGGAATCATCCGTGACGTTGATGATGCCCATTACCTTTGGTCTCGAGAGATCAACTAACCTTCCTCCTGCGTTGATGATCATATATACTTCACTAAAAATCTGCACAAAGATAATCATTGACCGGGTTCAGGGTAAGGTAAAGCTCTTCCCATTGCTGTCAAAATAAGTATATTTGCTTCCGGCAAGGCTGCAAATGCCGGATCAATGCAAGTTTTTTTATGCTTTCTACCGGTGCAGGGCGGCGAAAATAAACAGGCAGGAATGAAACTAATTGTAATTGAAGGACTGGATGGCGCTGGTAAATCAACCCAGATCTCATTGCTCAAGGAGTGGTTTGCAGAGAGAAACCTGCAGTGCAGATATATCCATTTCCCACGTACTGATGCTCCATACTTCGGTGAGCTGATAGCCCGTTTCCTCCGGGGTGAATTCGGAAATCTTGACACTGTTGATCCTTACCTAGTTGCAATGCTTTACGCTGGTGACAGGAAAGATGCTGCCCTTATGATAGAAACATGGCTTGAAGAGAAATACTTTGTTGTCCTTGACCGTTATACTTACTCCAATATAGCCTATCAGTGCGCAAAAATGCCCACTGAAGCTGAGGCAGGGAAACTAAGGGAGTGGATATTGAATCTTGAGTTCAACCATTTTGGTATTCCAAAACCGGATATCAATATTTTCCTTGACGTCCCCTTCAGGTTTACCGAAGAAAAACTGAAAAACAGGCGGCTTGGGGATGACAGAACATATCTTAGGGGAAGCAGTGATATACATGAGAACAGCATCGAATTTCAGAGACGGGTGAGGGATATCTATGCGGCCGTGGCAGCCGGGGATGAGAGCCTGCAGGTTATAAACTGCCGCGATGACGATGACTGCATGCCACCGCCTGATGATATCTTCCGTATGATCATGAATAAACTTAAAGAAAAAAATATTCTCAGATGAAAACTCTGACCCAAATTGCAAGAATAATTACAGGTGCACTGTTTGTCTTCTCCGGGTTTGTAAAAGGGATTGACCCGATGGGCACTGCATTTAAACTGGGTGATTATTTTGCGGCTTTCAGACTGGGCTTCCTTGATGACCTGGCACTCCCTCTCTCCCTTCTGCTCTGTCTGGTAGAGTTCGTAACCGGAATGATGCTTATGACAGGTGCACTGGTAAAACAGGCCTCATGGATGGCAGCTCTCTTCATGGCTCTATTTACACCCCTGACACTCATCCTGGCACTCTGGAATCCAGTGTCTGACTGTGGCTGCTTCGGCGATGCCATCATAATGACCAACTGGCAGACCTTCTTCAAGAATGTGATAATTACCCTGCTTGTGGTCTTTGTCTTCATACGCCGGAATGAAGGGACCGGTGTCATGTCAGTAAAGGCCGGATTAAACTTTACTGTTGCATTTGTTTTCCTCTTCCTTCTCTTCATGAGGATGAACCTTGCTTACCTGCCAATGATTGACTTCAGACCCTACAAGGTGGGCACCAACATCGAGGCAGCCATGACCCCGCCACCAGATGCGGAACCTGATAAGTATGACATAAAGTTCATCTATGAAAAGGATGGTGTGCAAAAGGAGTTCACCCTGAATGATTACCCGGCCAATGATACTTCGTGGAAGTTTATAGACCAGAAATCGGTACTGATCTCCAGGGGCTATGTGCCTCCCATACACGACTTCACCCTTATAACGGCTGATGGAGTGGACATGACTGACCATATCGTGAAATATGATGGTGATATAATGCTTATGATAGCCCGGAAGCTGGATAAGTCAGACAGGGATGGTCTGATGAAAGGCTATAACCTCGGCATGGAACTTATGAAGAAGGGCATTGATTTCTATATAATCACAGCCACAACCCCCTCTGAAGCAGGATCGCTGCTCACAGGCTACAATGCCCTCTTTGCAGATGAGATAACACTTAAAACAGTGATAAGATCAGATCCGGGCTTCCTGCTGCTCCATAATGGAACCATAGCTGCCAAATGGTCATACCACAACCTTCCCGAACCGGAAGAGTTCAAAGGTGACATGAATGCCGTGGCCCTCCGTACACAGGAGGTGTCAGGCAACAGGCTGGTTGTCAGCGGAGCAGTGCTCGCTGTACTGCTTGCAATGGCCCTGGCCTTTCCCCTGTGGCAGAAGAGATCAGATGAACACAACAATAAACAACTCTAACATAATAGCAAAATGAGAAAGAAAATAGTTGCCGGCAACTGGAAGATGAATATGAACTTTAGTGAGGGAACAGCCCTTGCAACAGAGATAAACCAATACTTTGGTACCACGCCCCTGAATGAGAAGGAGGTCATAATCTGCACTCCGTTCATTCACCTGAGCATGGTCAGCAAACTACTGGATGTTCCGGGACTGTCGGCTGGAGCTCAGAACTGCAATGATCACAGATCAGGTGCATACACGGGAGAGGTATCGGCCGGAATGATAAAGAGCACCGGCGCAACCAATGTTATCATAGGCCATTCGGAAAGACGCAGCTACTATGGAGAGAGTGATGAACTGCTGGCAGCAAAAACCGTTGAAGCCCTATATAATGGCCTGAGAGTTATCTTCTGTTGCGGTGAGGTTCTTGCAGAAAGAGAGTCAGGCATCCATTTTGACGTGGTAAGGCGTCAACTGGAAAAGGGTCTGTTCATGCTTGCAGCAGAGGAATTTAAAAAATGCATACTTGCCTATGAACCTGTCTGGGCCATTGGCACCGGCGTGACCGCAACTCCTGCACAGGCCCAGGAAATGCATAGGTTCATACGTGAACTTGTGGAGAAGAGGTACGGCAAGACAACCGCTGAGGAGACTACAATCCTGTACGGCGGCAGTTGCAAGGCATCAAATGCAGCCGAACTCTTTGCCAATCCAGACGTCGATGGCGGACTGATAGGCGGAGCCTCCCTGGTGAAGGAAGAGTTCTGCAGTATTGTTAAAGCGCTCTGAAGCGACAATGAAGAAGATCATCATCACACTTCTGGCTGCCATAGCCCTTTCAACAGGTCTGACAGCACAGACACAGTTCTCAGGTGACACAGCACAGTTCACAATGGAACTTCGCGATTTCCTTGGAACACTGGTGAGCAAGCCGGAGATGGCTGAGATTGATCTTTTTGCTTCAATATATGACAGTACGTTATTCTCAAGACAGGTAAAAGACAGAATTATAAACGTAGCCAGCCAGCTCAGGGGCAGAAGGGTCAGCCAGGTGCCCGGATTTATCTTCTTCGTGAGGACACTGACAGATTTTATTGAGACGGAACAGGATCAGGAAGAGATTGATGCCTGGCTCGCCGGTCTCAGCGAAATGGCATTTGACCCCCGCTTCACCAACGCCTCAGTGGAAAAATTCATTGAGGTGACAGGACTGATGCTGGTTGACAATACTATCTACAGGGCAGGAACAGTACGATGGAAAACCAGGGACGGAAAGGTTGAATTTGCCAGGGATACAGTTTTAAAAATTGACATTGAGGCTGTTACATTGACAGGCTTCCTGGGCAAAGACAGTACGACCATTCTGGATTTCACTGGGACATATTACCCTGACATATTCCAGCTCTATTGCAAAGAAGGTACTGTGACATGGGAAAAAGCAGGTTATGAACCATCAACAGTGTATGCAAAGATTTCGGATTTTATTATCGATGTCACCAAAAGCGAATTTACCTGTGACTCGGCACTACTTAATCACCCTACCTATTTCAAGGAACCGGTACCTGGAAGGCTGTTTGACCGGGCAGTGGAGATCGTTTCTCCCGACAAGGCAACAATGCCACGCTTTGAGACTTATGAAACAAGGTTCTTTATTGAGGATATCTATAATGATGTAGACTACGAAGGTGGACTTACCCTCGAAGGAGCAATCGTCAGAGGCACAGGTTCCAACTGGCTCCCGGCCAGTGTTAAACTCTACCGTGAGGATACCCTCGCAATAAAAATCATCTCCAGGAACTTTATCCTTTCACAGGCTTCAATTACCAGCTATGAATCATCGCCCACCCTGTACCTTGGGAATGATTCAATATACCACTCCAACCTGGGATTCTCTTATAACACAGATAACAGGGAGGTGAGCATGTTCCGTACCACCAGCCCGCTGTCACGCAGCCCCTATTTCGACTCATACCACAACATGGACCTCTATTTTGAGCATCTCTCATGGGACATGGATGAGCCTACAATTACAATGTCAAGGACCAGGGGGTCATCAATCGGAGCTGCAAAATTCGAATCGGTCTCCTTTTATAATGAAGCCAACTTCTTCAGGCTGATGCGCATGGACGATATTCATCCCCTCTACAGGATCAGAGACTATGCAAAAGTCTACGGCTATGACATTTTTCCGGTGGAGGGTTTTGCTAAATGGGCCCGTATGCCCATAGAGCAGGCAACCGCCATGTTTATTGAAATGGCAAACAACGGGTTTATTTTCTATGACCGGAACTTCAACGAGGTTGCCATCAAGCCCAAAATAGATGACTACATTGCATCTTTCGCAAAGAAAAAGGATTATGATGCAATAACCATCTACAGCGAGGCAAGAGACGAACAGGAAAATGCCGTTCTGGACCTGAACGACTACTCCCTGGACCTCTGGGGAGTCAGGGGTGTCTCGTTAAGCGACTCTCAACGGGTTGCCATAAGGCCCTACGGAAGCCATCTGACACTGGGAGAAAACAGATCAATGCATTTCGACGGGATCGTCAACGCCGGTCTCTTCACCATTTATGGCAAAGAGTTTTCATTCAATTACGACACATTTTACATCAGGCTGGAAAAAATAGATTCAATAAAGATTGCTGTTGAAACGGGCAAAAAAGACGGCTATGGCAGACCCATCATCAGGAAAATAGACAACATGCTCGAACTTGGCTCTGCCAACCTGCTGATTGATGACCCCGCAAACAAGTCAGGAATCAGAAGCCTGAAGCAATACCCGATAATCAACTCAACGTCTGACCTGTTTATTTATTACGATGAGATAACCAACCTTGACGGAATGTACGAGAAGGAGAAATTCTATTTCAGGCTTGATCCATTTACTTACACGAATATAGATCATTACACCAACGAGGACCTTGCCCTGTCAGGTGAGTTCGTTGGTGGCGGCATCATCGAACCCATGCGCCAGTCTCTCACCGTCCAGCCGGATACTTCGCTCGGATTTACCATGACAATTCCTCCGGAGGGCATCCCAATATATGACGGAAGAGGAAGACTGTACAACCACCTAAGCATGAGTAACTCGGGGCTTATCGGCAGCGGAAGAATTGAGCATATGACCGCTACGGCCGTGGCTGACACGTTCCGTTTCTTCCCGGAATTCATGTATGCCAGTGCCAAAACCTTTGATATGAAGCATGACACCCTCGGCAGGTTTCCCGTCCTCAGATCCGAAAATGTTGATATTCAATGGCTCACCGATAAAGACGAATTGTATGCCGTGAACAGTGAGGGGAATGAGTTCAGTATGTTCGGCAACGGGACCACCATGCATGGAACCCTGGTCCTTTCGCCTGACAAAATGAAAGGCGAAGGTGAGGTCAATACGGCTGATGCTCGCATCACCTCTGAAACATTCAGCTTCCACCCAATGGCTTTTGATGCTGACACATCTGATTACTATCTCAGGGCCCTCAGGGGCAGCGGTTACGGATTCGTTGCAAGCAATGCCCGGACCCATGTGGACTTCGTCAGGCAAAAAGCCATATTCAGCCTTAACACTGATTCTTCATTTGTTGTACTGCCTGAGGTTGAGTATATATCCAGGATGACCAACTTTGAGTATGATATGAGCAAGAAGGTGATGAATATGACGCAGAAAGGGAGAGAGTCAGTCCGGCTCATGTCACCTGAAGAGCTCCTGAAGGTACCACCCGGGATGGAGGAAAAACCCACCTTCCTGTCAACCAATAACATGAAGGACACAATCAAGTTCCAGTCAGGCTCTGCATCATACTACCTGCAGGATGAATATATAATGGCAAAAGAGGTCAATTACATACCAGTTGCCGATGCCCTGATCCAGCCGGGTGGAGGCATACTCTATATTGACAGGGGAGCAAGGATCAGGCAGACTGACAGCGCTGTTGTGGCTGTCAATAACCGGCATCTCATTCATTCGGCGAAGCTGAATATAGAAAGCAGTGCAAATTATTACGGGTCAGGGAAGTATGATTACATCAGTGAGGATGGCAGCATACAGCCTATTGAATTCAGCGAGATCAGGGTCGATACCATGGCAACAAAAGCAACAGGCAATATCCCTGCCGCCGCGCAGTTCAAACTCAGCCCTGCTTTCACCTATGCCGGTGACGTATCACTGCGGTCTGCCGGGGAACATCTCCGCTTCACAGGCGCAGCAGGTATTGTTACGGACTGTGAGAACATAAACAGTGCCCCGGTTAAATTCACTGCTCTTATCGATCCGGCTAACGTAATGATACCCATAACCGACAAACCGCGTGACCATAATGACAATCTGCTCTTCTCAGGCACATTCGTGACTCTTGATTCAGCGGGAGTTTATGGCACATTCCTGTCGGAAAGAAAGTCATGGAGCGATAATACTATGCTTAACGCCGAGGGCTGGCTCTTTTATGACAAGGGCTCAGGCAGGTACCGTATAGCTTCAATGGAAAAGCTGGCAGATCTGAGAAGCCCCGGCAACATGATTTCCTTTGACCGAAACATGTGTTTCCTCCTCAGCGAGGGTAAGATCGATTTCGGGACTGATTACGGTTTGCTCAGGCTGAACAGTGCCGGAAATCTTGTACATAAAACTGACTCCTCAAAACTGGAGGTGCAGGCAATTATTGGCTTCTCATTTCATTTTAACTCTGATGCCCTGCAGGTAATGGCTGAAGATATAAAGAGCAATCCCACACTCAGAGCGGTCAATCTCTCATCCGAATTCAACCTTAAGGCAATGAATGATCTCCTCGGCGTCGAGGCGGCAAAAACACTGACCGAAGAACTGCAGCTTTTTGGAATTGCCCGTTCACTGCCGAAAGAATACTCGGCACAACTGCTTCTCAATGAGGTAAGACTGGAGTGGAATCCCAATACCATGTCATTCATCTCAAAGGGAAATATCGGGATAGGATTCATTGGAAATCAGCCCATGAACGTCTATGTTGACGGTTGGGTTGAGCTACAGCGCCGAAGATCGGGTGATCTGCTTGACATCTACCTTCAAGTTAATGACAACGCCTGGTACTGGTTCTCCTACTTCAGGGGCATTTTGATGAGCTATTCGTCAAATCTTACCTACAATGATATCATAAGCAAAACAAAGGACCGTGACAGGAGAGATCCCAATGCAGCCTCCAGGGATGATTACGAGTATATGCTCGGGCTGCAAGACCGCCTGAGGAACTTCATCAGGCGGATGGAAAGAGGCGGAACAGGGTACGATGAATATTGATCATTGCCCGGAATCCGATCTTTTTCCCCTGCTGCCGAATTCAATAACCTCCATATCGCTGATGTCATCGCCTTCAATGCGGAACCGAAGCAGGGTCATAACCTTATGTATGCCCGTCCGGCCTGCAGCACCGGGATTTATGCAAAGCATACCGTGGATCTTATCATATACAACCTTCAGGATATGCGAGTGTCCGCAAACGAAAATGTCCGGCTGCAGGCTCCTTATCAATTCAAGGGCGCGCGGGGCATACCTGCCAGTATATCCTCCTATGTGGATCAGCAGAACTTTTTTTGCACCTGCCGTAAAGAAGAGATATTCACTGGTGACTTTCCTGACTTCAAACCCGTCTATATTACCCCAAACCGCCCGTAGTGGCCTGAAAGACTCCAGTTCGGTTATGACATCCGCACTTCCGGCATCTCCGGCATGCCATATCTCATCCACAACGGCAAAATGCACATAAACCGCCGGATCAACCCAACCGTGAGTATCTGACATCACTCCTATCCTCATTTTTCTGCCAATTCTCTTTTCCACCGCTAAAATCAATAAATTTGTGCAAAGAAGAGCAGAAATGCAGATTTTTTATTCCGGAAATATTGTTGGCGAAACCGCCTTCTTCAGCAGGGAAGAGTCTGGTCACTGTCTCAGGGTCCTGCGCATGAGAAAAGGTGATTTTCTGAGCTTCACAGACGGTCTGGGAAATATCTATGAGGGAGTGATTACAGATGACAATCCTCTCACCATGGCCGCCGTGATAAGGTCTGTCACACATGCCGGACACCGCCTGTACCGGCTGCATGTGGCAATCTCCCCGGTGAAGAACGATGACCGTTTCGAATGGTTTATAGAAAAAGCCGTGGAGACTGGGATAGACGAGATCACGCCACTGATCTGCAGCCGCACTGAAAAAAAGAGAATCAGGCGTGAAAGACTGGAAGGGCTTATACTGTCAGCAATGAAACAGTCAGTAAAAAGCTACCTGCCCCGGCTGAATGATCCTGTCTCCTTCTCCGAGTTCATTAATGCCAGCCAGCCGGGGAAGAGACTTATTGCATGTTGTGATCCGGGCATCAAACGTGTGATGATAACTTCTGCTTTCAATCCGCGTGATGAGGTAACAATACTGATCGGTCCTGAAGGTGATTTTACACATGAGGAGATCTCCCTTGCCATGCAACAGGATGTCATCCCGGTTCATCTCGGTCCAAGCCGCCTCAGGACAGAAACAGCAGGCGTTCTCGCCTGCTGCTCTGTCTATCTGGCAAACATCTGAAATCAGGTGCTGGTAAAGAAATCAAATACACTGGTTATCTTCTTAACCGGCACGTTATAGAACTCGGTATAGCTGCATTTTTCGCAGATCATGGCAGAGTATTTCCTGGCCTGAATGTCAAAAAGCTGTGTAAAAAGGCTGTGGGCAACCCTTATCTCGCTGAGCCTGTACTTCCTGCTGCCGCATTTCGGGCAGGTATACTTAATCATCGGCATTTCACTTTTCATTTTTCTTCTGATTTGATCTTTCCCTGTCGTCACGATGCCTGCCGGACTTGCGCAGTGCCTGGTCAAGGATCCATTCAATCTGACCGTTGGTGCTGCGAAACTCGTCAGAGGCCCATTTCTCAATGGCACCCAGCTTGTCCGGATCAATCCGTATGACGAATGATTTTTTTCGCATCCCTATTGATGAAGCGTGCCGGCATTAATGATCGGATTCGGATCCTTGTCGCCGCACAGCACCACCATAAGATTACTGACCATCGCGGCCTTCTTCTCTTCATCCAGTTCAATAATCTGCTTCTCGGAAAGCTGTTCAAGTGCCATCTCAACCATTGACACAGCCCCCTCAACAATCTTGAACCTTGCTGCTACCACAGCGGTAGCCTGCTGACGACGCAACATTGCCCCGGCTATCTCCTCCGCATAGGCAATATAATTGATCCTGGCTTCAATTACATGTATACCCGCAATCTTCAGCCTGTCACTTATCTCTTTCTCAAGCTCATCATTCACCTCCTCACCTCCGCTGCGAAGCGTTATCTCCTCCTCATGAGCCTCCCAGTTGTCATACGGATACAACCCGGCCAGCTTGCGTAACGCAGCATCACTCTGCACAAGTACGAAATGTTCATAGTTGTCAACATCAAATGCTGCCTTGTAGGTGTCCTCAACCTTCCAGACAAGCACCAGCCCGATCTTGATGGGATTGCCGTTCTTGTCATTCACCTTGATGGGCTCACTGTCAAAGTTGCGGGCACGCAATGAGATCTTCTTACGTGAATAGAAAGGTATGTTCCACCAGAAACCGTTCTTCTTCACCGTCCCGCGATAGGCCCCAAAAAGCACCATGACCATCGATTCGTTAGGATTGACAACCATGAGTCCTGCAAAAAGCAGGATGTCAACCAGGATCAGGATGCTCCCCAGCCAGAATACACCTTTCACAAAGGTATATACGGTTGCGGCAACTGCCATAAGGGCAAGAGTCAGGAAAAGATATCCCGACGATGCTTTGAAACTCTTTTCTTCTTTCATTTTATGTGATATTATTATGATATCACAAAGATATCACATATTTTCAAACAAGTCAAGAAAAAAAGAAAAAAATCACATACGGCAGGTGCATGTCAGACTAACTGCAATCTGGCAGCAACAAACAACTGTGAGATTTTCATTTCAGTGCTTCATCCAGTGCCCTGAGAAGGGGCTGTGGCGAGATCTTTGCACCGACTGCCTGGGTCATCCAGTGCTGCGGAGTAAGGCGTCCCAGGCTGTACATGCGGTCAATCTCATCAGAGAAGTCTTTACCCTTCAGGTGCTCATCAATCTGGAACTGAATAATCTGTCCGTATGCATAATTCTGAAGGTAAAGAGGTGTATTGATCATATGGGAGTAGATTGCCAGCAGTGGCGAATCACTCACTTCAAGCACCGGTGCGAAATATCTGTTCCACGTCTCTATGGCTATGGCTATTGTCTTCTCCTTAAGCTGTTCCGGGGTGGCTGAAGGATTCTCATAGAGCCACATCCAGACCTCCATCTCAACCATGCTGACGCCCATGATCTCCATCAGTGACCAGGCAGCATCAAGGGTCTGAAGCTTCTCTTTCTCCGGGTTGTAATCATCTATGCCCAGCAACATCAGGTCACGATCCTGGAAGAGGAACGCGGTTGCTTCGGTGAAGGCTGTGTTGGGCACACCTGAAAGCATAAAGTAATCAACATCATAGAGTGATATTGTCTGTTCCACGTTATGACCGAACTCATGGACTGCAATGTTGTATCCCTTGTAGTCCATCCCGTTTTCAGGGATACGGGTGCGCAGGCGTGAGACTGAACCTCTCATGGCGGCGCCCCATGCATGGCCAGAACCACGGGCAGGATCAACTACTATCTTATCACCAAGGTATTTTGCTCTCTCCGGAGACCAGCCAAGCTTGACAAGCATGCCAGGCATGGCAGCCCTGAAAGCAGCAGGGTCCGGATAGAGGGCTGATGTCTTCGTGGTAAGCACTGACTCAGGCATTGAGCTTCTCGATTTGAAGCCGTCATACCATATGTCATAAGGCCTCAGGTCACGGCCAAGCCTCTCCCTGATTATTCCTGCAAGCTGCTTAAGATGCGGGGAGCTCAGATACTCTCTGAACATGGCAGCGGCATCCTCCCGGGAAATCTCCATTCCGCCCGAGAAACTGCGTGCGATGGCAGTGTTCATGCCAGGATAGTACGGATCAATGGCTCTTTCAGTATTGAAGATATTGATAACATGAGAGTAGCGTGTATCAGGCTCAGCCTCAAGTACTGTCTCCGCACCATCCTTCATAACCTTATTGGAGAACGGGGCCCATTCATACTCAGGATTGTTTATAACCTTCCCGGGTATCTCCTGGCGGATGATCCGTTCCATCACCTTATAGACCATCTCCTGCTTTGCAGTGCCGTTCTCCCTGTCGGCATAATTTGACTTGATCTCGTCACGAAGATTCCAGTGTGAAAGCAACACCATTTCATCAGGGAACAGCTGCCGGCCGTCATCTGTCCTCAGTTTGCCCATGTGTATGTTGTACTCTGCAATATACATCTCAGCGTTGCCCACCGCAGTGGTTGCAGCCTGGCCAAGCTCAGCAGGCACACGTGAGACAAACTGGTCACCCATGCGGGCCATGGCCCATTGCTCACGGCTCCATGCGGCACCCGCTTCCTCCTTCTCCTCAAGTGTGAAGTATGGAAAATTGAGGGCTACCAGGAAAGCGATCTTGTTATCATACAGGTCGGACTGGAGGTGAGATCCCACAGAATAATTGCCAAACATCCGGTCCACCTCATCTATTTCCCCGGCTGCCTCATCAAGAACCTTCCTCAGATCAAGAGTGATCTCATTCATGTTACCTGAGATAGACTCTAAATAGTTACTGAGTTTCAGGAAAACAGATCTTCTCTTTTCAGGATCTGCAATATAGCTGGCAGCAACGAAATCCATGAACTCTTCAGCCGTGCCATCCGACTCACGCCACAGTGATGCCGCATGTTTTATACCCCTGCCAAGAAGATCAGGGTCAGCTTCAGGCTGCTCAGCTGTCACCTTATCTATCAAACTATTAACGGCAGCTTCACCGATGAAGCTCGCAGAGACGTCACCCTTCCTGTCAACGGAAGTTGAGCAGGCAGTCACAATCACGGTCATAACCAATAGTATTTTTTTCATTTGTATAATCATTTTTAGTTCTTTTTCAGCTCTTATCATGGTACACCAGAAGCCATGAAAAGCCATTACCTGACGGTATCCCACTCATGCCTGACACCTTGTTTGCTTAAGTTATGAAATGACCGGCAATCCGGGAGACGCTAAGGTATAAAAAAAGAGGAACCGGACAGGACCTGCCTGCCGGTTCCCCGACCAATGTATTAAGTATTTGAGGAAAGTCAATCAGTGCACCTGGTCTTTCTTAATCTTTTTGAAGAGACTCTCAATAACCTCGTCAGACGGTGCATCATCCATGTCGGGAAGCAGAATACCTAGAGCCGTATCTATGCCGAAGGCATCTGCTATGAGGTCTGACGGAGTATTGGTGACTTCAAAATAAGAAAGTAAGAGGGTAGAATTCTTATCCATAGGCGTCTCTCTTCTCATATCAGAAAAACGCCTTCTGAATCAAAAAATTGTATCAGCTTATTGAGAGGGTGATATTTTTTTCGGTCATTATCTTGCGCATGTTTATCAGAGCATACCTCATGCGACCAAGAGCTGTATTTATACTCACTCCCGTCATGTCAGCTATCTCCTTGAAACTCATGCCTGCATAATGACGCATGATAACCACTTCCCGCTGATCCTCAGGCAATCCGTTGATAAGACGCCTCACATCACGCATCACCTGACGACGGACCATCACATCCTCCACGTTATCATCTGTCAGTCTCTTTGAATTGAACAGGTCGGTTTCATAGTCATCATTGAGAACAATCCCCATCTGCTTCTCGTGCCTGAAGTGGTCAATTATGAGATTATGAGCGATCCTCATCACCCAGGATATGAATTTCCCGTCATCCTGATAGCGTCCTGCCCTGATAGACTGAACCACCTTCAGGAAAGTGTCCTGAAAAATATCGTCAGCGAGATCGCGGTTCCGGATGTAAAGGCTGATATAGGAGTAGACCTTACTTTTGTGACGCAGGATGAGCAGCTCTATGCTTCTCTCATTGCCGTTTATGAAGCTCTTAATAAGCTCATAATCGGTCATTTTGCTCTTCATAACTAACTCTTGTTTTGGTTCGGGTAGAGTTATACGATAGGCGGTCCTCCTTTGTTACATTGTTTGTTTTAACTGTTGACTTATACGGGACCGGGTCCCGGTTTGTTTCATTTCTGATACGGACAAAGAAAACAAAAAATAGTAATTTCAAAATGTTTATTTTTGCCAACTTATCAACGAAGGCAGGATGAAGGGTAACATCGAGATAAAAGGTGCACGGGTTCACAACCTCAGGGACATTACCCTTACGATACCTCGTAACAACCTGATAGTCATCACGGGAGTATCGGGTTCCGGCAAGTCGTCACTGGCCTTTGATACCATTTATGCCGAAGGACAGCGCCGCTATGTGGAAAGCCTCTCATCCTATGCCAGACAGTTCCTTGGCAGGATGAATAAACCCGATGTGGATTTTATCAATGGAATCCCTCCTGCCATAGCTATAGAACAAAAGGTCAATTCCCGCAATCCCAGGTCAACCGTTGGCACCTCCACGGAGATACATGACTATCTGAGGCTTCTCTGGGCACGTGTTGGGCGTACCATCTCACCGGTGTCCGGACGCGAGGTGCGCAAACATACCGTTGATGATGTGGTCAATTACCTGGCAACCCTCACCTCCGGCAGCCGGGTGGTTCTGACTTCCCCTCTTGATGTACCGGAGAAGGTTAATCTCTCTGAATTCATCAGGTTCCTTGTCCAGCAGGGATTCAACCGTATCAGCACTGAAAAGGGTATTCTCCGTCTTGACGATGAGGGGACGGCCGAACTGCTGGGATCTATGAAGAAACTGGATCTGATCATTGACCGGTTCGCGGCCGGCAGCGCCGCCGAGGACCTGAGCCGCGCAGCCGACTCAGTGCAGACGGCCTTCATGACCGGCAGGGGCCATATAACCCTTACCGTGACTGATGAGGAGACTACCCAGACAGTACTTTTCTCAGACAAATTCGAAGAGGACGGCATCACCTTTGAGGAACCGACGGAGCATCTTTTCAGCTTCAACTCGCCGTTGGGTGCCTGCCCGGTATGTGAGGGTTACGGAAAAATCATCGGTATTGATGAAAACCTGGTCATCCCCGACGAAAACTTGTCAGTGTATGATGATGCCGTTGCCTGCTGGCGGGGAGAGACAATGAAGCAATGGAAGGAGAGGCTGATCTACAGTGCTGACAAATTTGACTTCCCCATACACAAACCATGGTACAGGCTCACTCCTGAACAAAAGGCTCTTGTCTGGACCGGCAACAGATACTTTTTTGGCCTTAACCGGTTTTTTGAATACCTGGAAGAGAAAAAATACAAGATACAGTACAGGGTGATGCTGAGCCGCTACAGAGGCAAGCGGATCTGCCCCGAATGCGGCGGTGAACGGCTGCGAAAGGAAGCTGCCTATGTCAGGATTGGCGGGAGGTCTATCACAGAGATCACCGGCATGCCTGTCAGTGAAGCATACAAGTTTTTTGAAAAACTTGTCCTTAACGGCGAGGAGAGAGAGATTGCCGGCCGCCTCCTGACGGAGATACGGCAACGCCTGGGATTTCTTGTGAACGTAGGTCTCTCCTACCTCACGCTCGACAGGCTATCAAATACTCTTTCCGGCGGTGAATCGCAACGTATAAACCTGGCCACTTCATTGGGAAGCAGTCTGGTGGGCTCACTATATATCCTCGACGAGCCAAGCATAGGTCTTCATCCGCGTGACACAAACCTGCTGGTCAATGTTCTGAAGGAGCTGCGAGACCTGGGTAATACGGTTATCGTGGTTGAACATGAGGAAGAAATAATAAGGGCTGCTGACATGATAATAGACATGGGACCGGAAGCCGGCACCCATGGAGGTGAGGTAATCTACCAGGGAGGAGTAGACTTCTCCGGCAGGAACAAATCTCTTACTGCCGCGTACATGACCGGGGCAATGCGGATAGAGAAACCCGCTATGCGCCGTAAATGGCACAGCTACATAGAGGTACTAGGGGCAAGAGCCAATAACCTCAAGGAAATTGATGTGAAGTTTCCTCTCCATACCATAACAACCGTAACAGGTGTCAGCGGATCAGGCAAGAGTACCCTTGTACATGAGATTCTCTATAATGCCCTCGCTGCCAGGCTGGGCAGCAATGAGGCAAGGCCGGGGAAGCATACAGCAGTGAAGGGCGACATAAACAGCATCACTGCCGTGGAGCTGATTGACCAAAATCCTATTGGCAAATCAACCCGTTCTAACCCGGTAACCTATCTTAAGGCATTTGATGATATAAGAAAACTATTTGCCGAGCAGCAGGCAGCAATACAGGCCGGATTCAAACCGGCACATTTCTCCTTCAACGTTGATGGCGGACGATGCGAAGAGTGCCAGGGAGAAGGAGTAATAAGGGTGGAGATGCAGTTCATGGCCGATGTGGAACTTACATGCGAGGCATGCAAGGGCATGCGCTACAAGAGGGATATTCTTGATGTAAGATTCAACGGAAAGAATATCTACGAGGTGCTTGAGCTTACTATTGATGAGGCTATAGAATTTTTCGGAGAGAGCAGGGATAAAACCTGCAAGAGGATAACAGCCAGACTGAAGCCGCTTGCCGACGTAGGCCTGGGATATGTACGGCTGGGACAATCATCATCAACCCTCTCCGGTGGCGAAAGCCAGCGAGTGAAGCTGGCATATTATCTCAGCCAGGAAAAAACCGAAGCCAGGATGCTTTTTATCTTTGACGAACCTACCACGGGCCTTCATTTTCACGATATCAACAAGCTGATGAAATCACTCAATGCACTCGTGGATCACGGACACTCAGTGCTGCTAATTGAACACAACGTAGAGGTGATCAAATGCTCAGACTGGGTAATTGATCTGGGCCCCGAGGGCGGTGAAAAAGGAGGTTATCTTGTCTGTGAGGGCACCCCGGAGCAGCTCGTTCAGTGCCGGAAATCATATACAGCCGCCTACCTGAAGCAGAAGCTTGGTCACTGAGACTGTCAATCTGTTATTCTATCGGGGTGAACCTCCACATGTCTTTTTCATAATTGCCACCGTAACCTGTAACAATATAGGCGGCAGATCCGACAACGTAAGCCCTGGCACCACATCGTGGTGTGCCCGGGAAGTCCTCTACCCTTGTCCATATATCTGAAAGCGGATCATACTCCCACATATCCTTCTGATATTCCATCTGTGGCTTTGCCAGTCCCATACCAACGTATCCTTTGCCATTCGGAAGCGAAAACGAGGTGGCAGCATCTCTCAGAGATCCCGGGAAATCCGCTTTCCTGGTCCATCTGTCCGACAGCGGATCATACTCATAAAAATTATTGACATCCATGCCTATCTCATGAATCCATCCAATTCCCAGATAGCCTTTCCCGTTGATTGAGAAGGCCACACCTCCTCCAAAATATCCCAGTTCAGGGGGAAAAGACTTTTCAGTCCAGGAATTGGTGCCCGGATCATACATATACATATGACCGGCTGCGGGAACATATGCTTTCCCGTCAATAACAAAACCGGGAGAATCCATACTTGAACCCTCACCGGGCATGTGAGCCATCTGCTGCCAGTGATCATTTACGGGGTCATAACGCATCATATCTGTGTAATAGTAACTCCAGTTTATACCATTAGCGAAATAGCCCATTCCATTCAATGACAGGCCTGAGGCATACGTAATTGTTTCCGGATATGAGGATTTGACAGTCCATTGATCCGTATCCGGATTATATTCCCAGAAGTCTCGTTTTAGAATCCTGTCATACTCCAGTCCGGTTCCAAAATATATTTTGCCTCCTAGTGAGAATCCTGCTGCTCCCATTCTTCCACCTGAGGGAAAATCAGCCACTCTTGTCCAGATTGATTTATTTTCCAGATAACCATTCCAGGTAACGGGTGATCCTGTAATTGTAGTGACAACCACCTGGTAAATGCCGGGTCCGAGTCCGGATGGCATGTTGACAAGTATTTCATTTGCCGTACTGCTGATTACCGGAGCCTGGTCTCCACCGATCTCAACCAGATTCATAGCCGGATCAGGATTGAAGTTACTGCCTGATATCACAATCGGCCCCCATTGCTCTACAATATTTGGCGAAACATTATCTACCACTGCCTGATTCAGGGTGAACTTATCGACCCACGTATAAACATCATAGTACCTGACAGTTATTGTGACGGGCGAGATGTCATTGCCGGTAGGCACTATAACCCTCAAATATAAACGCGATGCTTCTGTCACCACAGCCCTGACATCGTTGAAAAAGACCTCGATCAGTGACGGGTCTGCAGGAAAGTTATTGCCATAAAGGTTAATAGTATCCCCGAATGTTCCGGACAGGGGGTCAATGCCAAGCAATACAGGCCTCAGAATCTCGAAGTCAATAGTATTGACCGAGGAAACTCCGGCGACAACAACACGAACATTCGCAGATATTTGTGGTGCGTAGGGCACTATCACCCTTATCTCATTAATTGTTGAGGATAATACCAGGGCTTCATGATTACCGAAGAATACATTACATTCTGACTGTTTTCCCGAAAAGTAGTTGCCTTTTATGATAACCGTGTCGCCTGATGGTGCCGCGCCAGGCGTTATTTCGTCAATTACCGGCTTCAGTATATTGAAATCAAGAGCATTGGAAGAGAGAAGGCCGGAAATTGAAACACGTATCTTAACCGTTTCATCCGGCACATACGGAACAACTGCCTCTATCCTATCAATGACTGATGATACAACCATGGCTTTGGTAGTATTGAAGAAAACCGAACAGCTTGAAGAATTATTGGAGAAATAATTGCCATTGATAACCACGGTATCACCAGCCTGTCCGGATTCCGGGGAAACGTTATCAAGCTCGGCTGGCTTACTGCCTTTACCGATAAAAGTGATCTCATTACCGTATGATGTGATCTCCCGGGATGCTATAAATGCCCTTACGGAATAGGTTACATCCTTCTCAATGGCACTGTTGACTGTAACTGAAAATTGAGTCTTACCGTTAAGAATTCCAAGATTTATGTATTCGGCATTTCCGGGGAAGGCTTTATGGTCATCTGACCATGTGAAGCCGTGTTCTGTTACTGTCTCTCCACCGTCAGAAAGTATCTCTCCGTATAAAATCACCCCGTCGTCCAGGATCTCAACTCCCATTGTTTCCACTTCCATTATCCCCTTGTCGGCGAACTTCTCACTCTGGCATGAATACAACAAACCGAGGATAAGGATCGTGACTAATTCTGCTCTGAATATCGGTCTCATAAGACTAAAAGTTAATACCTATTTTCAATCCTGCTGACCTGTAACACCCGTAAATCCGGGGAATGATCAGCTTTGAATAATCAATGGCAGCTGTAATGGAAAAATCCCGGGATACTTCATATGTAAGTCCTGTTGCCAATGCCAGCCCAATGCTGTTCTTTTCTTCACTTATGAAATCGTCTGTATCTGAGATAACCAACCCTTCATAACTGATATCGGTCTCCATCCTGGAGTCGTCTTTCAGCACCGATCTCATGCAGATACCACCCGAGATAAATGGTTTAAGATTTCCCCTGCCGAAACTGTACCCTGCAAGCAGGTTGCCTATGAGCAGATAACTTTGCTGATGGAGTTCATGGTGAATCTCAACTGACGGGGGTTGGAAATTGGCTCCCTTGTAATACCCGTATACATACCTTTTTCCGGCCGAAAGATCCAGGCTGATCCACAGGTCTCTGCTGATCCTTGGAAGAAATGCCTTTACCGAAATCCCTGCCAAAGGATAAAAAGCTGGGTCAAGTTTGAAACCTTCCAGGTCACCAGAGCTCCCTGGCTTAATAAAATCAGCATTATAACCGGCAAAGAAACCTGCCTGAGGTATAAATGCCGGTGGTGGATACTCATATATAATCCCCTCATCAGATCCGGTTACTAAAAGATGATAATCATGCAACAACACTGTCAGCTCATGTCTTACGGGCCTGATTGTCTCAATGCGCTTAAAAAGCTGCGGAGCATCATGCATAAGCTGCTTAAGGATTGTTATGACGCCCTGTCGCCAGTTTCCTGCCTCACTCTCCTCTCTGTCCTTCTGACTGTATGGAACACTCAAAGTAAACAACCTGCCGTCAATGTCCGATATATAATAGATGTCAGCATTCCTGTCAGGCAAATAGTACATGTCAATCACGCCGTCGAACATAACCTGCAGGGTCTTTCCCTCAAGCGATGGAGAGAGTGAGTGGCCGGGAACATAAATCCCTTCATCTCTGATGGCTTGCTGGCCATTCAGTGAAGGATTTACTGCAAATATGGCAGCCAGGCCAAGCAGTAGCCTGAAAGCCACGCCGCAAGGACGATTGCATGAAGTCATTTTCAATATGGTTTGTAAGTAGACTGCTTAAAATTATCAAAACTATTCGATTAAATATTGACAGGCTGTAAATTTTTATTCACCAGGCCGGCAGGGAAATACTTTAATACTGAAGTGCTGACTCTCAATCATGGCAAAAAGATACTTTTTTTCAGATGAGACTCCGTGATCTGATCATTTGTTGCATATTTGAAGGAATAATTTTCTGCGGTTATGAGTACCATTGCTTTTCTTGATGTTTCCCGAAGATTTCTTTCTGGTTATGATCCCGGTTTTCAGACTCTTGTCTCTTCCTGGATCAGCCTGATGTTTATTGTAGTGATCATATGCTTCATTGTTAGCGAGTTGACACGCAACCACAGCCAGGTCGACAAACTCTGGAGCCTTCTGCCTCCTGCGTACAGCTGGATGACGGTGGCTGCTTTCCCATCCGCAAGGACAGTCATCATGGCTCTGCTGGTTACGGTCTGGGGCCTGAGGCTCAGCTACAACTTTTCCCGGAAGGGAGGATACAGCATTATCCCGTGGCAGGGTGAAGAGGATTACAGGTGGAAGATTCTGAGGGAGAGCAATGCCCTCAGGGGCAGGCTCAGGTTCGGACTGTTCAACCTGCTCTTTATTTCTTTATATCAAAACATAATCATACTGCTGTTTACAACACCTATACTGATGGCAGCGCTGCACCCGGGTAAGCCTTTTACCATTACGGATATTGCAGCTGCCATTCTAATGCTTGCATTCATAATAACTGAGACTGTGGCCGATAACCAGCAGTTCAGATTCCAGACAATGAAGCGCTCTGAGCAGAGTGATGCTGAAATGTTCAGGGATTCGTTGAAAAGGGGATTCCTCCGGGAAGGTCTCTGGAAATATGTGCGGCACCCCAACTTTGCCTCCGAACAGGCTGTCTGGATCAGTTTCTATCTCTTCAGCGTGGCCGCCTCGGGCAGATGGATCAACTTCACCCTGCTGGGGCCGGTGCTGCTTGTGATCCTTTTCATCGGCAGCTCAATCATGACGGAAAAGATCAGCAGCAGCAAATATCCTGAATACTCAACCTATCAGAAGGAGGTACCAAAATTCATTCCGCGGATCTTTCGAAACAGGGATTGAAAATTACACTGCCTTAAATGTTATCCACGATCCTGAATCACTTCGTTGAAAAAACGAAGGAAAACGTTATGGATCTGATCGCGTATCCTGACATATTCACTGTGAATGAACTCTGGTGTGCCGGTGGCATGTGAAGGATCTTCAAACCCGAGATGGAGCCGGTGCCTTACCCTGCCGAAAAACGCCGGACATGTCTCATTGGCATGATCACAGACCGTGATGACATAGTCCCACTCTTCATCCAGGTATTCATCAACAAGGTGCGGGGTGTGGTTGCTTATGTCAATACCCAGGTCAGCCATTACCTCCACCGCCTTTGGATTGATCCAGGCTGCCGGCTCCGTTCCGCCGGACCTGACATAAAGATTTTCATCAAACGACTGCAGGAAGCCGTGAGCCATCTGGCTCCGGCAACTGTTGCCTGTGCAAAGAATCAGTATTTTCATTGTGTGCCTCATTTTTAACTTCGTTGTCTGAAGGTCTCAGGTCTGAAGGTCTCAGGTCTGAAGGTCTCAGGTCTGAAGGTCTGTTACTTCAGTCCGTCGTACGGTTATGCGGTCATGCAGTCGTGATGTGATATTAGCTAAAACAATCTCCCATAGATCAATCCGGATAGCATTGCCATCACAACCACAAGGCACACATATACAATAGTCTTCTGTGTGCCTATTATACCTCTTATAACCAGCATATTGGGCAGTGAGAGCGAGGGACCGGCAAGCAGTAGTGCCAGGGCAGGGCCCTTACCCATTCCAGAGGCAATAAGTCCCTGCAAAATTGGAACCTCGGTGAGGGTGGCAAAGTACATGAAGGCTCCTACTATGGAAGCAAAGAAGTTTGAGAATACTGAATTTCCTCCCACCAGTTTTGCGATCCATTCATTGGGGATAATGCCGGCTATGCTCTGCCCGTCATGCGTTGAACCAAGGAGGAAACCCGCTATTACAACACCGATTGCCAGAAGCGGTATTATCTGCTTGGCAAACTCCCAGGCAGAAAGTGTCCACTCGCGGTTTTCCTCATCCTGCTTATCCAGCAGTGTAATTACGCTGAGCGCAGCTATTCCCACTACCATCGGCACCAGCGGTCTGAGCTTCGCACTTTCAATGAAAGAGTTCGACAACAGCACGGAGATTACAGTTACAACTACCGCTGCCAATACCCACTGCCACTTGATCTTAAGTATCTTTACAAGTGACCATGCAAGTACCAGGCTGAAAAAACCAGTTATGTACCATTTGTAAGCAAAGATGTAGTGCCAGGCACTTGATGTGTCATTGGCAGCCGGGCTGCCCCAGTTGGCAAATACAAGTATCAGCACCAGTGTAAAGAAATGTGTCATTGTCTGCCATACAGGTCTCTTTTCCGGCTCAACCATAATGTTCATCTGGTCTTCTCTCTTCTGCTGCTCTTCCTTGCGGTAAATAAGTGACATTAACAGCCCTATCACAACACTGAAAACCACCGCGCCAATTATTCGGGCAATCCCCATCTCAAACCCCAGTATGCGTGCTGTAAGAATGATCGCCAGGATATTGATCGCCGGCCCTGAATAGAGGAAGGCAATTGCCGGACCAAGGCCTGCACCACGCCTGTGAATGCTCGAAAATAGCGGAAGGATAGTACAGGAGCAAACCGCCAGAATTGTACCCGAGACGGCAGCAACAGAGTATGCAAGCCATTTCTTTGCATTGGCTCCGAAATACTTAATTACCGATCCCTGGCTGACAAAAACCGAGATAACACCGGCAATAAAAAAAGCAGGAAGAAGACATAAAATAACATGCTCCCTTGCATACCACTTCACAAGATCAAAAGTTGCTTCAACAGCAGTGTTAAACCGGGCGCTTTCAATCGGCATGAAAAACGCAAACACAAATACCAGTATGATCCATAAAAGGATCTTTATCTCTTTCTTCAATTCCATACTACAGTAATGTTGTCATTTCGCAAAAACACGAAATATGCAGATAAAAAAATCTATAACCAGACTGAAAATATATACCATATGCCTACACCGATGAACAGCACTGCCACCACCCTGCGGAACCAGAGCTCAAAAGTCCTGATCCTGCTGTACATTTTTCCCAGATTGCCAACGGCATAAGCCAGCAGCCATGCAAATATGATCACAGGTATACCGGTTGCAATGGCAAAAATCAACGGGAGATATAGCCCATCGGCACTTGCAACTGTCATAGGTATAAGCATGACGAAATAGAGAACGCCGCTGTAGGGGCAAAAGGCCATTGCAAACAATATACCGAGCAGAAGTGTATTGAGGTAGCTCCTTCTGCCCTTCTCCCCTATCTTCTCCGTGATTGAAGCAATGCCTCCCGGCAGCCTGAGCTTAATGAAATCGAGCATGAAAAGCCCAATGACAATCAGCGCAGGACCTAAAACCTTCTCTCCCCATCTCTGAAACCATCCCGATATGTCCATCTGGCTGGCACCGAAAATTATTATCAGCGCAATGCCCACATATGTTATTGCCCTGCCGAGAGTATAAACCAGTCCGTTCAGGAAAACCCTTCTCCTGTCGGTCAGGTCACGGCTTATAAAACCAATGGCAGATATATTTGTGGCCAGCGGACAGGGGCTGATTGCCGTCATCAATCCCAGAATCGCTGCTGTAAGAAAAGCATACTGGGAGTTTTCCAGTATCCCCTGCAGAAGCTCCATTAATCTTTCTTTAAGGCCTTCAATAACGGATCAACCGCCTTTTTGATCTCTTCCTTCAATTTTTCCGGATTGTTACGAGCATGCATGAATCCTTCGCTCGTCAGGTCGACTCGCTTGTCGCCACTTACAACCAGAAGGCACTGCCCGGTGGCTTTTACTCTTTTGGCATCAGCCTCACTGGACTTATCCTCAATATTCAGAGACCTGAACACTATCAGCTCCTTCTCAATCTCTGAAGGATAAAGCTCATGGACGGCCTCGCCCGCCACGTTCTCCACGGCCTGGCAGGTAACACACCGACGGGTCAGGTGAAAATAGATTACCTCTACTTTGTCCTCTGACAGGCTGGTGGATATCGCTTCCTCACGGGTATCGCCACCCCGGAATGCCATGATCACAACTGCTGCTGCAGCCACAGCTACAACAGCCAGTACTGGCAGAATTTTCTTCATCATAGTTAAGTATTATTTGGTTATCAATTTCTTAATCTCATCTGCTGAAGGTACCCGGCCCTTCACAACCACTTTACCATCAACCACAAGTGCCGGTGTCATCATTACCCCGTAATTCATAATATCAACGATATCCTCTACCTTGGTGACCGTAGCATCTATTCCGTTCTGCTCAATAACCTCACGGGTCAGTTTCTCCAGAGTTTTGCATTTGGGACACCCCGTACCCAGAATTTTAATCTCCATATCTATTATCCTCCTTTCATTTCGTAAAACATCGAAATACTACTATAAATTTTTTTACCTCTTAAAAAATCGGTTAAGTAAAATCTTTGCCTCATCCCAGTTCTCCCGGTTGATACAGTATTTTATATATGGTGGGTTGATCTCTCCCTGTATCAGCCCTGCCTTCTTCAGCTCCTTCAGATGCTCGGAAAGGGTTGATCGTGCAATAGGCAACTCCTCAGCCATATCACCGCTGTAACAACATTTGTCAAGATTGTTCGCCAGGAAATCCATCACAAATACCCTGACCGGGTGAGAGAGCGCCTTGGCATATCTCGCCAGCTTCTCCTGGTCATCCGAATAATATTTTTTCCTGGTCTGTTTAGCCTCCATTTCATTTCGGGAAATGACGAAACAAAAATAATTTTTTTTACAATACCTGTCACCCCGGCATTTAAAAATAATTCTATCTGCCAGTTGATCCGTTCCCCCGGATTGTCCGGCGGGAATGGCAGACCTGGTACTTTCTCCATTTAATGCTTCTTCAGCAGAAGTGGTTGCGATTATCCACTTTTGGTGCTAAATTCACCCGGATCAAACCAGCGAACCTCCTCAGACCATGAAACGCCCACTATTCCTAGTCAGAATCCTGCCATTGCCCCTGTTTGCTCTTCTTTGCCTCTCATGCGGCAGGCCTGACAATATCAGCGATGCAATGCTGAACCACAAAAAAAGCTTTTTCTATATCGATTTTAAAAATTACCCGTCAAACGATTCCTCTCTGCCAGTGGGAGTTTTTGATTCAGGTACAGGAGGACTCTCTGTGCTGGCAGACATTGTCAATCATGAGGGTCTGGCTCATGAATCCTATATCTATTTGGGTGACATGGCCAACATGCCTTATGGCAGCTACTCGCTGGAGAACAACACCGACCTCCTGCTTGAGCATGTAATGAAGGATGTCCAGTTCCTGCTGGGAGGCAAATACTACCAATCCGGAGAGTCGGCCTCGCCGCAGACTGACAAAAAACCGGTGAAAGCAATAGTCATAGCCTGTAACACGGCAACTGCTTACGGTCTGGACACGGTGAAGAGATTTCTAAAAGAGGCCGGATCAGATCTTGGTGTTATCGGTGTGATCGACGCCGGGGCCAGGGGAGCCTTTGGCAACTTCACCCCCGGTGAATCCGGCAGCATAGCGGTGATGGCTACTGACGGAACGGTGAAATCCGGCGCATATCCGGAGGCAATAATGATTGTAAACAGGGAGGATGGCCAGGAAGAAGAGATTAAGGTGTTTCAGCAGGCCGGCATAGGCATAGCCGAAGCCATTGACGAAAGCCCTGATGCCATTAACAGGAAAGCTACATCCCCCGGTGCTGATTACAAAGGTCCTTCTGACAACGCTGAAGGGGAACTGAAGATTGATATGGCATTATGGAACCGCTATCACTTCAATCCTGAAAACAATGGTCTCCTGTTCGAAGGAGATTCCTCATCACCACACAATATACAGATCAACTCTGTTGAAAACTATATAGCTTTCCATGTAGTATCACTGATGGAAAAGATCAGGAAAACTGAAGGTGCACTGCCTCTTAATTCAGTAGTACTGGCCTGTACCCACTATCCCTTCTTCACCGATACATTCAGGAGTGAATTCAACAGACTGAGAGACTACAGTGAGAACGGGGAATATATTTACAGGCCATACATTGCGGAAGACCTTATAATTGTCAATCCCGCCGTGGAGGTTGCTGATCAGCTGTACAAACACCTGGCCTCCCGGCAACTTTTAAACGAGGGAACCGGTGAAGGCAGCGAATTCTATATCAGCGTTCCAAATCTTCGCAACAGTGAGGTAATGCTGAGAAATGACGGCTCCTTTACCTACGGGTACAAATACGGCCGTAAGGCGGGCGACATTCAGGAATATGTGAAAGTGGTGCCTTTCAGCCGCACCTCAATACCAGAAGATGTACTGCATCGCCTCGAAAAGCAGGTTCCTGCGGTGTGGGATCTGATCTCGGAATTCAATACCGCTAATCCAAAAACCGGCTACCTCTCCCCTGCTGAAAAAATCACTGGTGAATAAACTATATTTGTGCCTAAATGAAGCATGCCATGAAAAGACTCTTACTGTTCATAACGGTTGCCTGCCTGTCAATATCATTATTGGCCCAGGACTTCTTCAGGGAAGAATTCCGCAAGGACAAAAAGTATGTGATAATCGTAAATCCAACCGAAGGTAATATAGCCACGGTTAACTTCCTGCTTGGCAGGTCTGTCCTTATGACTGATCCTGATGATATTGAATTTGTGGGTGTATATCATTCCAGCCAGAAATACGATTTTGACAAATCGGCGGAATATATCGCATCCAACGGTCTTACCCGCTTTCACCTGCATGAAGTAAAGGGTCCTCTGGCTGAGGAGATGGTATACAAACAGAATCCATGCAGTGATGACTTCAGAAAGATTTTCATGAACTCCGTCGGCATTTTCTTTTTCGGCGGTGAGGATATCCCGCCTGCGGTTTACGGTCAGGAGAACTGGTATTCCGTCACCGGTGACCCGGGCAGGCATTATTTTGAGGTCAGCTTCCTCTTTCATCTGCTTGGCGGTAGCCGCAATGCCTCATTCAGACCACTCCTGGAGGAGAACCCCGGATACATGGTTAGCGGCTTCTGCCTGGGACTGCAGACAATGAATGTTGCTGCCGGCGGAACGCTCATTCAGGATATTCCGGCACAGGTGTATGACAGTCACAGCCCGGGAAAAACAGTCCTGATTGACCGCAGGAACCTGCATCGCAACTACTGGGAGAAGGTGAGTGGTGACAAGGAATTAATGGGACACAGCATGCATCCTGTAAGGTTCACGGGAAACAGGTTCTTCGGAAATACGGTAAAGGTTCCGCGCAGGTGGCAACCGGTTGTTTACAGCCATCATCATCAGGCAATCATGGATGTTGCCCCGGCTTTTGAGGTGACGGCGCTCTCTGACGACGGAAAGATAATTGAAGGAATTGTTCATACCAGGTACCGGAATGTTTTCTCTGTGCAGTTCCACCCGGAGGTGGCAGCCTTATATGAGGACCGTGCACCTGTCAGGTTCGCACCTGATGACACTCCTGCCACCCTCCATTCAATGCTTGACAGGAAGAGCCTGAAGTTCCACCTCAGATACTGGGACTATATCTCTGATGTTATTGAGGAGCAAGCAAGGTAAGAAAGTCGGCAGTTTGTAGTTGAGGCTCCAGGACTGTTTACTGCCTTATTTACAACGATTTCACCTCACTCACCAGCGCCTGGAGGGTTGATTTGGCGTCACCGAAGAGCATGCGGGTCTTGTCATTGTAGAATAGCAGGTTCTCAATGGCGGCATAACCCTTCCCCATGCCCCGCTTCATTACTATGATGTTCTTTGCCTCGCGGGCCCTGACAATCGGCATTCCGTAGATCGGGCTCGAGGGATCGTCCTCTGCTGCCGGGTTGACAACATCATTGGCTCCTATTACAACTATTACATCTGTGTTGGGCAGGTCCGGGTTTATCTCATCACTCTCAACCAGCTGTTCATAGGGTACATCAGCCTCGGCCAAGAGCACATTCATATGGCCAGGCATTCGACCAGCCACCGGATGGATGGCATATTTCACTTCCACTCCTTTCTCCTCCAGCATCTTGTCAAGTTCATGGCATATATGTTGCGCCTGTGCGACGGCAAGTCCGTATCCCGGAACAACCACCACCTTCTTTGAATAACTCAGCAGTACGGCTGCATCAGATACTGTAATTTCCTTGATTGTTCCGGCAGCGCCTTCCGTGGCACTTCCTCCTCCTCCGAACACGCCTATTATCACGTTCAGCAGTGACCTGTTCATGGCCCTGCACATCAGGATCGTAAGTATTGTGCCCGCCGAGCCCACCAGGATACCTCCGGTAAGCATCGCCTGGTTGTTATACAGAAAACCTCCCATGGCAGCGGCCACGCCCGTAAAGCTGTTCAGCAGCGAGATCACCACAGGCATGTCTGCACCGCCTATGGGCATTACAAACAACACTCCGTATAATACAGAGACAACAAAAAGGATGATAACGAGATTTGTCAACTCCGCAGAGGCGGCTACATCACGGGTCATTATATAGACAATGAAGCCAATGATTCCTGCAAGGATAGTCATGTTCACATACCTCATTGCCTTTATCCTCAGATCACCTATTTTGCCATCAAGCTTGCCGAAGGCTATCATGCTGCCGGCCCACGAGACTGACCCGATGACCAGCCCGAGAAGGATGGCCAGCACATGGCCGTTGGCCATGCCTGATCTCATCATCAGCTCCTGGCTGACATGCGGGAATTCCATCATCGAAATAAGTGCAGCGGCAGCACCGCCCATACCGTTAAAGAAAGAGACCAGCTGAGGCATGGCAGTCATCTTAACCCTCCTGGCTATCACCCAGCCTATAATTGTACCGATGACCATCGCCCCCAGGATCCAGCCGATATTTCCAATGGGCTTGCCCTCCTTCTCATGGAAGAGAATTGTTGCAGCAATAGCTATGATCATGCCTATGGCTGCCAGAATATTTCCCCGCCTGGCCGTGAGAGGATGACTGAGCATCTTAAGGCCAAGTATGAATAATATCGATGCCAATATATAGGAAATCTCCATTACGGAGATACCTGCCGAAAAGTTAATAACGTTGTTCATGAGACCGTTGTTTGTAACTGTCGGGGAATATAACTCCTTATTTCTTCTTCTTGAACATCTCAAGCATTCGGTCGGTTACCACAAAGCCGCCCACAACGTTCAGGGTGCCCAGTATCACTGCAAGGAATCCGAGAATCATTGCACCTGTGGTTTCGGCATGTCCCATGACTATGATGGCTCCGATGATCACAACGCCGTGAATGGCGTTTGCTCCTGACATGAGTGGTGTGTGTAGTATTGCAGGCACATGACTTATCACCTCAATGCCCAGAAAAACAGATAGTATAACCATGTAGATCATACCCCTGTTAGCCATAAAAAAATCGAGAAATCCTTCCATTTTCAGATCTGTTTAATATCAAGCAACTGTTTTACCCTGGGACTGCGGTATTCTCCGCCGCTTACTGCCATTGTCCCTGCCACTATCTCATCAGCAGGATCAGGTTTTACATTCCCTTCACCGTCGGTCATTATCCTGAGCAGGTTTATCAGGTTGTTGCCAAACATCCTGCTGGCATCAACTGACATGGCTGATGCATAGTATGATCTTCCGGCTATGGTCACTCCGTTGGCCACCACATCCCTGTCCTTTCCGGTCAGTTCACAGTTGCCTCCTGTTGAGGCTGCAAGATCAATGATGACGGAGCCGGGTTTCATTTTTGCCACTGTCTCCTTCAGCACCAGCACAGGTGCTTTCCTGCCCGGTATTTGTGCTGTTGCAATTATCACATCAGCAGCAGCAGCTCTTTGCTGAATCAGTTCCTGCTGTTTCTTTTTGAATTCTTCACTCTGTTCAACGGCATATCCTCCGGCTGCTGCATCCTCCCTGGCTCCTTCAACTTCTATGAATTTACCCCCGAGGCTTTTCACCTCCTCCTTCACCGCTGACCTGACATCGAATACCTCCACTACTGCTCCCAGCTTGCGTGCTACTGCTATTGCCTGAAGCCCGGCCACGCCTGCCCCCAGCACAAGTACCCTGGCAGGCTTGATAGTGCCGGCAGCCGACATGAACATCGGGAAGAAACGTGGCAACAGCGAGGCTGATTCAATAACAGCCTTATAGCCGGCAACCGTTGCCATGGAGCTGAGGATGTCCATCGACTGCGCACGGGTGATGCGCGGCACCAGATCGAGTGCCATTACGCTCAATCCTCTCTGTCGGGCTTTATCAAGCCACTCTCTGTTGGCAACGGGGTCAAGGACAGTGAAGAGCATCTGTCCCTCTTTATAAAGTGAGATATCATCATCCATGGGAGGATTGACAGTCAGGAGCAGGTCTGCGCCTGAGATCACCTCTCTTCTTGATGCTGTTGAAGCTCCTGCAGCACGGTAATCATCATCGGAGGCAAAGGCACCCGTGCCGGCGCCCTCTTCCACTATAACCTTCAGTCCGAGTTTTATTGCTGCTGCTGTTTCACCCGGAAGGAGGGCAACCCTCTTCTCATCTCCGGATTCTCTTAAAATTCCTGCAATCATATGCTGAATATAACAGATTATTGAGTCATTCAGGTTCTGAGAAGTGATGCGGCCCCTGTATCAAGCATCCATACCAGATGTCCTGAATCCGGCATTACATGAGATGCCGGATAGAGCTCAGATTCACTCTTCCCTTCGATGATATCCGACACGATAGCGGCTTTCCCCTTCCCGGTTACAATATAATAGATTTTTGAAGAGTTATTGATAAGCCTCCCTGTAGCTGTAATTCTTTTTTGCTTTTTATCAGGTCTGTATGCAACCTCAAATAGTTGATTGCTGGTAAAGAGGTCGGGTCTGTCAGGGAAGATTGATGCAATATGACCGTCATCACCAAGGCCCAGGAGCATCATGTCAAATTGCGGGACGCCCCTGTAGAGCGGAACCATATCGGCAACCAGCTCCGAATACTGCCTGGCCTCTGTTACCGGATCATCCTCCCCGCGTATCCTGAAGATATTCGCATCGGGAAGAGGCACATTCTGCAACAGGCTTTCATAAGCCATCCTGAAGTTGCTCTCTTTATCATCAGGAGGAACACAGCGCTCATCACCCCAGAAAACAAGCATCTTTTCCCAGCTTATCCTTTCAGCATAATTATCAGAAATAAAGCGGAAGATATATTCCGGAGTGGAACCCCCGGACAAGGCAAGGGTGTAGTAATGATCAGGCTCTATTCGGTCCAGGTCTTTGATCAGGATTGCCGCAAAGCTTTGAGCCAGGGCTTCACGGTTGGGGAACACTCTGACTGAATGTGACATGATGAAGCTAATCTGAATATAAAACTAATTATAATTCGCAAAAAACACCATCCTCTGCAAGATTTTTACAAGGATAACGCCATGTGAGCTCAGGTTCTTCAATCAGGGAATCTGCTGTCTCAGGCCCCCATGTACCTGCCGGATACCCATAAACCGGTATTGATTTGTCATTCATCCAGGCCTGAAGCACCGGATTAAGGAATCTCCATGCTGCCAGAACAGCATCAGACCTGGTGTAAAGGGTTGAATCTCCGTTCATGCAGTCATAGATAAGCCGTTCATAAGCCTCCGGAATGTGACCTTCGGCAAGGTCAGAATAGTGAAAATCCATATTTACGTTCCTGACGTTGAATCCGGATCCCGGTATCTTCATGCCAAATTTAAGAAGTATCCCCTCATCTGGCTGAATTCTTATAATCAGCTGATTGCAGCCCTCGCAGGGCGACTTGCCGGAAAACAGGTAGTGTGGCGTTGGCTTGAAATGTATCACCGCCTCGGTCACCCTCGTTGGTAACCGTTTGCCGGTCCTGACGTAGAAGGGAACCCCTCCCCACCGCCAGTTGTCAATATAGAATTTTATTGCCGCGTAGGTCTCTGTAAGTGACTCCGGACTGACTCCCTCCTCTTCACGATACCCCTTCATCCACTCGCCTCTGACATGTGCGCCTGTATACTGACCCCTGATTGCAACTTTTGACGCCTCCTCCTGTCTGACGGGGCGCAGTGATTCAAAGACCTTGGCCAGCTCGTTCCTGATTGATGTTGCATCAATTGATGAGGGAGGTTCCATTGCAATGAATCCGGCAAGATGGAGCAGATGATTCTGAATCATGTCACGCATGGCGCCTGTTCCCTCATAATAGCCCCCCCGCTTCTCCACTCCCAGGCTTTCACATGAGGTTATTTCAACATGATGGACATAGTTTCTGTTCCAGAGGGGCTCAAAGATACCATTGGAGAATCTTGTCACAAGTATATTTTGTACCGTCTCCTTGCCAAGGTAATGGTCAATACGGTACAGTTGGCTCTCTTTCCAGTGCTTATGCAGTATATTATTGAGACTTACCGCGCTGTCATAGTCATACCCGAAAGGTTTTTCAACGATCATCCTCTTCCATCCGTCAATCTCCAGGTTCATCTTTTGTACCGCCAGGTTACGTGTAATCTGAGCATACAGTTCAGGCGGCAGGGAGAGGTAGAAAAGGGTGTTACCCGGAATGGTATTCTCTTTCCTCATCTTTTTAAGTATCCCTTCCAGCACAAGGTAATCCCCGGGCACAGAAGGATCAATGGCCGCATAGTGAAATGCAGAGATATGTTTCCTGACAGATTCTTTTCTCGCATCGGCTTTGTCTATCCCTGCTGCCGCCATGACCTCTTGCCGATACTCCTCATCTGTCACCTGGCTCCTTCCGGTAGCCAGTATCCTGTACCTGCCGGGCATGAGCCCCTGTTTATGCAGAGCATACAGTGCAGGAATGATCTTCCTGGTGGCCAGATCACCCCTGCCTCCGAAGATGACTATTATCTGATCGTCAGGTTTTGTCATTGATCCGTCGTTATCCTGTCATTTGCCGGCCAACTATGGGAACAAATATAGAAAAAAGGAAACACCGTGATCAA
>CAZVLJ010000002.1:0-104232 GCA_964627825.1 uncultured Rikenella sp. | reverse complement strand
ACGCCCGGTGGTGTGGGGGGACTGCGGCGCGAGCCGCATCCTACCCGATTAACAGACATGACCCACCCACCCGCCCCTCCTGGTTTTCGGACACAGGCGTATACAATTCTTAATGCCCTACAGGCATTGATTGACCATGCCGGAAAACCGGATACATTGAAAGTTGGTCGTAGACCAACAAGAATTGTAACACAACATTATAACACAAATTAATCATTTATGAAACAGACAATTTTCCTACTCACCGCCGCCGTGGCCCTCGCCATCACATCATGCGGCAAGAAACCCCAGCCCCCCGTGGCTGAAAAAATCCCCTACGTTGTTGAAAGCAACGGCAACGAACGGGTAGACAACTACTTCTGGATGCGCCTCAGCGATGAGCAGAAAAACGCTGAAACACCGGATTCGCAAACGGTTAAGGTGCTGGCATACCTCAATGCTGAAAACAATTATGCTGACGCCCTGATGAAAAAGACAGAACCTCAGCAGGAAAGACTCTTTGAGGAGATCAAGGGACGCATCAAGCAGGACGATGAGACCGTTCCATACCTTGACAACGGATACTGGTACCACACCAAATACTTCCCGGGCAAAGAATACCCTGTTCTCTACAGGAAAAAGGACGGCACTGATAATCCCGAAGTGATGCTTGACGTCAACCTCCTGGCAGAAGGCCATGACTATACAGGTGTGGGCGGTGCATCAGTTTCAACTGATAACAATATCCTGGCTTATGGCATTGACCATGTCAGCCGCCGGCAATATACGATGCAGTTCAAGGATCTGAACACAGGTGAACTTCTTCCTGACAACATCCTCAATACCACCGGTCAGAGTGTCTGGGCTGCTGATAACAAAACGATCTTCTATGTGCACAAAGACCCCGAAACACTCAGAGCAGCAACTGTAATGAAACATGTACTTGGGACTCCTGCTTCTGAAGATAAAATGGTCTTCAATGAGGATGACGAGACCTTCTCTGTATATCTTGGCAAGACAAAAAGCAAGAAGTATATCACAATATTTTCAAACCAGACCCTGACAACAGAGGTGCGCCTGATTGAAGCAACTGATCCTGGGGGTAAGATAATGGTATTCGAGCCGCGTAAGGTAGGCCATGAGTATTCAATTGACCATCTTAACGGCACATTCTATATAAGGACCAACTCTGACGATGCAAAGAATTTCAAGCTTATGTCATGCCTGGAAAGCAGGACAGGAATGAGCGCCTGGAAAGAGGTTATCCCTCACCGTGATGATGTGCTCTTTGTGAATTTTGAAGTATTTGATAATTACCTTGTTGCTGATGAGCGTATCAAAGGCCTTACAAACCTGAGGATCATCAACCTGGCAGACAAATCAGAGCACTTCCTTGATTTCGGCGAGGAGACATATACCGCCGGGATAAACGTTAATCCACAGGCAAATACGACTATGCTGAGATACAGCTATTCCTCACTGACAACTCCCAACTCGGTATACAATTATGACATGGCTTCCCGCACAAAGACACTGCTGAAACAAGACAGTGTACTGGGTGGATTTGATAAAAATAACTATGAGTCGAAGCGCCTGTGGGCAACAGCCACTGACGGTACACAGGTGCCGGTATCCCTGGTTTACCGCAGAGGATTCACACAGGACGGCACCGCACCGATGCTGCTCTATGCCTATGGATCTTACGGCTCATCAACTGATCCCTGGTTCCGCTCAACAATCATAAGCCTTCTTGACAGGGGCTTCGTTTATGCCATCGCCCATATCAGGGGCGGCAGCGAGATGGGACGCCAGTGGTACGAGGACGGCAAACTGCTGAAGAAGATCAATTCCTTCACCGACTTCAATGACTGCGCACGGCACCTTATCAATGAGAAGTACACCTCGGCTGAGAAACTCTATGCAATGGGCGGCAGCGCAGGCGGTCTCCTTATGGGCGCCATCGCGAATATGGAACCCGCACTCTATAACGGAATCGTCGCACAGGTGCCATTCGTTGACGTTGTCAGCACGATGCTTGACGAAACCATTCCTCTTACCACCTTCGAATGGGACGAATGGGGCGATCCGCGCAAACAGGAGTATTATGACTACATGCTTTCATACTCACCCTATGACCAGGTAAAGGCACAGGATTATCCCAACATGCTTGTCACCACCGGTTACTGGGATTCGCAGGTGCAGTACTGGGAGCCCGCCAAGTGGGTTGCCAAACTTCGGGAGATGAAGACCGATGACAATATCCTCATCATGGATGTCAATATGGTAGCTGGACACGGTGGCGCTTCAGGCAGGTTTGAAAGACTTAAGACCACCGCCCTTGAGTATGCATTCATGCTTGACCTGGAAGGAATCAAGGAATAACCAGGAGGCAGCGGGGCGATAACCCGGGCACTGACAGGGCCATAACCCTGATAACAGCAGGGGCAATAATCCAAGCCGCAAAGGGCAATCACCCCGGCTGCAACAAAACAAGAGAGGCTGACCTTTTTACCGGTCAGCCTCTGCTTTTTCAAACAGAATAGAAAAACATTAAGTTATGAAGCCTGCCCGGCGGCTATTGTTCCGTAAGCTTGATGACCCTAAGTTATTGCATCAGAACCATTGCATTGACAATCTTGTCACCAAACCCGAAGCCCCGGGAGGAGGCATCGGAGATCAGAACCCGAAGGGCGATCTCTGTTGCGTTGATTTCATCTCAGGCTTGCGGGGAAGAAGCTGGTCAGTGGTGGCAGCATTCCACGCCAGCCATGCTGTTATTATTGCATTGTGCCTCAGATCAGGTACAAGCAGACGCTCCCGCGTATCAGCCAGGGTGTGGTAACCGCGACCGTAATCTATCTCATCCTGGATGAACTGGAACCCCGGCAGACCAACGCCGTCAAAACTCTGGTGGTCGGTGCCGCCGGTATTCCTGATGGCTATGGTGCTGAAACCCATGTCCTTTACAGGTTCCATCCACTTCTCAAACAACGGCCTCACAAGGTTGTTCTCCTGGAGGTAGATGCCGCGGTAACGGCCGGTACCGTTGTCCATGTTGAAATAAACAGAGAATCTGTCAAACCCCGGCTTCTTTTCGTTCTTCTCCCTGTCAAACAGGTATTTTGATACATAACCCCTTGATCCGATCAGACCCTGCTCTTCACCGCCCCATAGTGCCACACGGATGGTCCTGCGTGGTTTGGCGTCAATAGCCTTGAGTATGCGCAGTGCCTCCATCATGACCATACATCCGGAAGCATTGTCAGCAGCGCCTGTTCCACCGTGCCATGAGTCGATGTGCGCTCCCAGCAACACTACCTGGTCCTTCAGTTTCGGATCGGTACCGGGGATCTCGGCAATGACATTATAAACCTTCTTGCCAGGAGTGAATTCAGCCTTGATCTCAGCCTCCACCTCCACCTTCTCACCGTTGCGGATAAGCCTCTCCATGCGGCCATAAACCTCCATTGGCACACTTATCTCTGTCACCGGAGGCGTACTCTTGCCATCATATGATGATCCTGAAGATCTGGGTATGTTGAAGGCATTGCCCTGCGTCATTATCATAAGTACATCCTCACCCATTATGAATTCATTTATCCTGTTCCTCATCTCCCTCATAGCCATATAATCGCCCATGTACCTGCGCGACGGCCTGCCGGAAACATCTGTCATTGCAAGACGTTCCAGATCATCGTCGGTAAGCCTCTTTGCCAACGGCTCAAAACTGACTTCGTACTGGCTGCCTGAAGGAGCCATTATGATCTTGCCTTTCAGCTTACCTCGATACTTCTCTATGTCTTCAATCGTCCTGATGTCCACCAGGATCACCTCACCACGGATAATGCCGTCAGTGCCGGATGTCCAGGCCACCGGCGTAATAGAAAAATTGTTGTAGTAGGGAACAACCATTGCGGCGTATGCCTTTGAATAATCCCATCCACCGCGACTGAAGTCGCCGACCTCCTCAATACGGACATTGGAGAGACCATATTCGGCAAGCCTGGCCCTGGCAATCTCATTGGCCCGGTCAAGGCCGGCTGAGCCCGTTAAACGGGGTCCTGCAAGATCAGTCATAATATATGCCAGACGCTCAATGTCAGAGTTGCGCTGACCCTCCTGCCTGATCTTGTAAACCATCTCAAGATCAACAGTAACCTCCTGGGCTGAAGCCGGAATGACAAACACGAACAGGAGCGATGCCACCAGCATCATCCTGAACTTTTCTAAACGGATTCTCATGTTTATTCGATTATGATGGAATAAATATATAGTCATAAATTATAAGGTTATGTGGCATTAACATTAATTAACTTTACTTTTGTGCTGAGATGACCACCAGATGATCTATCCGGATACATACGAATCAAAAATCGGCTTTGATCGCATCAGGGAACAGCTGACTGCCAATTGCCTTAGCACGGCTGGCATCCGGAAGGTTACTGCAATGCAGGCAGCCTTCAGTGCGGATGAGGTAAGGGAGATAGTCTCCCGTACAGCTGAGTTCCAGCAGATCCTTGTCAATGGCGAGCAGTTTCCGTCAGAGAACTACAATGACCCCTATGAAACGCTGGAAAAGCTCAGGGTAGAGGGTATATTCCCGGAGCTTGAGGAAGTGGTTGCACTGCGTGGTTCGCTGGATACCATAAGACGGATCATTGGTTTCTTTAAGAACAGGAAGGATGGCCGTTACCCGCTGCTGACAGAACTGGCCGGGAAGGTAGTCCACTATCCATTTGTTACTGAGGCTATTGACCGTATTATCGATAAGGAGGGTAAGGTCCGTGACGGTGCCTCTCCGGCCCTGAAGACCATTCGCGCCGGGCTGGCATCAAAAACCCTTGCAGCAGTGAGGAAACTGCATGCAGTGCTACGCCAGGCCCAGGCTGACGGCATAGTGGAGCGCGACATAACTGTGGCTGTTCGCAATGGAAGGGGTGTGATCCCCGTAAGTGCATCCAACAAGAGAGGCATAAAAGGATTTGTGCATGATGAATCAGCAACCGGGAAAACGGTATTCATAGAGCCGGCAGAAGTGGTTGAACTGAATAACGAGATCACAGAGCTGGAACACCAGGAGAAACGTGAGATAGTCCGCATACTCACAGCTCTTGCTGATACATTACGGCCATACATAGATGACCTTGAGGAGAACTGCGGATTTCTGGCAGAGATAGACTTTATCAGGGCCAAAGCCCTTTTTGGCAACAGGCTGAGGTGCATCATGCCCTCCATTGCCACAACACCACACCTGCGCTGGGTAAATGCCCGGCATCCACTGCTCACCCTCGCCTTTGCACGTACCCCCGGCAGGGAGGTGGTGCCGTTGACTATCACCATCGACAGTAAGGAGCGGATAGTCGTCATCTCAGGACCCAATGCAGGAGGTAAGTCAGTGTGCCTCAAAACGGTAGCGCTCATACAGTACATGCTTCAGTGCGGCATGACCATCCCTGTTGGCGAAGGCACCGAGACAGGTATCTTCGGCCGGTTTTTTATTGATATAGGCGACGAACAGAGCCTGGAGAATGATCTCAGCACCTACAGCTCACACCTTATCAATATGAAACAGATGCTCAGATACGCCGATGATCTGTCGCTGGTGATGATTGACGAGTTTGGCACCGGGACGGAGCCTGTCATCGGAGGCGCCCTGGCAGAAGCAATACTGGCTGAACTGAACAGGAGAGGAGCCTATGGGGTGATAACAACCCATTATACCAACCTTAAGCACTTCGCAACATCACAGGAGGGCATCAGTAACGGAGCCATGGCTTTTGATAACCAGCTGATGCAGCCACTCTTCCGCCTTGATCAGGGAAAGCCGGGAAGCTCGTTCGCCTTCGAGATAGCAAACAAGATCGGGCTGCCTAAAGAGATACTTGCAGACGCTGCTGCAAGGGCGGGAGAGGGGAATGTCGACTTCGACCGCAACCTGAGGGAGATTGCAAGAGACAAACGCTACTGGGAGAAGAAACGCGAGGCAGTGCGCCGCCACGAGAAGAGACTTGAGGAGCTCATATCCACCTACGAGACCCAGTTGGGGGATATAAAAACCCAAAAGAAGGAGATCATCAGCCAGGCGAAGACTAAAGCAGAAGAGATGCTTCGCGATACCAACAGGATGATTGAAAACACCATTCGGACCATCCGCGAGGCGCAGGCAGAGAAGGAGAAGACAAAGGAGGTGCGGGAGGAGCTCGACACTTTCCGTGAACACCTCGAAAAGGAGGAAAAACATGCTGAAATCCCCCTCGTGGCAAAACGCAGGATAGATACACCAGCGGCAAGCATTGTCAAAAGAATAACTGCAAATAAGGAGACGCCGCAACCGGTTATAAAGAAAAAGGGATCCCTGGCTCCGGGCGACTACGTAAAGATCACCGGTACCGATACGGTAGCCCAGGTGACTGAGATACGCGGCAGGAAAATACAGGTCATCTCCGGAAGCCTGAAGATGAATGTCGATATCAGCATGACCGAACCGGTCACCGGAGAGGAGCAGAGAAAGACCACATCAGCCGGCATCAGGCAGCAGAAGGTCGACTGGTCACTTACTGCCCGCCGCAACCAGTTCAACCCGGAGATAGACGTACGCGGCATGCGCACCGAAGAGGCGCTGCAGGTGGTGCAGGAGTTCATTGACACCGCCCTTATGATCCAGTACCGGAACCTGCGCATACTGCACGGCAAGGGGAATGGGATACTCAGACAGATGATCAGGCAGTACCTTGGGTCAACCGGGGCGGTGAAAAACACCATGGATGAACATGTTGACCGCGGCGGGGCGGGGATAACACTGGTGGAGCTGGATATCTGACTGCTGTATGCTGAAACCGAACCCCGGAGTACCAGACAGAGGCATGGCTGACCGGGAAATCTGGCCCAACCGTCCTGACCTCACGGTCGGGATCTCCGCTTCACTCCGATAAGACTTATGGAGACAGAGGTACAGCCTGAATAAAGTCCGGCAGTCACCCGAACATGTATAATATCATTTTGTCCGTATTGCGAAATGAATAGATTTGCATAACGAAATAGATGAATCATGAAAAAACTGACACTGCTTTTCCCCGCCCTGATGATGCTGATGATGCTTCCGGCCACAGGGCAGACAAATGATTTTTACGATGATGAGCCCACAATGCAGCTTAAGGGCGCCAAAAAGATACTTGTTACCGGCGAGGTGCTGAAGGATGTGACCATTGACATAACCCGTCTGCCGAAACACAGCATCACGGTCAAGGAGACAACCCTCAATGACGGTCAGGTTGGATTCACCGGTGCATATCGTTATGATGGCTATTCAGTCTATGACATCCTTAACAGGATTGTGCTGAAGAAGAAGAACGAAGCTGAATTCCCGCCGATCATTGACCTGTATGTTGAGATAACCAATGACCGTGGAGAGACAGCGCTCTTCTCGTGGGGAGAGATATACTACCCAAACAACCGACACAGACTGCTTATAGCCACCTCCGTAGCGCGCATTGTTCCTTCCAAGTCAAAGGATCTGTGGCCGCTGCCGACAGAAACGAAGGTTGTTGCCGGCAATGACCTGGTCACCTCGCGCAACATCAGCAACCCGGTAAAGATCACTGTCAGGTCACTTGACAGCCGTTATCTGATCAACCAGGGAATGTCTCCCATGTTTTCGGAGACAATGCGGCTCTGCGTCAATGGCAAGCAGCGTGACATACTGACGGAGCTGCCTGAAGGGATGGACAGTCAGACATATCATACAGTGTTCTACGGTCGCGGCAGGGGTATCCATGGCACAACACCCTTTACCGGAGCCATGCTTAATGAGCTGATCAAGGATTACTACATGCTTACTCCTGAGGTGCTGCAGAAGGGCATGGTGGTTATTGCCGGGCTTGACGGTTACCGTGCAGCCTTCACCCTGAGTGAGATAGTTAACCGTAATGACCAGCAGGAGGTCTTGATTATTGACAAGGACAATTATGAGGGTGCCGGCCGGTTCTCAATCTTCCCCGGATGCGACTATTTTTCTGACCGCGCCATCAAGGCTGTCATGGAGATAGACCTGCTGCTACCGCGGGCAGGGTCACCCTGGGCAATTGTGGTTCATGGCGGCGCCGGCACCATCACCCGTGAGCGTATGTCTGCCGAGGCAGAGGCAGAATACAGGAGGGTGCTTCAGGCAGTCATTGACAGCGGCGCCGCCGTGCTCAGCGCCGGCGGCTCGGCCCTTGACGCCGTGGAGCGGGCTGTCAGAATGATGGAAGACTCGCCTCTCTTCAACGCGGGCAAAGGCGCAGTCTTTACCCACGAGGGCAGCAATGAGCTTGACGCCTCTGTCATGGACGGCAGCAACCTCGCCGCCGGCGCCGTGGCCGGAGTGACCGACATACGTAACCCCATAACTGCTGCACGCACCGTCATGGAAAAATCTCCCCACGTCATGCTCACTGGCAAGGGAGCATCTGAGTTTGCAGCAGAGAAAGGACTGGAGATAGTTGATCCATCTTACTTCAGAGAGGAGTCGCGCTTCAGGGAGTTCAAGCGCATGCTGGAGAGAGAAAAACACGGAACCGTGGGATGCGTGGCCCTTGACATGAACGGCGACCTGGCAGCAGGAACCTCCACCGGCGGGATGACCAACAAACGGTATAACCGCATCGGCGACGCCCCGGTGATAGGAGCAGGGACATACGCTAACAACGCTACATGTGCGGTGTCAGCCACAGGCCACGGAGAGTTTTTTATAAGATATACGGTGGCACATGATATCTCTGCACTGATGGAATATAAAGGACTGACTCTGGATGAGGCAGCCAGGGAGGTCATCAATGAGAAGCTGGTAAAGGCGGGAGGCAGGGGAGGCGTCATCTCGGTAGACGGCACAGGGAATATCAGCATGCCATTCAATACTGAAGGAATGTACCGCGGCTACAGGACTGCCGATGGAAAAACCGGGGTCTTTATCTATTCCGATGAGCCTGACAGTCTCTAACAGCTGAACTTTTCCGCCACCGGTGCGGCCGGAGGTGACAATTGAAATCTGTCAATAAAAAGTATGCGGCGCTCCATACAGGGGCGCCGCATACTTTATTGCTTTTCACTGACGGTCAGGCTGCGCCGGGGAATCACCCCGCTAACCTTCCAGGTAAACCGGATAATCAGTCTATCCTGACCGAACCGTATGATGTGCTGATGACCACCTCTGACCGCGGATTGGAACAGTGTCCCACCTTGCCGGACATCTCGGTGGATGTGTTGCCCTGTATCCTTCTGTCAGGCGAGAAATTACTGTCATCCAGCTTCAGACTCCCGTAAGAAGTTCTGGCATCAAGCCTGTAGCATGAACCCGAAGCAATACCCAGTTTCACTGCGCAGTAGCCCGCCTTTACTTTTACAGATTCAAATTCTGAGGGGATTGCGTCAACTGTCAGGTTACCATACTTGGTTTCCACCTCCAGCTTCCTGTTCACCCTCTTGAACCTGAAATCAGTATAACCGCCCATGGCAACAATGTTATTGGCTGTACCCACAGAATAACCGTCATACTTGCTGTCAGTCACCAGTGAGCTGACCTCGCCTATCGACACCTTTGAGTACTTGCTGTCTACCAGCAGAGCCTGTGCCCTATCAATGCTGAACATGCCCACATACCTCGTATTGATCTCAGCCCAGCCAAGCTCATATACTGTGGCCTTGCCGTATGCCACAATGATGGTGTTGAGGGGTTTATCATTGCCCCTGGTAAGCTTGTTTGCCGTCAGATCGCCATACTTGACATTTACCACCGAATGGCCGGAATGCTCATCAAGAACGATGTTCCCGTACCTGTTGCTTACGTCAAGGTTAACCCGGGCAGGCATCTTGATGATGTAATTGATGCTGAAATTGTTGTTTGATCCCTTCCAGCTTATTGATGAAAAATCCTTACTGAAAATGGTTTCGGCTTTCAGGTTGCCTCCTGACTCGGTAAATTCAACAGTTATCATTTCCAGGAGTCTCCTGGCACGGTCAGCAGAGGAATGCTCGATCTTCACGGTGACATCGATGACTATATTGTTTCTGTCCCATGTCTCGGTAACCACCGATCCGAATTTATTGATAACCGTTAATGTGGAGTTATCTGTGGGAACCATCTCACGGTGATACTCTTTCTTTACCTCTTCTGCCGATGCGGACAGGGTGACTGCGCAGAGCAATGCTGCGAACAGGGTCACCCGCTTGTTAGTAAACAACGTTTTCATGGCTGACTGGATTTGCGGTTTCTGCTTTTATCTCTTTGAGCTGGTCAAGTATATAACTCATTACTTCAAGTTTTGTCTGGTAGTGTTTTATCATTGCGTCAATAATGCGCTGGTCATTGGGATTAGCCCTGAGCTCCTTCTGCAAATCCCTGTAGACGGAGTCCATTGATGCCATCTCCTGCAACAGGGCCTCTTTCTGCTCTGGATTGGAGAGGTCAAGTGATGAGAATTCATTTTCCATCAGGTTGACCTGCTGCACGTAGTATCTCTCTACCTCACGGTATTCCGGGGAAACCTCGCTGAGAGTCATAGTCCTCTTCAGGTTGGGCCTGACGAAGTGATCAAAGGTCCAGAGTGATGAAAGGGTGATCAGCAGTGTCACCACGGCAGCCTTGAGCAGATGCGGTATTATGCTTCTCTTGACTGCACCTGAGTGAAGCCTTGTGGCAAGCTTAAAGCTGAATCTCTCGAAGTGACCGTCAGACGGCTCACGGTCGTCAAATTCACTCCTGCCCCTTTTGATTATATCTTCAATTCTGTTCATACTTCAAAAGTTTTTCTGTTCTTAAGTTCACTCACCAGTTTCTGCTTTGCCCTCGAGAGCTGTGATCTTGAGGTGCTGCTTGAAATGTTGAGCATCTCTGCTATCTCATCGTGGTCATAACCCTCAATTAGATAGAGAGAGAGTATCACACGGTATCCTTCGGGAAGCCGGTTGATGGCGGCCTTGACCTCTTCAACGCGGGCATCCACATCTTCTCTGTATGCCTCGTCGTCAGTGCTGTCGTCCCTGATCCCTACATGACTTTCAATTTCTTCAAAGATCGCCTTCCTTTTCCCCAGGGCGTCAAGTGATCTGTTGACCACTATTCGCTTCAGCCATGCGCCGAAGCTGACGGTGCCCGAGTAGGTGTTTATCTTCTCGAAGGCTGAGAGGAACGCTTCCTGCATCACATCTTCAGCCTCCATGTCATCATTCACTATACGCAGACTCGTGTTGTACATCGCTTTATAGTAAAGCTTGTAAACCTGAAACTGTGCCCGCTGGTCTCCTGCACGACAACCGTCGATCAGGTCCTGGTGGATGTTTTTGAATGCTGCTTCAACATTTTCCATCTTTGTCCAAAGATCCGGTTTAAGTATGTTTGATGCCGCACCCACGTATTTGAACTCTTCATATCAATGACGGCAGTGGTGGGTGAATGCTGCATCCAAGGTAAAAAAAAGCAGGAAGAGGAAGAAAAGTTTTTTATCCCTGTGTTACCGTACCGGTAACATAGTCAAGTTCAGACCCAAACAGACTGTGCGGGATGGAGTATACCAGCAGCAGGATGACTGCTGCGATAATGGTGTATGCCGGTCTTTGGCGCCTGTGGTTCATTACAACTGCTGCAATCCAGAAAACAACTGCAATAAGTGTTTTATTGTCAGTCAGATCCCATCCGAAGGGAATGCCGGTCCATAGATCGCCGAAAGCATATTTCTGCACAAGGGGGCCAAGCACCATCCCTCCCGCCAGGAGAAACCAGAGGGCCAGACGGCCGTATCTCCTCTGTTTATCTGACCCTGCTACAGCGGTTATGCCGGCAAGGTTAGACAGCAGCATGGCAAAAAACATTATCAGAATGTGTGGGATCATTATCACGGCAGGCACATTGCCCTTGAACCTTATCACCACCGGTTTATCCTTCATCACCGGCATCTCAGCTCCTGACACACTCCTGAGTATGACATAATATTCCAGCTTGCCGGCGGCAGGCTGGGAGGGAAGCTCTCCGGAAAGATGTTTGCCGTCATGCTTCATCTCCGCCGCACTCCACTCATCACCCGTTTTGAAACGGCGGAACCATAATGTCCCTGATATCTCCTCAGGTATCTCCAGCTTTATCATGCAGGGATGAGTATTGGTCTGACTGCGCTTAAGCGCGAATGGATATTCCGTGCCTTCCAGGACAGCTGATGTACGCAGCGGATAGGTGGGACCCGTCATCCTCTGGTACATTGCGGCAGCAACAGTAATGATTACTGCTAGGGTCCAGAAAAGGAAATTTTTCATTATGATCAGCCTTATTGGAATTGCCGCGCCGGGCGGAGTGACATCCTTCACTCCGCCCGCAGCGCTTGATTGTCAGTCAAACTGAATTATCGCTTTCTTTATCAGTGATATGGCATCTCGCAGCTGCTCCTCCGTGATAACCAGCGGAGGGGCAAAGCGGATGATATGCCCGTGGGTCGGCTTGGCCAGAACACCCAGCTCCTTCATGGCAAGACATACATCCCACGCCTCCTTGCCGTTTTTCGGCCTTATGACTATGGCGTTCAGCAATCCCTTGCCACGTACCAGCTCTATCATGTCTGACTTGAATACCTTCATCTCATCACGGAATATCTTTCCCAGCCTCTCTGCCTTCTCTGCCAGTTTCTCATCACGTATCACCTCCAGTGCTGCAATAGCCACCTTGCATGCCAACGGATTGCCTCCGAAGGTTGAGCCATGCTCGCCAGGCTTGATTGTCATCATAATATCATCATCGGCCAGTACGGCGGATACCGGCAGTACGCCTCCGGAGAGGGCCTTGCCCAGGATGAGTATGTCAGGTCTTACACCCTCATGCTCGCAGGCCAGGAGCTTGCCGGTACGGGCTATGCCCGTCTGTACCTCGTCAGCAATGAAGAGCACATTGTGCTTCTTGCATAGATCATAAGCCTTTTTGATATACCCTTCATCAGGCACAAAGACCCCTGCTTCGCCCTGGATGGGCTCAACAAGGAAACCGGCAACATCAGGGTCAGCCAGCTCTTTCTCAAGTGCCGGAATATCATTATAGGGAATGGTAATGAAACCGGGAGTGAAAGGACCGTAATCCTTGCGTGCATCCGGGTCAGTGGACATGGATACAATGGTTATTGTACGGCCATGGAAGTTGCCTTCACAGACAATGATCTTTGCCCGGTCCTCCTTTATTCCCTTCACCAGGTAGGCCCACTTGCGGCAGAGCTTGAGAGCGGTCTCGTCACCCTCGGCGCCACTGTTCATCGGCAGCACCTTGTCATAACCGAAGTACTTAGTGATAAACTCCTCATACTCACCGAGTACCGAATTGAAAAAAGCCCGCGAGGTGAGTGTGAGCTTTCCGGCCTGCTCAGTCAGCGCTCCGATTATCTTCGGATGACAATGACCCTGGTTTACAGCCGAATATGCCGAAAGGAAGTCATAGTAACGTTTCCCTTCAACATCCCACACAAAAGGACCTTCACCCCTGTCAAGAACAACTGGCAGTGGATGATAGTTGTGCGCTCCGTACTTCTCTTCTCTTTCAATGTAATCATGAGGTTTCATAGCTCAAATTTTTATTTCTTTTTGGTTTTAACTGCTGTCTGAGTGAGGCAATGATACAAACCTTTTTCGACAAAAAGAAAGGCAGGTATCAGCTTTCTTCATCACCCAGCAGATCAGGCCTTCTGTCACGGGTTCGGCTGAGCGATTGCTCAAAACGCCACTTTTCTATCTCCGGAGTGTTGCCTCCAAGAAGTATGTCAGGCACCTTCCACCCCATGAACTCAGCCGGTCGGGTGTATTGCGGCGGCGCCAGGAGACCGTCCTGGAAAGAGTCCGAAAGAGCCGATTCTGAATCTGACATGGCTCCGGGCAGCAGCCTCACAACGGCATCTGTGATGATGGCAGCAGGCAGTTCACCGCCGGTAAGTACATAATCGCCGACAGAAATCTCACGGGTGACAAGATGATCCCTGATGCGCTGGTCTATGCCCTTGTAGTGACCGGCAAGGATTATGATGTTCTCCTTCATTGAGAGTTCATTTGCCAATGACTGGTTAAAGCGCTGCCCGTCAGGCGAGGTGTAGATGATCTCATCATATGTTCTCTGTGAGGTGAGATGGGTGATGCAGTTATATACCGGCTCTATCATCATCACCATCCCGGCGCCGCCGCCAAAAGGATAATCATCAATACTCCTGTGCCTGTCAGTTGCATAATCACGCAGGTTGATGAGGTTTATCTCAGCAATGCCCTTCTCACGGGCCCGCCTGATGATTGAATCATCAAACGGACTGCGCAGAAGCCCGGGAAGTGCTGTTATTATGTCAATTCTCATAAAATTCGCGTTTGGTAAATCTAATATAGTTTTTTTGTATATTTGGAAACGACAAGTCGAAATTAACCAACAACAAAAATTTAGAACATGGGAAAATTTGTTATCTCAAAAAGGAAAAACGGTGAGTTCCAGTTTAATCTGCTTGCCGGCAATGGCCAGGTTATACTTACCAGCGAGGGCTATTCATCAAAGCCTTCATGCATGAATGGTGTCAAATCCGTGATGAAGAATGCTGCTGATGTCAAGAGGTTTGATCCAAAGGTGGCCAAGAACGGCAAAGTATATTTCACCCTTAAGGCTGGCAATGGCCAGGTGATAGGCAAGAGCGAGATGTACGAATCACAAGCCAGCTGTGACAACGGCATTGCTTCTGTAAAAAAGAACGCTCCCGGTGCAACGGTGGACGACCAGACGAAAGCCTGAAAACTATTTCCTCTCGTAGACGATCTTTCCGTCAACGATAGTATAATCTGCTCTTACTGACATAATCATCTCCTCAGGGGTATTGAAGATATTTTCTGAGAGGATGGTTATGTCTGCTAAATAGCCCTTCCTGATCATCCCTTTCCTGTCTTCCATGAACTGTGCAAAGGCAGAGCCGAGGGTATAGTATTCTATTGCCTTTCCCATCGTGATCTTCTCCATGGGAAACCAGCCATCACCCTCTTCCCCTCCACGGTCCTTGCGGGTTACCGATGCATATAAGCCTTCCATAGGATTCAGGGGCTCCACCGAGTAATCTGTTCCAAACGCCAGCTGCGCACCGTTGTCAGCCAGACTCTTCCATGCATACGCCCAACGGCTTCGTTCTGTGCCTATACGCTTCTCGGCAAACCGTTTGTCAGTGATGCAGTGAGTCGGCTGCATAGAGGCAATAACGCCCAGCGCACCAAAGCGGGGAATATCCTCCTCAATAAGTATCTGCGCATGCTCAGACCTGTGGCGACTGTCGCGGACACCGTTTACCTCACGGGCTTTCCCGTAGGCATTCAGTATCCAGTTGTTGGCCATGGGACCAATGGCATGGATGCCGATCTGGAAACCTCTTCTGTCAGCCTCCAGTACCCTGGCCTCCAGCTCCTCGTAGCTCATCTGGGGAAGGCCGCTTTTGTCCGGTTCGTCATTAAAAGGTTCAAACATCATTGCCGTGGCGGAACCCAGTGTCCCATCCATGAAGTCCTTAAGGAAACCGAACCTGATCCAGTCACCTGACGAAGGGTACTTCTGCCTCAGCTCCTCGTACATGTTAAGGCGGTCCGGATCAGCTGTCAGCTCACCTCCTATATCAATGCGGCAGGTCAGCTTCCCGAGGGCCATGATGGAGTCATACATTGCAAAATCAGCGCTGCCTGGTATCTGTATACTTGTAATGCCATATGATACCGCCTGGTCCAGTGCCAGCAGGTAACCGCGCCACTCCCTCTCTCTCTCCTCATCTGCACTCCTGTCTGCCTGCACTGCTCCGGTCCTGATAAGTGCCATGGCGCTCTCCTTAAGTATGCCGGTGGGCTCACCAGTCACGGGGTCACGCATGATCTCACCCCCAAACGGATCTGGAGTTCCCCTGGTTATCCCTGATCTCCTGAGCACATAACTGTTCACCAGGGCACTGTGGCCGTCTGTGCGGCGCAACACCACTGGATTATCAGGGGAAACGCCGTCAATGAGCGCCTTCGTCGGCCATTCACGCGTGGTGAACATCTCATGCTCCCAGTGACCGCCATAGATCAGCTGACCCTTTTGCGACCGTGACACCTGCTCCTTCACCCTGTGAGTGATTACTGCCGGATCAGTGACATACCTTAATTCAATATAGTCGGGATCAACAGGCCCGAAATGAGCGTGGGCATCATTGAATCCCGGAAGAACAGTTCTCCCGGCTGCATCAATGACCTTTGTTGTGGCCGGGTCAATATACCTGCTGATCTCTTTATCAGTGCCAACAGCTATGATCCTGTTGCCCTTTATTGCTACCGCGGCAGCCTCAGGTTCCGACTCATCCACAGTGAAGACCTTTCCGCCGGAGATGACAAGATCAGCCTTTTCTGACTGCCTGCACCCGGAAGCACACACTGTCACGAGCGCAAAAAACATTACTATTGTATTTTTCATTACAACGATTTTCATAAAACAGGCGAAAGATAAAAAAATAGACATTACTTTAGATGCTCATTAACCTGTGAACAGAAACTCCAATAGGTACACCCATGAAAAATAAGGTAATTCCCGCCGGGTATCTCTATTCAAAGGGATACACCAACTACGTTTTCATTCTTCTCTTCCTGCTCTATATGTTTGACTACATAGACAGGATGATTGTCACTTCAATGTTCGTGCACATTGAGCAGGACCTGGGTATCACTCACACACAGAGTGGATTGCTTGTCTCGGCTGTCTACTGGGCCATAGTGCTGCTCACATTCCCCGTTTCCATTCTGGTTGACCGCTGGAACCGCACCAAGACCATCGGTATCATGGCTGTCTTATGGAGTCTTGCAACAGCCCTTTGCGCACTGACAGGAAACTTTGTTCAACTTGTGCTGGCCAGGGCACTGATAGGAATAGGGGAGGCCGGTTATGCTCCGGGAGGAAGTGCAGTCATTTCAGGACTCTACCCCGAGGGCAAAAGGTCAAAGATGATGGGCCTGTGGAATGCATCAATACCCCTTGGAACAGCAATAGGTGTTCTGTTAGGAGGTATAATAGCCACCAGGCTGGGATGGAAACATGCCTTCGGGATAGTGGCATTGCCGGGCTTGATAGTGGCCATACTCTTCTTCTTTGTCAAAGACTATAAAACTGTTGATCTCTCGTTCACGGACAGTAACAACATGAAGGTGAAGATGAAGAAGATGGACATGTTCAGGGAGTTCATCTCAAGACCTTCTCTGATCTTTACCTATTTCGGTTTTGCAGCAGTGGTTTTTGTTACCACTTCACTGATAACGTGGCTCTCAACCTACTTTCATGTTACCCGCGGTATCCCGGCCGAGAAGGCAGGGACAATGGCCAGCGCAGTAATGGTCCTGGCAATAGTGGGGGCACCCGTGGGAGGAATAATAACGGACAGGTGGCGCAAGTCAAATATCAATGCGCGCCTGCTCTTCCCTACAATCACCTCGGTACTCGCTGCCATATTTCTGCTGATAGCCCTCTGGCTGACTACGGGTACACTACAGTATGTCTTCTTCCTGTTGATGGGGGTCACTGTCACGGCCTTTGTCCCGGCAGCTGCCGCTGTCACCCAGGATGTTATCCACGCAGGTATGAGGGCTATGTCTTACGCGGTGGCAGTAGTGGTGCAGAACCTGCTTGGAGCTTCCACAGCACCCCTTGTTATAGGCAGATTGTATGATCTCTATGATATAAAGACTGCCATGGCGCTCCTGCCATTCATGCTGCTGCTGGGAGCCATACTGTTCTATACCGGTTCACGCTATTACGCAAGGGACCTTGACAGGACAGCAAAAATTAAGCTGCGGGCAGAAAAGGAGGAATGATACCATACCCGGCCGTACATCTCCTGACTGACCGGCGGTAACCAAAGGATGCGGCCGGGAGATGTCGGAAAAAATCATCTGATTGCACAGGGTGCCCGGTGACGGCAGCAATTTTAAATTTATTATAGTAGATTTGCACACCGAAAAGAATCAAAGATGAAAGAACTTCTGCGGAACAAATACTTCAAGTTTGGCGTGGCAGGCGTACTGTACCTGCTGTGGGTCATCTGGGTGGGCAACTACTGGCTTCTGCTCGGTCTCCCGATAGTGTTTGACATCTACGTCAGCAAAAAGGTTAACTGGGCGTTCTGGAAAAAACGGAACGGCAAGAACAGCACACTTATAGAATGGCTTGATGCATTGATTTTTGCCGTGATTGCCGTGACACTTATAAATATCTTCCTGTTCCAGAATTACCGCATTCCCACCCCCTCAATGGAAAAGACCCTGCTGGTGGGTGATCATCTTGCTGTAAGCAAGGTGGCATACGGACCCAGAATGCCCAATACCCCAATTGCCTTCCCATTCACCTCACATACTTTGCCGCTTACCGGGGGCAAAGGCAAATCATGGTCTGATCTTGTTCACTGGAAATACAAGAGACTCAAGGGATTCGGGCATGTGAAGAATGATGATATAGTTGTCTTCAACTTTCCCGCGGGAGATACTGTTTGTCTTGAACAGCAGGCAATAAGCTATTACGAAATTCTTCGTGACCGCATTGAAGTGCTTACCAAGGAAGACATCAGGGCGGGGAGGCCGTTGAAGAGCAAGGAAGAATATTACAGCCGGGCCCGGCAGATGATATGGAATGAGTATACAGTTATCAACAGACCTGTTGACAGACGTGATAACTACGTAAAGAGATGTGTTGGTATTCCCGGAGACACAGTCAGGATCATCGGAGGAACACTGTATGTCAACGGTACAGAAGCTCCGGTGCATGATTCGCAACAGACATCCTACTATGTCCGCACCAATGGTACCCGCATCAACCCGAAAGCCTTTGAAAGAATGGGGATATCAAAGTCTGACCAGTCGCTGATGCTATCAGGAACTGTTTACAGGCTCCCGATGACCCTGAAGAATGCCGAACTTATTTCAGGCTTTGCCAATGTGACAGGTATTGAGGCTGACTATCGAAGGCCGGGTGAATATTCCCCGTCGGTTTTTCCGCATGATCCTCAGTACAAGTGGAATGAGGACCACTTCGGGCCTCTCTGGATTCCGAAAAGGGGAACCACGGTGAAACTTGATATGACCAACATCAGCTTCTATACCTCTGTAATAGATATCTACGAGGAGAATGACCTTGAGATACGTGACACGGTGATTTATATCAACGGGGTACCGGCCGACAGTTACACATTCAAGATGGATTACTACTGGATGATGGGCGATAACCGGCATGATTCAGCTGACTCACGCTTCTGGGGCTTTGTGCCTGAAGATCACATAGTGGGCCGCCCGGTGCTGGTCTGGCTCTCTGTTGACAAAGAGGCACAGGGCTTCAAAAAGATAAGATTTAAAAGATTCTTCAAGGGAGCCAAGAGATGATTTGCGATTTACGATTTACGATTTGATCCGACAATCGCAGATTGGCAATAGACAATAAAAAAAGCGGGCCGCAGCCCGCTTTTTCTTACTCCTTGACTTTATCCACGATTGCCTTGAAGGCTTCCGGGTGATTCATTGCCAGATCGGCCAGGGTCTTGCGGTTAAGGGAGATACCCTTCTTCTCAAGCCCGCCGATAAACTGTGAGTAACTCATTCCGTGAAGACGAGCCCCGGCGTTGATCCTCTGGATCCACAGTGCGCGGAACTGGCCTTTCTTGTCTTTACGGTCACGGTAAGAATAGGCAAGACCTTTTTCAAGTACGTTCTTGGCAACGGTATAGACGTTAGCATTGTTGCCAAAATACCCCTTTGTCTGTTTTAAGATCTTCTTCCTTCTTGCCTTCGATGCTGGTGCGTTTGTTGCTCTTGGCATTTTGTTTTCTCTTTTTCGGATGTAAGCGCCTCTGCAGGTCTTTTATGCTTCACACCCCGGTTAATAATTCTGTTGATTAACTCCCTGACAGGCGGTAAACACTACTTCAGTCCGAGCAGAAGCTTTACGTTCTTTTCGTCAGCCTTACTCACCAGTCCGTCATACGTAAGATTTCTCTTGCGCTTGGTTGACTTCTTGGTAAGGATATGGCTCTTGTAAGCATGCTTACGCTTGATCTTACCTGTACCGGTCAAAGAAAATCTCTTCTTTGCACCCGGATTTGTTTTCACTTTTGGCATCTTGTATATATATGTATAAAAAACTATTTCTTCTTCTTCGGCGAAAGGATGATTATCATCCTCTTTCCTTCCAGCCTTGGTGTCTGGTCTACCTTTCCATACTCCTCGAGATCACTGACAAACCTTGCCAGCAGCTTCTCTCCCTGTTCCTTGAAGAGAATTGACCTTCCCTTGAAAAAGACGTACGCCCTTACCTTGGCTCCTTCTTCCAGGAAGTTGATCGCATGCTTAAGCTTGAAGTTGTAGTCATGATCATCGGTGTTCGGACCGAAACGTATCTCTTTCACTACAATCTTGGCCGCATTGGCTTTGATCTCTTTCTGTTTCTTTTTCTGGTGATACAGAAACTTCTGATAATCAACAATTTTGCAGACTGGCGGGTCAGCGTTGGGTGAGATCTCAACAAGATCAAGTTCCATCTCGTCAGCTAGCCGCAGAGCATCACCTATGCTCATTATCTTTGCTTCTAAATTATCACCTACGACCCTTACGGTCCTTGCTGTGATCCGGTTGTTTATCCGGTGTTCCGGTTCGGGTCTTCTTCCCGGTCTGGGCCTGTAATAAGTCGGTCCTGCTATTGTCTTGTCCTCCAGTTAAGTTAATAATATCTTGTAAATTAATTCATTAATTGCCAATTTCTTCTTCTATCTCCTTCTTCACAAGGCCGATGAATTCTTCGGGTTTCATGACTCCCCTGTCACCTTCGCCCTGCTTCCTGACGGAGACAGTTCCCGATGTAACCTCTTTTTCGCCTATGACAAGAAGGTAGGGAATCCTCTTTAACTCGTTATCCCTTATCTTTTTACCTATCTTCTCGTTCCTGTCGTCAATCAGGGTGCAAATATCGGAATTATTAAGGAGATTTGAAACAGTTTTTGCATAATCATTAAATTTTTCGCTGATTGGCAGTATTACGGCCTGATCAGGAGTGATCCAGAGGGGGAAACGTCCTGCAGTATTTTCAATGAGTACGGCCACGAAACGTTCCATTGATCCGAAGATGGCCCTGTGGATCATAACCGGCTGATGTTTCTGGTTATCACTGCCGGTGTATTCCAGCCTAAAACGCTCAGGCAGGTTGTAGTCTACCTGTATAGTTCCCAGCTGCCACTTACGGCCGATGGCATCCCTGACCATGAAGTCGAGCTTGGGGCCGTAGAAAGCGGCTTCGCCCACGGCAATGGTTGTCACCAGGTTCTTTTCTCCGGCAGCCTCTATGATGGCTTGCTCAGCCTTCTCCCAGTTCTCATCTGACCCTATATACTTTTCCCTGTTCTCCGGGTCCCTGAGAGATATCTGGGCCGTAAATTCATTGAAGCCGGCTATTCTAAAGATATACTGCACCAGGTCAATAATACTCTTGAACTCCTCTTTCAGCTGGTCCGGACGGCAGAAGTGATGTGCATCATCCTGTGTGAAACTGCGCACGCGTGTCAGTCCGTGCAGCTCACCGCTCTGCTCATAGCGGTAGACGGTACCAAACTCGGCCATTCTCACAGGCAGCTCACGGTAGGAGTGAGGAGTGGCATTGAAGATCTCACAGTGATGCGGGCAGTTCATGGGCTTGAGCATGAATACTTCGCCCTCCTGCGGTGTGGTAATGGGCCTGAATGAGTCTGCCCCGTATTTCTCAAAATGCCCCGAGGTCTTGTATAGATCCACATTGCCAATGTGAGGTGTGGAGACCATTGTATAACCTCTTTCCTTCAGCACCCTGGTCATGAAGTCAATCAGCCTCTGCTTCATATCCGCTCCGCGGGGAAGCCACAGCGGCAATCCCATACCCACTCGCGGCGAGAAGGCAAAGAGCTCCAGCTCCCTGCCTATACGGCGGTGATCACGCTTGCGCGCCTCCTCGAGCATAACCATGTACTCATCCAGCATCTTCTGCTTCGGGAAAGTGATGCCGTAAATACGCGTCATCATTTTCCTCTTCTCATCCCCCCGCCAGTAGGCGCCTGCAAGACTGAGCACCTTGATGGCCTTTATGGATGAGGTGTCAGGCAGATGAGGGCCACGACAGAGATCAGTGAAGTTGCCCTGACGGTAGATGGTAATAGTGCCGTCTTCAAGCTCGGAGATGAGCTCCGTCTTATATTCATCACCTTTGGCGGTGAAGAGATCCATTGCTTCCTGTTTTGTCACCTCGGTGCGGATGATAGGACTGTTCTTTGCTGCCAGTTCCTTCATCTTGTCCTCTATCAGGGGAAGATCAGCATCAGTGATGACCTTGCCTTCACCCGGATCAACATCATAGTAAAAGCCGTTTTCAATGGCAGGCCCGATACCGAATTTCGTTCCCGGCCACAGTGCTTCCAGCGCCTCGGCCATCAGATGCGCCGACGAATGCCAGAAGGCATGCTTCGCCTCTGCGTCATCCCACTTGTGGAACCTTAGGGTTGAATCTGCATTGACGGGCCTCGACAGATCCCGGAGCTCTCCGTTGACAGTAGCCGCGTAGATATCTGCAGCCAGCCCTGGGCTGATTGACCGCGCTATCTCATGGCTGGTAATCCCCTTATTGTACTCCCTGACAGACCCGTCAGGAAACGTTATATTAATCATAGAATCTTCATTTTTATAGTCTGCAAAGATAATATTTTTTAATGTACGGAATGACTGCAGCATAACGCTCCCTGAGAATGGAAAATTTGAAAATATCAATTGGCACAGATTTTGAATTTAATAAAACAGAACTAAAAACGGGAATCATGAAAAGAATATTAATCTCAACGGCAGCAGCGGCAGTGATAATGCTAAGCTCTTGTGAAGTCCAGCCCGAATCATACTTTTTCTCAGACAAGATCAAGGCTGAGGTAGGCGAAGATGTTTTCTTCTACAACGGCTCAAACAATGCAATTGATTATGAATGGGACTTTGGCGACGGTACATGGTCCGATGCATACGAGCCCGTTCACTCTTACAACGGTTCAGGGATCTTCACAGTGGTCCTCAGTGCCTACACCAGGAACGGGAATGTTGACAGGTCATATCTTGACATCGAAGTGGTCTCGAAGACAATGCTTGAGGTTGAGGTACTTGAGTATTATGACCAGTACCCGGTGGAAGGTGCCAGCGTAATACTGTATCCTACGGAGAGTGACTGGGACAATGAAACCAACGCCATAGTGGAAGGATTTACAAACGCCTCTGGCAAGGTGATCTTTACAAACCTGCAGGCCCGTGTCTATTATGTTGATGTATGGCATGAGACCCATAATAACTACACTCTCAGAAATGAGGATGTGGGATTTATCCGAACCGATCAGTTATACAGCAATGAGCTGAACCAGTTCATTGCATGGGTTGATTATACTGGCGCCAAGGGGATAGCAACACGCGACCGGAAACAGCTTCTCCCGCTCAAGAGCAGAACGGCAGAAGCCACTTTAAAAAAGTAGACAATCAGGTTACAAAATAAAGCTGGCGCGAAGGAGTCCATTTGATAAATTTCTTTAAGTTTGTGAGTTCACAAACCTAATCGAAAGAAACTCATGGATACACAATTCGCGCTTCAGGGAATAGATTACCTGATCATGGCGGTCTATTTCGTTTTTGTGCTGGGTATAGGTTGGGCCCTCAGGAAATATATGAAGAACGCCTCGGCTTTTCTTGAGGCGGGGAGGTCCATCCCGGCCTGGGTGGCAGGGCTTGCCTTTATCTCCACCAACCTTGGTGCTCTCGAGGTGATGGGTATGACAGGCTCAGGATTGAAGTACGGCATGCTCACCACGCATTTTTACTGGATAGGAGCCATTCCGGCGATGGTCTTCCTGGCTCTCTTCATGATGCGGTTCTATTATGGCTCCAAAGCGCGCTCGGTACCTGAGTACCTGAAACTCAGATTCAATGAAAAAACACGGGCACTGAATGCCTTCCTGTTTGCACTGATGACAGTGCTGGCATCAGGTATCTCCATGTATGCGCTTGCTATCCTGCTTGAGAACGTCCTCGGATGGAACTTCAACGTCTCACTGCTTGCTTCGGCAGCCATTGTGCTGGCCTATACATACCTTGGCGGGCTCTCTTCAGCAATCTACAATGAAGTCCTCCAGTTTTTCATAATAATCATTGGCCTCCTGCCAATGGCTATCCTGGTGATGGTTGATGTTGGCGGATGGGGTGGCATGCAGGCCAGCCTGGGTCCCATAGTAGAAGGGAAGGGTTTTGCCCCCGATGCCTGGACAACTACCTGGAAATATACTGCTACCGCAGGCGGTAACCCGATGGGCGTGGAGTGGTACGGTATACTGGCAGGCCTGGGATTTGTGCTCTCATTCGGTTACTGGTGCACCAACTTCCTCATCGTGCAGAGAGCAATGGCTGCCGAATCAATGACAGCCGCACGAAAGGTGCCTCTCATCGGCGCTATCCCCAAGATGTTCATCCCTTTCCTGATTATCATTCCTGGTATAGCCGCCCTGGTACTTCTCAATGACCCGCTGAAAGGATTTGCATTGCCGGTTAACGATGCCGGGCAGCCAATCTATGACTATACTATCATTATGCTGCTTAAACAGTACCTCCCCGCAGGGGTACTCGGCCTCGGCATCACTGCCCTGCTCGCCTCTTTCATGTCAGGCATGGCAGGCAACGTATCGGCATTCAACACTGTCTGGACCTATGACATATACCAGAGTTACCTCCGGCCGGCAACAGGTGATAAGGAGGCAGACGAAAAGCATTATCTGAAAGTGGGAAGGCTCACTACTATTGTGGGAGTGCTGGTGAGTATTGCAGCAGCATACATAGCCAGTAAGTTCGGTAATATAATGGACTTCCTGCAAACGGTCTTCTCAATGATCAACGCACCTCTCTTTGCGGTAATCTTCCTGGGTATGTTCTGGAAACGATCAACCGGAAATGCGGCTTTCATCGGCCTGCTCATGGGATTTCTCATTGCACTGCTGCATCATGGACTTACCATGCCGGCCGGCGCAGATACACTGGTCAAAGGCGGCTGGCTGGGAGTGGTTCATACTTACCCGGTAGAGATGGCACAGAACTTCTGGACAGCTATCTTCGCATTCTCTGCTGCAGCAATACTCACCGTTGTTATCTCCCTGCTGTCAAAACGTGAGAAGAGCGATGAGGAGCTTAACGGACTGGTATACTCAATGACACCAAAGCTTGACGACAGCGACGTAAAATGGTATCAGAGACCCTGGTTCCTGGCTGCCATTGTGGGTGTCATAATGATTGTGCTCTCAATTTTGTTCTGGTAATCAAAAAAACTAAATACAATGCTGGATATAAGATTTCCAATAGGCCTGATGTTCTCAATAGTGGGACTCATAATACTGATCTACGGGCTGGCCACCATGGGGCATGACCCCATGTACGCCAGGTCACTCAATGTGAATATTAACCTGATCTCGGGAATTGGCACTCTCGCCTTCGGCCTGTTGATGCTGCTCTTCTCTGATCCGGTCAGAAAACGCAGGAAAAAACCATAACAAGTGAAAAAGAAGCTGCAGGTATGCAGCTTTTTTTTTAGTCTGAGGGTCTGAAGGTCTGGAATTACTCTTCAGAGAAGAGCGATTCCGGGAGTGAACGCATATTATACCTGGAGGCCATTACCTCACCGTATGCCCCGGCGGAACGTATAGCAATCAGGTCACCGCGGTGCGTCTCCGGCAACGGCATGAATTTGCCGAAAGTGTCAGTGGTCTCACAGATGGGACCTACTACCGTGTACTTCTTCTCAGGTCCTTCTGAGGTGAGATTCTCAATACGGTGATAGGCATGGTAGAGAGCCGGTCTCATCAGCTCGGTCATACCGGCGTCAAGGATCACGAATGTCTCCGCAGCCCCTGGCTTGACATATAAAACCCTGGTTATCAATGATCCGCAGTTGGCTGTAAGCGATCTGCCCAGTTCGAAGGATATGGTGCTCCTTATATGGCTGTCGAGATGATTTTTAAAGACATCAAAGTAATCAGCAAAAGGAGGGAACTGGTCCGGATCATCATAGTTTACTCCAAGGCCTCCGCCAACATTTATATCCTCAGGCTCAAAACCCCTGTCTGTAAGCCACTGCCATAATTCATTGATCCGTGTACAGAGATTACGGTAGACATGAAGGTCAGTGATTTGTGACCCGATGTGAAAATGAATGCCCCGGTAATGAATATTCTCCATCAGCTTCATCAGCTCCAGGACAGTGTCAAGCTCGGTGATCCTGATCCCGAACTTGTTTTCATCAGTGCCGGTGGTTATATGCCTGATTGTATGTGCTTCCACGTTAGGATTGATGCGGATGGCCACTGAGGCTTTCGTGCCCGTGCGGCCGGCTATGCTGTCAATGACCTCAAGCTCGGCAGCAGATTCAACATTAAAACACTTGATCCCGATCTTCAGCGCTGTCTCAATCTCCTTGTCACTTTTGCCCACGCCGGCAAAAACCGTTTCATGTGCCGGAAAACCACAGGCAATTGCATGCTCAACCTCATTGCAACTCACACAGTCGGCTCCCAGTCCGTAACCGGCAATGATTTTCATTATCACCGGATTGAAGTTGGCCTTCACGGCATAATGAACATGATAACCCCTGTTGGCTGCCTCAGCTGACGCCACTGAAAGCGTCTCTTTAAGCATCTCCAGATCATAATAATAGAAGGGGGTCTCCCGACTCCCAAGCTTCTCTTTAGTCTCTCGTGTAAACATCTTCACTAATCAAATAACTTTTCCCCCAGCGATTTCAGCGCTGTTATCTTATCACTTGTGTTTATGAGTATGGAAACGCTGTTTTCACTGCCGCCGTATGATATCATCTTGACCGGGATATCATTGAGCGCTTCAAAGATCTCGGGAGCTGACCCGACCCTGTCCGGACGGAAGTCGCCCACCACGCAGATTATAGTCTGGTCATATTCAACCTCAACCATTCCTATTGAGCTCAGCATCTTTACAATATCTTCAAGATTTGTCGGATCTTCAATAGTCAGTGAAACAGATACCTCAGAGGTAGTGATCATATCTATTGGGGTCTTGTATGCTTCAAATGCCTCGAATATTCTTCTCATGAATCCATAGGCTATAAGCATTCTGTCTGAACGTATCCTGATGGCCGTGATACCATCCTTGGCAGCCACGGCAGTATAATCCTGAAGGGAAGAGTCAGAGGTTATCAGCGTACCTTCGTCTTCAGGTTCCATGGTATTCTTAAGCCGTACCGGGATGTTCTTCATCCTGGCCGGATTGATGCTTGACGGATGCAGAATCTTTGCCCCGAAGAAGGCCAGTTCGGCTGCCTCACCGAAGGAGAGGTTCCTGATGACCTTAGTGTTCTTAACATACCTCGGATCATTGTTGTGCATCCCGCTTATATCTGTCCATATCTGTACCTCCTCTGCTGACAGCGCCGCTCCGATGATCGTTGCACTGTAGTCGCTGCCGCCCCTGCGCAGGTTGTCTGTCTCACCGAAGACATTGCGGCAGATGAAACCCTGGGTAATGATCAGTTTCTCATCCTTCACCGCACCAAGTTCACGCCTTAGGTTTTCCCTGATATAGAAATAATCAGGCTCGCTGTCCTTATCTATCCTCATGAAATTAAGGGCGGGGACAAGCAGTGAGGGGATGCCGCATTCTGACAGCAGGAAGTGGAACATAGCCGTTGACAGAAGCTCTCCGCGCGCAAGAATCCTTTTCTCATTGTGCCGGCTGAATTCCCTCGAAAAAAGAGCAATGATGTAATTGAAATGCTCATCAATCAGATCATGGGCTTTTTCTCCCCAGGTGGAGGAGGAGTAGAGTTCGTCTGCAACAGTGTGATAGCTCATACGCAATTGTTCGGCCCTGCCGGCAGCTCTCTCACTGTCTCCGGAAGAAAAGAGACCGGATATCTCTGCCAGCTCATTGGTCGTACCTGCCATGGCGGAAAGCACAACTATCTTGAACTCACCGTCATTGATGACAGGGATCAGCGCCCTGAGACGTTCAGCACTGCCAACTGAGGTACCACCGAATTTATATACTTTCATCGTTACGGAAAATAATACTTGTGCTCAATACAGTCTTATCAATAGCCTGCATGAATAATGCTGAACCTGAAAACATTGACATAGCTTCCGTGTGGTTTTTGCAAGATTTCATGCTAATGGCAGACTATTTGCTATTTTTAAGCTGTCAAATATAGATAAAACTGCAACTGAAGATAATTGAACAACTGTTTTTTTCAGGTAATAACACTGAAGCTTAAAAGAAAAGAAATGAAGAAACTAATGTACTTTACCTTATTGTCACTGATCCTGCCGTCATGTGCTCTCTTCTCGCCCCGTCAGGGCGGTGATGACCAGGACCTTATGATACAGCACGAGTCTGACAGCACTGAATATGACCTTGTGGTAATGGATCAGGGATTTGATTCATGGTTCCTGATGCAACCGACTCATCAGCATTCGCTTGAATACTACAAAAACAAGAATGCCATCCACGTAAGAGAATGGAACTACCGGTATGCTCATCCGAGAAGATATGGAGACCTCTACTCGAGCTATATCGACTATGATTCTTACAAGGACTACGGCCTGGAGTTTGAACGCAAGCTCTACTACTATTTCAGGTACTTCGAGACAGTAAATGGAGTTAGACTTGATCCGGGCTTCTGAGAGCACAAATATTTTTCGTCATTTTAGTATCAGGGATATTTGATTAAGAAAAATTCTTTATTTTTGCACCCGCGTTGAGGGATCAAAGCAGGCAGGCGTCATACGGATGAATATCCTGCTCTATCCTGTAAGCGGCCCAGATGGCGAAATTGGTAGACGCGCTAGTTTCAGGGACTAGTGTCAGCAATGATGTGCAGGTTCGAGTCCTGTTCTGGGCACAGGAAGAAGCGAAGAGCAAAGAGCGCAGGGCACAGGGCAGGAAAACTCTGAGCCCTGAGCCCTCTGCCCTGAGCAGAGAAGACGCCCAGATGGTGAAATTGGTAGACACGCCAGCTTGAGGGGCTGGTGCCGGTTACGGTGTGCAAGTTCGAGTCTTGTCCTGGGCACACAGAAAGGAAGCTGCGAAAGCAGCTTCCTTTCTGTGCGGTTTACAATCTACGATCTGCGAATTAATTGACAATTGCCCATCACAAATCGAACATCGAACATCGCAAATCGAAAATCAATCAATCCTGGAATCATACACCGCCTGCAGTATCCTGCCCCTGATGGAGAGGTCTGACAGCCTGCTGTTGTTCCGAGTAGGGTAGACCCTGTTGCTCAGGAACACATATGATATCTCCTCATCGGGGTCAACCCAGATGAAAGTGCCTGTGAACCCTGAATGCCCGAAGCTTGACGGAGATGCTGACGGACACGGATAAGCCTCTTCCGGCGGTATTGTATCATTTCCCAGCAGGGGCTTGTCAAACCCCATCGCCCTGCGGTTGTCATTTTCAGGATACTGTACCCGCGTATATTCCTTAAGGACATCACTGCTCAGTACCCGCACTCCACCGTATTCACCACCCCTGCGGTACATCTCAACCAGCTTGAGCAGATCAATGCCAGTGGAAAAGAGACCGGCATGACCGGAGACTCCCCCCAGCATGGCCGTCCCTTCATCGTGCACAGTGCCCCGCAGAAGCTGATGCCTGAACAGGGAGTCAAATTCAGTGGGCACTATTCGATCACGCGGATATTTCCCGAGTGGATTGTAGGTTATGTTGAATGCCCCGATGGGTCGGTAGATGTTTGCCGGGGCAAATTTGTCAATGGTACTGTCCGTCAGAGTCTCAATTATCTCTGCGGCAAGGATGAAGGTGAGATCTGAGTATACATATTTCTTCTCCCCGGTGGGACTGTCACGTATTTCCCTGAACATCTCCTTGAGATGACGCCTGCTCATGTACATTGAATCGGTTACCGCGAGAGCAAACTTCTTGTTGGTATAGTCACTGAAGATGCCTTTCCTGAAGGTGGAGTCATTCTCCAGGGTGTTTCTCCAGAAGGGGATCCATGACCGCAGTCCGGCCTGGTGGGCAAGCATCTCCCTGAGCAGCATGTTGCCCTTGTCCGAGAGACGGTACCATGGCAGGTAATAACCCAGTGTCCTGTCCGGATCAAAGATTCCCCGGTCATTCAGCAACATCAGTGAGGGCGTGGCAGCAGATACCTTTGTCACCGATGCAAGATCCCACAGATCATGCTCACTGACAGCTTCGGTACTGTCATAGAGATGAAAACCGTAACACTTGTTCAGTACCACCACTCCCCTGCGGGCTATAAGCACATGGCATCCGGGGTAGGCGAGGGTGTCAAGCCCTTCGTTAACTATGGAGTCTACCTTACTGATGAGTCTTACTGATGAGAGCCCCGCGTTCTCAGGATAGCCGAACTGCAGCCTTAGATTTCCGGCGGTCTTTATGCCTGTACCTGCCGGGTAGGTCTCATTGATTGTGACAGGAAGCTTCCCGGAGGCGGGTATTGCACCGAAGAGAACCTGTACAGCCACCTGCTGCGTGTAACTGTTGTCCTGATAGGCCACCAGCATGGCCGTTGGTTTACTTGTAATATCCAGCCTGTCTATACCATAAGGGTTGCCGAACCATATAACGGCTGATCTGTCAAGGGCGGCAATCTGACTGAAGATGTTGTTCAGCTCCGGAGTGACACCATACTGCCCTGTAGGCCTCTGATCCATATTGCAGAAACCGGCAATCACCAGGTCGTAACCTTTCAGCTTGGAGAGGATATATCGGGCTCCCTGCTCATTGGAGGGATCAATATAATAGTGGTCAGCATTGGTATATCTCTCTGTCATCCCCTGGAATTCAGTCATTGCCAGCCTGTTGACAGCTACTGTGGCTATCCTCATCCGGTCAAGCCTTCCCAGCGGCACCAGGTTGTCATTGTTCTCTATCAGGGTCATGGCGCCGGCATAGAGATCATGTTTCAGCGCCGGGTGTTCCTCTGCAGGGATACCCGTGCCGGATCTGTCCGCGTCACATTTACTTTTTTTCAGGCTCTCAAGCCACAGCTTCGCTTCCAGCAATCGCCTGCATCTGTCAGTGACCTCGCTGACGGCTATCTCACCCTTCTCAACCCTGGTGGCAATCTCATCAATGGCACGAACAGGGTCAGTTGAATACTCAATGATGTCATTGCCTGCCCTGAACGCCTCAGCATCAGCTATCCCCGAGGGATAGGTCATTGTGGCTCCGGCCATATTCATTGCATCGGTGAGGATCAGTCCTCTGAAGCGCGATTCCTCCCTGAGGAAGCCTGTAACAATCTTTCGTGAGAAGGTGGCAGGCAGACCTGATTCATCAAGGTCCGGCACGCTGATATGAGCTGTCATAACTGCACCGATACCCTCATCCACCAGCCTCCTGAATGGTACAAACTCCACCCTGTCAAAGCGGGTACGGTCACCCCTGATAACAGGTATCCCTGTGTGCGAATCAACGTTGGTGTCGCCATGGCCCGGGAAATGTTTCGCACAGGCAAGAATGCCGTTATCCTGCATGCCCTTCATGTACATAACGGCTTTTTCTGCCACCCTTCCGGGATCCTCTCCGAATGAACGGTGGTTGATGACCGGGTTGAGCGGATTGTTGTTCACATCGGCCACAGGTGCAAGGTTAAGGTTGACGCCTATATCACGGCATTGCCACGCAACAGCGGCTCCCATTTTGTATATGAGTGAGTCATCCTGCACTGCTCCTAGTGTTATCTGGTATGGGAAGTCTTCAACCTCCCTCAGTCTCATCCCTGTGCCCCATTCGGCATCCTGGGCAATGATAAGCGGAAGCACGGATACCTCGCTGATGCGCCTCGTGTAATCAACCTGCAAGTCACGCGAGCCTTCAAAGAAAATCACTCCGCCCACCCCGTACCTGGTGACAAGCTCTTCAACCTGCCTGTAGTTCCCTCCCCGCTCGTCAGCCCATGCCGGCACCCAGATCAGCTGTGCAATCATCTCTCTGACTGTCATCGTGTTAAGGATACTGTCAACTCTACTGTCACCGGCATATTTCTTCCATGGGACATTGTTTTCGGCAGGTCGTGATCCGGATACAGTCAGCAATAAGAGCACAACAGCGGCAAATGAGATCAGAAGTGAGTTTTTCATTGGATGGAATGATTTGAAACGGAATCAAAAATAGCAATTTTCTTTGTGATTCTTTTCCCGGTTGATTGGCTTCAATTTGTTATTTTTACCGGATCAATACACAAAAATGGCAACATCAAAGAGTTCCGGAAAGAGTGCCGGCAAGTCGGCACGTCTGATGTCTCTCGACGTATTCAGGGGTATGACGGTGGCATTCATGATAATAGTAAACACTCCCGGCACATGGAGTCATGTCTACGCTCCCCTGAGGCATGCCTCGTGGCATGGATGTACGCCCACCGACCTCGTCTTCCCCTCATTCCTGTTCATCTCAGGGGTTGCGATGTTCTATTCGCTTCGCAAATATAACTTCGCCTTCTCAGGCCCTTCGTTCGTAAGGATTATAAGAAGGGTACTGCTCATCTTTGCGGCAGGACTGTTCCTGAACATTTTTCCCCTCTTTGCCCGTGATTACAGCACCCTGAGGATTATGGGCGTTCTGCAACGGATTGCCCTGGCATGGGGACTGGGCGCAGTGATAGTTTTGCTTGTAAGGCGAAACTATATCTGGATAGCTGCATCAGTCATCCTGTTCGGGTACTGGGCATTGATGTACTTCATGGGAGGAGCGGATCCCTACTCACTCGAGGGTAACTACGCACGCTCGGTAGACATCGCCCTCCTTGGAGAAAAGCATCTTTATAAAGGCTTCGGCATGCCATTTGACCCGGAAGGACTGCTCAGCACACTGCCTGCCACTGCCACGGTGCTTCTTGGGTTTATGGCCGGAGGGCTCATAGGCAGCAGCGGCAAGTCATGGAAGACCCCGGGCTGGCTCACCTTTACCGGGATCCTGCTGATAGGGGCGGGACTCCTTTGGGGACAATACTTCCCCATCAACAAGCCGCTGTGGACCAGCTCATACGTGCTTTATGCAGGTGGTATCGGGATGGTTATCCTGGCGCTCCTGTTCATTATCATTGATATGTGGAACCTGAAAGGATGGACAGGTTTCTTCAATACATTCGGAACCAATGCCCTCTTTACCTATCTACTTGCAGGAATATGGACTAAGACTATGCTGAATATCAAGATTGGCGATTCGTCACTGTATAAATGGATCTTCAACAACATATGCAGCCCGCTGTTTGAGGAGCAGAAGCTGGCCAGCCTTCTTTTTGCAATAATCCAGGTTTTAATTGTATGGGCATTCGGCTACATTCTCTACAGGAAAAAGATAATCATCAAATTCTGAAATGGATATACGAACACAGATAGAAAAGGCGTTCGGGCACTGGAAGGGCTCACCTCCCGAGATTATTACACGCCTGCCCCAGTCAGGTTCTGACAGGATATATTTCAGGCTTATCTGCCGTGAGGACCAGGTCATTGGCGCGTGGAATCCCAGCAGGGAGGAGAATGAAGCCTTCGTGGGATTTTCCAACCACTTCAGGTCAAAGGGCCTGCCGGTACCTGAGGTGTATGTCTATTATCCGGAAGAAAAGATATATTTTATTGAGGATCTTGGCGATACGAACCTCTTTACCTGGCTCGCGCGTCGCTCTGATGAGGAACGGTTCAATGAGGAGACGGAAAATCTCTTCCTGACCATTGCTGCTGACCTTGTCAGGATACAGACCGAGGGTATAAAAGGATTGGATCTCTCGCTATGCTATCCTCACCGGAGCTTTGACCGACAGAGCATAGTGTGGGATATGAACTATTATAAGTACATGTTCCTCAAACTAATAGGTGCGCCATTCAATGAGACGAGGCTGGAGCGTGATTTTGAGATACTCACCCGCTTTCTTCTGGATGCGGGCCAGGAGTACTTTCTCTTCCGCGACTTCCAGACGGCCAACATAATGCTCCACAACGGGAAGCCGTGGTATATTGATTACCAGGGAGGCAGGCTGGGAGCACCGCAGTATGATATTGCCTCCCTTGTCTATGACGCCAAGGCCTTTATACCTGAAAAGATCAGGAAGATTACAATTGACCGCCATCTTGATCTCTTTGCGACTGCAACAGGCAAGCCCAGGGAGTCAATTGAGATGTACCAGGGTGCCTTCACACTAATCAGGCTGATGCAGGCTCTGGGAGCGTTCGGCTTCAGGGGATTGCATGAAAACAAACCCACCTTCAATGAGAGCATCGTGCCGGCGGTGGAACTGATGAACGAACTGCTGGAGAGCGGTGCAGTGCAGACTGACCTGCCTGAACTCAGGAAAGCCTCCCTGGCTGTGCCGCTGCAGCGCAAGTATCGTATTCTGGAACACTACCAGGACCTGGTAAGAATAAACCTTGAAAGCTTCTCATATGTCAAGGGAAAATCAGTGAGCTATGACAGTGGCAGTGGATTTGTCTTCGACTGTCGCGGACTGAGAAATCCTGTTACGGTAGCTGAACTGAGTGAGCTGACAGGGCTTGATCCTGAAGTGATAGAGTTCTTTAATAATGATGATGAAGCAGTAGCATTTGCAGGCGATTGTACCAATATCATAAGGAATTCTCTTCCTATGATGAGAAGAAAAGGAATACTCGACATTCATGCTGCCTTTGGTTGCGTGGGTGGTCAGCACCGCTCGGTATGGTGTGCAGAAAGGGTGGCATCAATGCTCTGCTCCATGCCGGGTGTTCAGGTGACCGTTAAACACTCTGCATTCTGACAATGAAAGCCATAATCTTTGCTGCCGGCCTGGGTACAAGGCTGGGCGAGCTTACACAGACAATTCCCAAGGCGCTTGCTGACATCAACGGCAGGACCATGCTTGAACTGACAGCAGAAAAGCTTGTCAGGGCAGGCTTTGACGACCTGCTGGTCAATATCCATCACCACCCTGACCAGATGCTTGGTGAGACAGAAAGACTGCGAGCCGGAGGATATCGGATCACTGTTTCGGATGAACGCGATGAACTGCTTGACACGGCAGGCGGACTCTATAAAGCCCGTGACTTCTTTGATGACAGGCCTTTCCTTGCACATAACGTGGATGAATTTACCGATCTTGATCTTGAAGGTTTGTACCGCCAGCATCTTGAAACGGGAGCACTGGCCACACTGGCCGTCAGGCACAGACCCGGGAACAGGATGCTCCTGGCTGATCCCTCAGGCCGACTGCGCGGATGGCGTAACAATGCCACCAGAGAGGAGATAATCACCGTTGAGAACAGCAGGAAGCTCGAAGAGGTTGGTTTCTCAGGCATCCAGGTACTCTCGCCCTCAATCTTCAAACTCATGCAGGAGGGCATCTATTCATTGACCTCGCTTTATCTCATGCTGGCAAAGGAGAACCTGATAATGACCTTCCTGCATGACTATGGTTACTGGTTTGATTGCGGCACTCCCCGGAATCTTGAAAAGATCAGGATCCACCTGGCCGGCGCTGACCGTGGCTCAGCAGATTGAAAAGGCGGATACAGACGCAGATTATGGCAGAAACCCGGGTCAGTTCTTCCAGAATGACCTTGTGAAGAGAGCCAGGATAGTAAAGATCTCAAGGCGGCCCGTAACCATCAGTGCCGCCATAATCATTTTTGCACCACCCGTGAATGCGTTGTAATGACCAAAGTTGCCTGATGCTCCCAATCCCGGCCCTACATTGCTTATGGCGCTGACACTGGCTCCCACAGCCTCGATGAGAGGAACACCGGTGAAGTGAATTGCAAGCATGCCGATAAAGGCAAGAGCCAGGTAAAGAAGAATGAATGAGAGAATTGTAATATTCAGATTGTCAGGGATAATCCTGTCATTCAGTTTGATCGGTATAACAGCATGGTGATGCTGGAATCTTCTGAAGACTACCTTCAGATTGCGCAGGGCTATCAGGTGCCTCGCCATCTTCATGCCTCCCGTGGTTGAACCGGTGCATCCGCCGGCGGGCATGAGAAGAATCATCAGGAACCAGCCTGCCTGGGGCCATAGCATATAGTCCGTTGTGGCAAAACCGGTTCCCGTTATCTGGGAGATCACCTGGAAGAAGCTGTGCCTGAACGACAGGGCAAGATTACGTTCTGTTCCCGTATAAAGAATCAGGGTCACTATTGCCACAGCAGTGGTAACAAAGAATAAGTAGAACCAGACCTCTTCAAATGATGCAATCTTTCTGAACTCCCGTTTAACCAGGAGGTAATATACAATATAGCTGATCCCTCCCAGAAACATAAATATGGCTATAACATACTGAATATATGGAGAATACTCAGAGATACTTGTATTCCTGGTTGAGAAGCCGGCAGTGGCTACGGTGGCAAAAGTGTGGCATATGCTGTCAAACAGGTTCATATCTCCCAGCCGCAGCAGTACCACCTCAAGAATGGTCATAGCCAGATAGATGATCAGGATTGTTGATGCTATTGATCTTGTCTTCGGAAGTATCTTCTGTTTCATTGATGACTCCAGGGTAAAGAGGTGGTATCCGCCTGCTTTCATGTTTGGCAATATCACAATCACGAGCAGGATAACACCTACGCCGCCTATCCAGTGGGTCAGGCTGCGCCAGAAGAGTATTGACCTTGGCAACATCTCAACGTTGCCAATAACTGTAGCCCCGGTAGTGGTGAATCCTGACATTGATTCAAAGAATGCATTGATAAATCCTGACACCGATTCGCTGAAGAGATAGGGGAGTGTACCAAGGAGTGCCAGCATGATCCATGAGATTGCCACATTAAGATAGCCCTCTTTAGCGCTTATCTTGTCCCTGACTGACCCGGGAGTAAGCTTAAAGAAGAGCAGGCCCGGCAGGCAGGCTGCCAGCGCTGAGAAAACAAAGGGTCTGATGCTCTCCGAGTATAGAAGTGCAACGGGAATGCATAACAGGAAGGAACAGCCGATTATGATCATAATCAGCCCTGCCAGCTTTATTATTGCATTCAGGTTTATTCTTGTCATCTCGGTGATGGAGATCCGGTATTGCCTGCTACATCCATTTCATCCTTCTGAGCAGAAGCACTCCGAGGAATGACAGAATCAGTGAACCCCCGAGAATAAGCCAGAATGCCATCATGTTGTTTTCAAGCATGTTTGGGACATTCATACCATAGAAACTGGCAACCAGTGTAGGCACCATAAGTATGATTGTAACAATGGTCAGGGACTTCATTACTATGCTCAGGTTGTTTGATATCACAGAGGCAAAGGCATCCATCATCCCGCTCTGGATGTCACTGTATATCTTCGCCATCTCAATCGCCTGCCTGTTCTCTATGGTGGCTTCTTCAAGCAGGTCAGATGAGAATTCGTAATCACGTATCCATTTGGAGTTTTTGAGCTTGAGCATCATCATTTCATTTGACCTCAGTGACGTGGTAAAGTATACCAGGCACTTCTCCATCTTCAGCAGCCTGTGCAGCTCCTGGTTACGGGTAGATTTTTCCAGATCCTGCTCAATCATGGCCGTCTGGTTGTTTATCTGCTTCAGGTAACGGTGGTAAAACATGGTTGTCCTCAGGAAGAGGTGGAGTATAAGGTCAATCTTCGTCTCAATGGTTATTCCCTTACCGCTGCGGCTGAAAAAATCTTCAAGTACTTCATTGTTTCTTTGACAGATGATCACCAGGCTGTTCTTGTCAAGCACAAGCCCAAGGGGAATAGTTGTAAAAGGTATGCCATTCGCCTGGTTCTGATAGGGGATACGATAGATCATCAGCAGCGTGTCATCCTCTACCTCCATGCGAGATCGCTCGTCAACATCAAGTATATCAGCAAGAAAGTCCTCAGGAACCTTCAGGGTGGTTTTCAGAATACCCAACTCTGCAGGAGTAGGGTCCGTGACGTTTACAATGCAACCTTTTTCAAATGAGTTTAACGGAAGGAGACCGTTTGGGATCATCTGCCAGTAAGTAATCATTCTAGTACCTCCTCTTTTGTGTTCCACGGAGGTACCGGTTCAGGCTTTCCTCAGCAGAACGAAATTAATAATCGGCTCGCGTGATAATCGTCCATAAAAGACAACTGTATTGATACGAGTGCAAAAATATAACTTTTACTTAAACAGCTATCCGGGGGCTTAAAAAAATGTCCGAAAAAATTACCTTTGCAAATAACCTAAAATAAAGCTGATGGGAAAAGTGTTAGTTATTGGCGCCGGTGGTGTCGCTACGGTGGCGGTGGTCAAAATGGCGGCCATGCCGGAGATCTTCACTGAGATAATGGTTGCCAGCCGCACTAAATCAAAATGTGATGCCATTGCTGAACGCATAGGAGGAAACCGCATAAAGACCGCACAGGTTGATGCAGATAATGTCAATGAGACGATATCGCTCATCAGCGCCTTCAAACCTGACCTTGTTGTCAATCTTGCCCTTCCTTACCAGGATCTGCATATTATGGAAGCCTGCCTCAAGACCGGCGTGGCTTACCTTGACACAGCCAACTATGAACCGCCGGAAGAAGCCAGGTATGAGTATTCATGGCAGTGGGCCTATCATGAACGCTTCCGTGAAGCAGGACTGACAGCAATACTTGGCTGCGGATTTGACCCCGGGGTCACAGGTGTCTTCACCGCCCATGCCGCAAAACACCATTTCAGTGAAATACACTATCTTGATATAGTTGACTGCAACGCAGGCGACCATGGCAAACCCTTTGCAACAAACTTCAATCCCGAGATAAATATACGTGAGGTGACCCAGAAGGGTAAATACTGGGAGAATGGTCAGTGGGTCCATACAGAGCCTCATGAGATTCACAAGCCTCTGACTTACCCTGGAATAGGACCCAGGGAGTCATATCTTATCTACCATGAAGAGCTGGAGTCACTTGTAAAAAACTTTCCCACCATACGCCGTGCCCGCTTCTGGATGACATTCGGGCAGGAATACCTGACACACCTTCGCGTAATTCAGAACATTGGCATGGCACGTATTGACCCGGTTATCTATAATGGCATGGAGATAGTTCCCATTCAGTTTCTGAAAGCCGTTCTTCCCAACCCGGGTGACCTTGGTGAGAACTACAAGGGATGGACATCAATCGGATGCCGCATCAGGGGCCTCGACAAACAGGGGAAGGAGAAGACTTACTATATATGGAACAACTGCAGCCATGAGGAGGCTTACCGTGCGACAGGAACACAGGCCGTGAGCTATACAACAGGCGTTCCGGCTGCGACGGGAGCCATGATGTATATGAAAGAACTCTGGAAGAAACCCGGTGTATGGAATGTTGAACAGTTTAACCCTGATCCCTTCCTTGAAAAACTGGCCTTCCTAGGCCTGCCATGGCATGAAAAGTTTGATATAGACCTCGAACTCTGATATGATTGACTACACCAAGGTTCCCTCTCCGTGCTATGTCATTGACGAGGAGAGGCTGAGGCGGAATCTCCTCCTCATTAAAAATGTGGCACAGACCTCAGACACGGAGATCATACTGGCATTCAAAGGCTTCGCCATGTGGTCAGTCTTTCCGGTAGTGCGCGAATTTGTCTCCGGCGCGGCAGCCAGCTCCATCCATGAAGCCAGGCTCTGCTATGAGGAGATGGGCGTGCCGGCACATACCTATGCCCCCGCCTTCCGCCGTGAAGAGTTCGGAACCATTCTTCGCTACAGCTCGCATATCACCTTTAACTCCCTGGCGCAATACAGGAAATATGCACCGGTACTGCAGCGCGAAGGAAAACATATCTCACCCGGCCTGCGGATCAATCCTGAGTATTCTGAGATTGCCCAAGGTATCTATAACCCGTGCTCTCCCGGGTCACGGCTCGGGGTTACCGCAGACGAACTGTCTGACGGACTGCCGGAAGGAGTTGAAGGATTGCACTTCCATGTATTGTTCGAGTCTGATTCCTATACACTTGAAAAGGTACTGCAGGTGGTTGAGAAGAGATTCGGGCACCTCCTGCCGAAACTGAAATGGCTCAATATGGGTGGTGGTCATCTGATGACACGGAAAGATTATGACACTGACCATCTCATAGGCCTGCTGAAAACATTCAGGGAGAAGTATGACATCCATATCATCCTTGAACCGGGAAGCGCCTTTGCATGGGAAACAGGTGAACTGGTGGCTACTGTGGAGGATATAATTGTACGTGATGGAATACAGACCGCCATGCTTGATGTTTCATTCACAGCACACATGCCTGACTGCCTCGAGATGCCATACAAACCTGTAATCATGGGAGCCTTTGACCCGGTACCGGGAAAACCCACCTACCGCATGGGAGGGAACTCATGCCTCTCAGGTGACTTCATGGGAGACTGGTCGTTCCATCGTGAACTGAATCCCGGTGACAGGATTATCTTCTGGGACATGATACATTATACAATGGTCAAGACCACCACCTTCAACGGTGTGCCCCATCCTCATATCGGCATCTGGACTGCTGATCAGAAATTCAGGCTGGTCAGGGAGTTCGGGTACACTGATTATCGCAACAGACTCTCATAGGCAGGCAAGAGGCAATAGGCAAGAGGCAGTTGTGAAGTTTTTGCCGGGTAGTTTGATAATAACCTTATCATTGTTACACTATTGCCTAATGCCAACTGCCTACTGCCTAATCCAAAAAAAACAGGCGGATCTCTCCGCCTGTTCCTTAAACAATAGTGTTTTCAATTGTCAGAATGCATACCCTATGGCCAGAGTGGCGCTGGGTACTATGCCATCAAGACTGTTTTCACTGTCCCCTCCTTTGGCAATAGTGTACATTGGCCCTATACCCAGGTCAAGGACAAAACCGCTATCCCAGACCCACTGATAACCCAGCTCGGCACCGAAACCTATTGTGCTTGCGGTATAGTTGCCTTCCGTGTCATCGTTTACTTTTCCAAATGAAAACGCTGCCTGCGGATTAATGTAAAAACCGCCGGGAACAGGTTTCTTTGTATGTGTAAAGTAGTACCTGTAGCCCAGTCCTGCACCGGTAAGGCTGACATCTACTCCAAGCAGCTTATACATGTACTGTCCTCTGACCAGTAGCGAGGAGGATGTGCCAAATACTCTCTCGTAGGTGGCATTGAAGCTTCCGAAGGCCAGGCCTAAAGGATTGGTTTTGATTACATTGCTCTGTGCGTTCATTGTAAACGCGAAAGCAACAAAGACTAAGGAAAGGATCAGTTTTTTCATGGTACTTTTTTTTAATAATGACAATTAATAATAACTTCTGTAATTAACAATTATTGTTTAAGTAAGTTCTCTGTCTGTTGCTCTTATTCATCTATGGGCCCTGAACCCAGCAGCTCTTCACCGTCATACCATGCAGCAAACTGTCCGGGTGTGATGCCGCGTTGAGCCTTTTCAAAGATCACGTAATAACCCTCATCATGCGTAAATATACGGGCATGCTGCAGGGGCTGGCGATAGCGGATACGTACCTGGTAATCACGGCTCTCGCCAGGCATCATGGCCAGATCTTCCCTTATCCAGTGTACCTGGCCGGCTTTTATGAAGAGACCCTTGCGGTACAGTCCCCGGTGCATCTGTCCCTCACCAACATACACGATGTTGTTGACCGTATCTGTGCCTATGACAAAAAGAGGCTCCCTGTAGCCCCCCAGATTGAGTCCCTTCCTTTGCCCCACGGTGAAGAAATGGGCTCCGTTATGCACTCCAGCGGTCACCCCGGCACCGGGATCCTTAGCGTGCGGACGAACCATCATGGCCAGATCACCGTCGGAGATGCCTTCACCGGGCAGTCCGTCAGGCCAGCCCGTGAATACTTCGCCGTCAGGTACATATATGACCCTTCCCTTTCTTGCCTCAAGCTGTTGCTGCAGGAAGGCCGGCAGATCTACCTTTCCAACAAAACATATGCCCTGGGAATCTTTTCTGACGGCAGTGGCAAGCCCCAGATCGGATGCAATCTTACGCACCTCCGGTTTGGCAAGTGTGCCTAACGGGAACAGCACATTGTCAAGCTGCCTCTGGCTTACCTGGCAGAGAAAATAGCTCTGGTCCTTGTTGCGGTCAACCCCCGCAAGGAGCCGATTAATCCTTCCGCCACCTGTCTCAGTCTGCTCATTCCTGCAGTAATGCCCGGTGGCAACATAATCTGCTCCATGCTTGAGTGCCTCACGCACAAACGAGTCAAACTTGATCTCACGGTTGCAGAGCACATCAGGGTTGGGAGTGCGACCGGCGGCATACTCGCTGAACATGTAGTCCACAACCCTGGTGCGGTACTCCCCGCTCAGATCCACAGTGCGAAGCCTGATGCCCAGCTTCCTGGCAACCATCTCGGCAAAGGTGATGTCCTCATCATACGGACAATCACCCTTGAGCAGACCGCGGCTGTCATGCCAGTTGATCATAAAAAGCCCCTCCACCTCATAACCCCCTTCCTTCAGGATCCATGCTGCAACACTGGAGTCGACTCCTCCTGACAACCCGACTATGACCTTCTTTTTCACGGGGCAAAGGTAGTGCTTTACCTCAATATGTTGAAAACTACTTTTATTCAGCACTGGTTCATGGCTCTTTTTTTACTACTTTTCAAAAAATGAACTCGCCAGGCAAGTTATTGAAATACAGTGCATCGGCAGGGTCAGGCAAGACCCATGCCCTGACTGCTTTCTACCTGTCCAGGGTGTTGCATGATCCGGGGGCTTACCGGCGCATCCTCGCTGTTACCTTTACAAACGCTGCTGCTGCCGAGATGAAGCGCAGGATTCTGAAGAGACTGCACCTTCTGGGCCTGGAAAACGAAAGAGGCGAAAAGGAGAGGATCGAATTTACGGAATACCTGTGCAGATTTTTTCCTGATCTGTGGCCTGACAGCGGTTCTGCACTGGTAACGGTGAGAAGGAATGCGCCGGTGGCACTGGGAAATATTCTTCAGGATTACTCCCGCTTTACAGTGGGCACCATTGACTCATTCTTCCAGAGAGTCATAAGGGCATTTGCCCGTGAGATGGATATACCCGCCGGATATGAGATTGAACTGGAACACCGGGCACTGCTCTCTGATGCGGTTGACAGCCTGCTCGCCGGGGTAGCAGGTGACAGAAAGTTGCTTGACTGGATCTCTTCGTATGTAGCCTCCCGCCTTGATGACAGCAAGGGATGGGACATAAGACATGAGATCCTGGGTGTGGCAGACCAGATCTTCCGTGAGAATTTCAGGCAGCTGAGCGCTGAAGACAGAAAGAAGATCAGTGATTACGGAGTGATGGCAAAGTATGCTTCAGGAGTCTATGCCATTAAGAAAAGGTTTGAAGCTGAACTTAAAAGACTTGCTGCTGAGGGAGTAAGGATATTCACCGATTGCGGTATCACTGCTGACGATTTTCTCTCAAAAAGCAGGGGAGGGGTGGGCGATGGCCTCAGAAAATATGCTGAAGGTGATACACGCAAACCCGGGTCTGCCTGGAAAAAGGCAACGGAAGAAGGAAAGTACCATGCCAAGACCGCCGGACCGGAGCTGGTTCAGGCTTTTGGCAAAGCCATTACAATGGGGCTCGGTGACGTGGTAACAGCCATATCCGGATGGTTTGAGAAGGAGTATCCTCTATATGTAGCAGCCCTTGCACAGGTGAGAACAATACACGTGATAGGAATCCTGGGAGCTATCAGCGAGAAAGTGCGCGAACAGGCACACGACCAGAATCTCTTCCTCCTGTCTGACTCCGGGGAGCTGATCAGCAGACTGATAGCCGATGACGATACTCCCTTTATCTATGAAAAAATAGGCACAGTATATGATCATTATATCATAGATGAGTTCCAGGATACCTCACGCATCCAGTGGAACAACTTCCGGCCACTGATTGCCGAGACTCTTTCACGCGGCAGGGATAACCTGGTGGTGGGTGATGTCAAACAGTCAATATACCGCTGGCGTAACAGCGACTGGCGCATAATACACAGTGAGGCGGCCCGTTCTTTTGGTGATGAAGTTGTCAGGAACATCCCGCTGAACACCAACTTCCGCAGCAGGGAAAATATTATCACCTTTAACAACAGTATCTTCAGTCCAGATTCTGTTCCGGCACTCTGTGATGACAAGCTGGCATTCGAAGGACTGAAGCTGAGTGAGGTCTATGCTGACTCCCGTCAGGAAGGAACTGAAGGGATGAAAGGAGGCTTCGTGCAGGTAACCCTGTATCCGAAGAACGATGAGGAGGGATGGAAGGAGAAGGTGCTCCGTGATCTGCCTTCATTGATTGAGAAGATACAGGATCACGGTTACAATGCTGATGAGATACTGTTCCTCTGCCGGACGAACGATGAGGGAAAACAAATCATCAGCCGCATCCTTGAACATAGCTCCACATGCACGCCGGAGCAGCACCGGAAATACAATTATGAGATCACTTCGGGTGAGTCGTTGCTGCTTGAACGTAATCCTGCTGTAACCCTTATAATAGCTTGCCTGAGACACCTGACTGATCCCTCCAGCCGCATCAACCGCAGCCAGATGGTACGTTCGTATATCCTGGCAACAGGAGGCGATGAACGGCAGTTATACAGCGGGGATGCAACTGAAATGACTTCGGCAGCTCTGCCTGAGGGATGGGAGGAGATGCTCAACTCCTTTCGCAACAGTTCCCTCTTCAGTGCTACGGAGAACATGATCCGTTTCTTCCGGCTGGGGGAGAACAAAGATAATATAGCCTATGTCAGCTCATTCCAGGATGCCGTCCTGGAATGGTCCGGCAGGCACAGCTCGGATATCTCCGGGTTCGTGAGATGGTGGGACGATGAAGGTTGCAAGACCACACTGAGCCAGTCAGACATGCAGGAAGCCATGCGCGTGATGACAATACATAAGGCCAAGGGTCTGCAGAGCAGGGTTGTGATCATCCCCTTTGCCTCGTGGGATTTCTCAAAGGGAGGGTTCAACAGGTCTCTTCTCTGGGTCACTGATGTGCCGCCTCCGTTCGGGCCCATGCCGGTGGTGCTGCCCGAAATGAGCAAGAGCCTTGAGGAATCACTCTTCGCCGCCGAGGCCCGCATGGAAAAGGCATCCGACTGGCTTGACGGGATCAACCTGCTCTATGTAGCCTTCACGAGGGCAGTGGACGCACTCTATGTTATGGCCCCTGAGTTTGCCGGCACGTCAGGTGGTAGCGGTAACTCCGGCAGCCTGCTCAATGAGGCCCTGGCAGCATTGCCTGACACATTCATACTCAGGGAAGAGGAGCCACTTAAGATCATTAAGTTCGGTGAGCTGCCTGCGGTGGTCAGGGGGCAGCGTGAGCAGCCGATAGAGATGGATCAGTACACTGTCAGCGAACCCCGAGGCTCACTCAGGCTGAGAACGGGCGGCGCCCTCCCGCAGGATGACCTGAAGCTGGAGGAAACGGGCGGAAGAGTGTACGGTATCATGATGCATGAATTGCTCAGCCGCATAACCACCACTGAAGATATTGAAGAGGCCGTTGACCATGCCTGCGCCACCGGCATGCTCCCGCTGACCAGGCGTCATGAGATAACCAGCCGCCTGCACCGTATACTCTCATCAGAAAAGGTACGTAGCTGGTTCAACGGCTCACTCACAGTGATGACCGAAGCATCCATCATTCTTCCCACGGGCGCCGCCCGACGCCCTGACAGGATAATGATAGGAGAGGATGAGGTCACAGTGGTGGATTATAAATTCGGGGAGCAGTCATCCCGCCACAGGCAACAGGCAGCAACATACCGTGATCTGCTGACGCGAATGGGCTATGCAAATGTAAGATCATACCTGTGGTATGTAATGAAAGAGATCATTGAAGAAGCATGAACGGGAAGAGGATATACGATTGGGGTAGTGTGAGAAGGTATAACTCCTATGCCGACTGGTTCACCTCTTTCTTTGGCAGGAGAGTGCAGAAGGTGAGCGTTAACGCCGGCTTCACCTGCCCTAACCGTGACGGAACCCTGGGGTACGGAGGATGCACCTATTGCAATAACGAGGCATTCATCCCGGGCTACTGCACTCCCGATAAAAGCATTACGTCACAGATAGAACAGGGAATTGAATTCCACCGCCGCAGGTATCGTCGTGCTGACAGATATATAGCATATTTCCAGGCATATACAAATACATATTCGGACATCGACAGACTCATCGGACTATATGATGAGGCACTGAACCACCCTGCTGTTACCGGAATAGTTATTGGTACCCGCCCTGACTGTGTGAGTGCTGAACTGCTTGACAGGCTTGCGGTGATGGCAAGAGACTATTTCATTTTCATTGAATACGGGATAGAATCTGTCAACGATGATACCCTGAAAAGGATTAACAGGGGTCATGATTTTGCTGCTTCAGCAAAGGCACTCAGCGAGACGGCTGACCGGGGCCTGAATGCCGGAGCACATCTGATCTTCGGTCTCCCCGACGAGAGTCGGACCCAATTGGTTGAAAGTGCTGACATAATATCAACATTGCCATTGAAGTCACTAAAGATAAGACAGCTACAGTTGATTAAGGGGACTGTGATGGCGGAGGAATACAGGAGAGATCCCTCAGCATTCGATCTCTATTCCCTTGATGATTATCTTGACCTGGTGATCACTTTTACTGAAAGACTGTCACCCGGTATCATGATTGACCGTATCAGCGGAGAGGCCCCTAGGCATCTGCTTGATGACCCGCGCAAATGGCACATGCGCAGCAATGAAATCTTCAGGCTCTTCGAACAGAGACTGGAAGAGCGTGAGACATGGCAGGGACGTTTGTACAAAAAGGATTGAAAAAAATGGATTTCCTTGACAGGGTAGCATACAGGCTCCATGAACGCTACGGAGATGAAATGGAGAAGCAGACAGTGGTTCTGCCAAGCCGGAGGGCAGGGTTGTGGCTTACCCGATCACTGGCCGGAATGGGCGACAAACCTCTATGGTCCCCCTCGTTACTTACCGTCAGTGAACTCTTCCGGACATTCACCGGCCTGACACCTGCAGATTCAGATACCCGGATATTTGAGCTCTATAAGGTCTTCCGCAGACTGTTCGGTGAGGAGATGAGCTTTGATGACTTCTGGCCATGGGGTGAAGTGATAATCAATGACTTCAATGATATTGACCTCTACATGGCTGATGCCGGCAAACTCTACAGCAATATCTCCGACCTGAAGGAGATAGATGCTGCCTTCGGGGGTCTCACTGATGAACAGATAGAAATAATACGCGGGTTCTGGAAATCATTCAATCCCTCGGCATCAACCAGTGAAGCACGCTCCCGGTTCCGGTCTGTCTGGCAGAAGATGGCCCCGCTTTACTTCGCTTTCAATGAATCGATGAAGGCAAGGGGTATGGCCGGCGACGGTATGCTGTGCCGCGAGGTGGCAGAGAAAGCACTCTCGGGCATACTGCAGGTGCCTGAAGGAATAAGGTGGCATATAGTGGGACTGAATGCCCTGAACAACTGTGAGAAAACACTTTTCAGGTACCTGAAGCAACTGGGCGTGGCTGAATTCTATTGGGATGACGATCACTTTTTCATGGATGACCCGGAGCACAAGGCTTCCCTGTTTATCAGGGAGAACAGCCGCATCTTCGGCAATGCCGTCGGGAAATCGGACAATAGCATTCATGAACCTCCCCGCGGCCTGTGGCAGATAATTGATGCCCCCACAGATACCGCCCAGGCGCGGATGGTGGCAAAGTTGCTTGAAGATGAGCAGATAACCGGAGAAAATGACCTTACATCCACAGCGGTTATCCTTGCTGACGAGAAACTGCTGATGCCGGTGCTGGGATCACTGCCAGCATCGGTGGAAGATGTGAACGTCACCATGGGCCACCCTTTCAGGCTTACTTCCCTCTACTCATTTCTGAAGCAGTTGATGACACTCATCCGCTCTGCAAGAAACAGTGACGGTGACATCACCTTCCGTAGCGATGATGTTCTCTCACTGCTGCGACACCAGTATTTCAGGCTGCTTGCCCGAGCTGATGGCGATACCGTGGTGCGTGAGATCATCAAGGGCAATATGATCAGGGTGAACGCCTCACTGCTGGGTGAGCGTTTCGGCCTTAAAGAACTCTTCTCCGTCCCGGCTGGAGGACCGGAGATACCTGAACACCTGGCTGCGGTTATGGAGAACCTTGAGGAGGCTACCTTCACTGCCGAAAAGGATGGTCCGTCACTGAGCGTTGACCGTGAATACCTGAGGATGGCCATGAACAGCACGGTAAGGTTGGCCAACCTGATCAGGAGCTATAACCTTGATCTCAAACCTGATACATGCCTCAGGCTGCTTGACAGGGTCTTCAGGAAGATGATTGTTCCCTTCTCCGGTGAACCACTGCGTGGTATACAGGTTATGGGCGTCCTTGAAACCAGGTCACTTGAATTCAGGAACATAGTATTCCTTTCCCTTAATGAGGGTATCTTCCCGGGAATGTCATATGACAATACCTACATTCCCTATAACATACGAAGAGCATTCGGGCTGCCCACGGTAAACGAGCATGAGTCAATCTATTCATATTATTTCTTCAGGTTGCTGCGCAAACCGGCCAGGGGCTGGTTCATGTACAACTCCACTACAAGTGGTCTGAACACCGGAGAGATGAGCAGATACCTGGTGCGTATGAGCTATAGCCCTCTATTTGCTCCCAGACACAGGACAGTGCACGTAAACGTCGGACGTAGCCGGCTGCTGGCAGAATCGCTTCCCAGGGAACAGGAACACAACAGGATCCTCTTCAGCCTTTATGGAAACGGAAGTGAGAGTGATAAATTCCTCTCACCCAGCGCGGTAAATACATGGCTGAACTGCCGCATGCGCTTCTATTACAAATATGTATGCGGAATGCCTGAGGAAGAGATGCTTGAAAAGGAGATTGACCAGAGCAGGTTCGGTAATATCATGCATGAAGCTCTCAGAAGATTGTACCTTACTGCGAAAGAGTCACCTGATAATGCAAGAGCCGTTGCGAAGATGGCAGGGGAGAGGGAACATATCCGGGAGACGATCATCGCCACTGCGATGGATGAGATGCATTGGGACAGGCCTACGCTCCTCTCAGGTAAGGGAGTGATAATCATTGATGTACTGGAGAGGTATGCCAGGGAGCTGCTGCTCTATGACGGCAGGCACAGCGATCTCAGACTGCTACATCTGGAAGAAGACTTTACCGGCGCCTTCACGGTGGCCTCCGCTGACGGCAGGGTGGAGGTGAAGGTGGGAGGAAGGGCTGACAGGATTGATATGACCGGCGGGGCGGTGAGAGTTGTTGATTACAAGACAGGTGCCCCAAAAAGGGATACCATCACCGTAGAGGGACTGTTTGATGAAGAAAAGGACAAACGCAATGATGCCGTCATGCAGGCACTCTTTTACTGTACGCTTATCAGGCAGAGTCACCCCGGCAGGCTTGTGCTGCCAACCATATACTGGATCCAGCAATTGTCATCTGCTGACTTTACTCCTTACACCCGCGCTCCCGGATTGGAGGGTCCTGATGCCCTCCAAGAAGAGTGGAACACTTTCATGGCAGATTTTCAGCGACAGCTGGAGCTGACCCTGAATAAAATATTTGCTGATAATGAAGATTTTACGATGACCTCATTCAGGCGAAGATGTGCCTACTGCCCCTACAGAACCCTCTGCAGGAGATAGGAAAACATGACATAGTCCACCGGCCAGGACAGACATGCCATCAGTTCTCAGTATAAACGAAAAGGCAGATTATTTCTCCATAAGTCGTTGCAGTGCTGCCATCCTGATGGCTGTCACTGCCGCCTCATCACCCTTGTTACCATGCCTGCCGCCAGCCCTGTCAATAGCCTGTTGATGGCTAAGAGTGGTAAGCACGCCAAAAATGAATGGAATGTTATAATCGAGGTTGAGCTGGGTGATTCCCTGTGTCACTCCCTCGCAGATATAAGTAAAATGAGGTGTCTCACCCTGAATCACGCATCCGAGGCATATCACCCCGTCAAGATCTTCGTATTCGGCCATCCACTGCGCACCAAGAGTAAGCTCAAAGGTTCCGGGTACATGCCTGACAATGATATCATTATCGGTAACGCCGTGACGCATCAGGGTTTTTTCTGCACCGATCATCAGGGCATGGGTCACCTCACTGTTCCAGTCGGCTACCACTATGCCGAACCTCATCCCCGAGGCATCGGGGACACGTGAAGGATCATAGTCAGAAAGATCACGTGTTGCCACCTGTCAGTCGATATGCATTTTGACCCTGGCAATGTATTTATCTATGCTTCTGCCCTCATTGCTCTCGGGATACTTCTGCTTAATTTGTTCATAGAGACTGAGTGCCTCTGTATAATTGCCATCACCCTCGTAGAGCATGCCCGCCTTCATCAGGTAAATGGGACTATGGAATGAGTTTTCAGCCATCCCGGCTGCCTCAAGGTAGTTTTTTATACCGGCACTATAGTCGCCCAGCTCAACCCTCGCATCTCCAATCAGGCCTTTGGCTTGCGGAGCCAGAACCTCGTCATCCAGATTATATTTATTCAGGTAGCTTACTGCCTCCTCATACTGACCGAGATGTATGAGACAGGCACCTGCATAGAAATTGGCCAGTCTGCCTGACTTTGTTCTTTTGTATTCCTGTGCTATATCTATGAAGCCAAGGTTGTTGCCGTCACCGTAAAGGGCAAGTCTGAGCGAGTCCTCACCGAAATACTGCTCGGCCATAAACATCTGGCTGAGAGCCTCCTCATTCTGTTTGTGGGTATACATTCTCAGAAGCCATATTATCCCCACCAGCACCACGGCCACTACAAGTACATATAAGAGAGGCTTATAATTCTGTTCCAGGAACTGTTCGGTTTTGGTCAGTGTCTGTTCAACATTCTCGATCCCTTTTGCGGTCTCCTTTTTCTTGCTCATATCAATCTTCTCTGTTACAGGTCAAAAAATAACTCCGCAAAAGTAGTATTTCTGACATTATTAAAAAACAAAAGGTTAAAAAAATGAACTGTTCAATTCAGCGTGCCGGCAGTGCTTCAAGCTTGCTTGACGCTGCCGTTTCTTTTCGTAACTTTGCCGCACTGACAAGCGCTGACTGAGATGATGCACCTGGCAAGGCTGGAACTGACAAATTTCAAGAACTATGAGGAGGTTGCACTCGGCTTTTCTCCGGGATTCAATTGCTTTGTGGGTAACAATGGAGTGGGTAAGACCAATATCCTTGATGCAGTACACTACCTGTCAATGACCAAGAGTTTTTTCAACAGCTCAGACACGTTGAGTATCAGGCATGGTGAGGATTATTTCATGATCAGGGGAACGTTTGTCACTGATGACAATAGCGATGAACTCCACTGTGCTTTCCAGAAGCAGAAGCAGAAGGTCTTCAGACTCAACGGGAAGGAATATCAGCGTATGTCAGACCATGTGGGAAAATTTCCCGTGGTCATGCTCTCCCCGGCTGACAGTACACTCATTACCGGCAGCAGCGAGGAGCGCCGCCGCTTCCTGAATATGATCATCAGCCAGTATGATCCCCTCTACCTGGAGGCCCACGTACGCTACAACAAGGCGCTGATGCAGCGAAACAGAATACTCAGGGAGAGAGGTTATGATGCTGCAGGTCTGCTTGAGATTTATGATGAACAGATGGCACAGGAGGCGGAGCTCATATACCAGTCGAGACGGAAACTGACTGAAAATATGCTGCCACTGTTCCGTTCCTACTATGAGAAGATAACCGGCGGAGCCGAAAAGGTATCCATACGCTACCGGTCACACCTGGGTGGGGGCGATTACCTTCAGCAGCTGGCTGCCTCCAGGGAGCGGGATTATGCTTTGCAGTATACAACTACTGGCATACACCGTGATGACCTGGCCTTCGAGATAGAAGGACACTCAGCAAGAACCACTGCCAGCCAGGGACAGCAGAAGTCATTCATTGTGGCACTGAAGCTTGCCAAGTTCGGACTGATCAGCAGGATGAACGGATTCGCTCCCGCACTGCTGCTGGACGATATCTTTGACAAGTTTGACCAGAACAGGGTGGAAGAGATCATTCGTCTGGTGGGCTCGGGGGAGTTTGGCCAGGTCTTAATAACTGACACCCAGCAGGAGCGCATCCACCGTATCCTCGATAATACCGGGGTTGATTTCAGGCTCTACCGCATCGGCAGGAAAGGAGTTATCGAAGAGGAGATCACCAACGGAGTGAAGTGAATTATGCGAAGGAATAAAACCATGACCCTGGGAGAGGCACTGGAGGAACTTGTAAAAGAATACCGGCTGGGTGCAGGGCTGAAGGAAGCAGGCGTGATCAATATATGGGAGAGCATAGCCGGCAAGGTTATCACCGTACGGACAAAAAGAGTGTACCTGAAGGATGGTGTGCTTCATATCAGCCTTACCTCATCGGTTGTAAGGAATGAACTGATGATGCTTCGTGATGCCCTGAAGACTCAGATCAACAGCAGGGCAGGAGAAGAGGTTGTCAGGGAGATAGCGTTGCACTGATCACTCTGCGATGAAAGAGCCTTTTCCGATCAGTATCTTTTTGTTGTGACCCTTGGCTGTGACAAAACTGAAATGCTGTCCTGAATACTCAAGCATAGCATGATCATCATGCAGTGATATCTCTACCCTGGCAGCAGGGTCATTGAAGAGCAGCACATTGGCCATGAGAAAAGCCTTTTCGGCCCCGTCGCCCCGCCTGAAGTTCCATACCTCATCAGGCTGGGCCATCCGCCCTGAGTCATAGATAGATTTGTTTTTCAGCTCATTGATAATATTATATATCTCATCCGCACTCCTGCCGGCAAGGGTATCATGGCTCACGGGATTCCTTTCAATGGCTGCCTTGATAAACGGTCTCCAGTCAGTCCGTTCCATATCACGGAATGCATACAGCGCCAGCAGCGCCATCTCTGATTCGTTGGAGAGATCTGTGATCTTACCGATGATCTCTTTGCGGCTGTCAGTAACGGAGATCTGAGGATGGGTTACCTTCCTGAACTTTCTTTCCACGGATGGCAGCCTGGGTTCGGTTAGAATGAAACTGCCAATATCACTGAACATCCGCTTCACACAATCAGTGTGTTCAGTCTGGAATTCCCTGGTAAAAGTCTCTTCAATTACCTTCAGGTCACTGTTGAGATGGTTTTTAAGAAACTCTTCCACATCATTCAGTATGATCTTACCGGGAATGGGTTCACAATGGAACTCCTCAGGGTCAACCTCGGCAAGCAGCTTGCTTCGCGTCTCTTCATTCATGCTGGCCCTGGATGAGTGCTCATATTCAAAGAGCTTCTCAAGCGGTATATAATGGTTTGATCCGGTCCGCAGGTGATGGTACTGGAAGAGACACTTGTATTCCGGTTTAAACCTCAGGAAGTTGACAAAGACCACCGGTGAAAGCTGTGTTCTGACAAAGCCTCTCAGTTTATCAGTAAAAGAGATATAGGCATCCCTGTCAATTGTAGCTTCCTCGTACACAGTATGTATGTGCCCCGTGATGTGTGAAACAATCGTTACCTTCTCATTCTCAAGTGCTCTGCGTGCTTTGCCTGAGAGGGCCGTACCGTTGAACCACATGTTCTTTGTCATGATCCTGCGGTTGTTGGTCATAAGCCCCTCTTTCATGTCTATGTAGTTCTGGGAATGGAGAGGAGTGGCCATCATGAAGATCTTTTCAAGTGATATCTCACCCACTATGAACATGGCAGCAGCGTAGAGTGCAGCAAGACTCACACACTCACCGGCACCGGTAGTGTAGTGTTCCCTGTGCCTGAAGGCGTCCATTGCCTCCACCGTTTCTGTCTTCCAGTAAGGGATGACAGAGGAATTATATTTGTCAAGCCCGAAATGGCGGCGGATATCAATGCTGAAATAATACCTGTCGCCCTCGTATCCAAAAAGGGCATTGGACTGTTTCAGCAGTTCAGTATCAAAGAAGTCACTGAAACGGGCAGTTTCCTTCTCCTTCTCCGTTAATCCCCACGTCTCAAGATCAAGGTTGAAGATATAGTTGTCAATGATGTATTGTTTGATTCTGTTGGCCCTGCTTATGAAGTTCTTTCGTTGCATGTCCCTGAACCATGGATCGTCACGCCAACGCCAGATGAGCGGAGACATGATGTTGGAGAGTACCAGCGGGTAAAAAAGGTCGGGAAAGATAAAGATCTCCATATCGGAGAGGGTATAGGCAGACGAGTACTTTTCGAGTGTTTTCTTATCCGAAAAGTCAGGTGAAAAGGTTTTAGTCATTTTAGTTTTTTACCAGAACAAGAAATTCAAGCAATTTGTTTTTCTCAGAATATTTCGATGGCAGAAAAGAAGTAGGAGGCCTCTTTGAGGGCGTTCTCCTGGGAGTCCGATCCATGAACCGCATTTTTCTGCACTGTGGTACCGTATTCGGCCCTGATGGTTCCCGGTATGGCCTTTGCAGGGTCAGTGCTGCCTATGAGGCTCCGGAACTTCTCAACGGCATCCGGATGCCTCAACACCATCACCATCACGGGCCCGGTTGACATGAACTCCACCAGTCCCTTAAAGAATGGCCTTTCCCGGTGTACGGCGTAGAAACCTTCGGCTTGTGCCGTGGTCATATGAATCATTTTCAGGGCCGCAATGGTGAAACCGGCTTCAGCTATCCTGCAGAGAATCCTCGCAGCATCACCCCTGGCAAGAGCATCGGGCTTGATGATCGAGAAAGTAATATCATCACTCATAATGGTTTGAGAATGGGTTAATTTAACTCTTTTTCTAAACTTTATTATTTTCTTATCTTTGTCGCCTTAAAAGGCTAAAAAAGTGCCAGAATTCGGTAAATATACAAAAGAATTAAAGAAGCTGATCAGTGAGGCAGAACACATTCTGCTTATCTGTCACATAAACCCTGACGGTGATGCCATTGGTGCCATGCTGGCAATGAGAAAGTGGATCATGTCACAGGGCAAGGATGCCAGAATGATATCTCCAAATGCACTGCAGAAATTCCTCCTATGGATGAAGGATGTGGATAAGGTACTTGATTTCCATCATAATATGGCAGAGGGTGCAAGGCTGATAAACGAAGCCGACCTCATTATTATGGTTGATTTCAATACCACCTCCAGGATGGGTAAGGCAGAGCAACTGGTTATCAGCTCAGGTGCCAGGAAGGTGATGATTGATCATCACCCGGATCCGGGTAATTTTGCAGACCTGGTAATCTCAGACGTCAGCCGTAGTTCGACCTCCGAACTGGTCTATTTCCTGGTGAATGGGATGGAGGGGACGGAATTCAGTGACAGCGACTTCATCACTGCTGTCTATGTGGGCATCATCACTGATACGGGTAATTTTGAGCACGGTTACTATACCGGTGATACAATGCGGACTGTTGGCCACCTTCTTGACTTGGGCGTTGACAAGGAAAGAATACATGATCATATCTTCAGCAACTTCTCCTCTGACAGGATAAGGCTTAAGGGCTTTGCGCTGCACAGCAGGATGGTTGTTTATCCTGAGCTCCATACTGCCTATATCTGGCTGACGAAGGAAGATCTTGAAAGATTTCGCCACGTGAAGGGCGATACGGAAGGATTCGCCAACGTTCTTCTCACCATGGAGGGAATAGTACTATCGGTTCTCTTTGTGGAGCGCACCGGATTTGTAAAGATGTCACTCCGCTCAAAGGGAAGCTTTAATGCCAACGAACTCTCACGTAAGTGCTTCAACGGTGGTGGACACCGCAATGCTGCAGGGGGAGAGATGAAAGGCACCATTCACGAGGTTGTGAACCACTTTGAGAATACTCTGCCTTCATTCCGCAGAGAACTGGAGGAGGCTGCAAAAGAGATGATGAGATGAGAATAGCATTGATGATAGCACTCGTTATCCTTGCTGCCGGCTGCCAGAATAAACCTGATAGCAGAAGCAAGATAACCCCCCGCACCGAGGCGGAACTCATAGAGATAAACCGCTCGATGCTCACCCAGGACCGCGAACAGATAACCAGCTATTTAAGCAAAACAGACCGCCAGTTCACCGAAACAGAGACAGGACTGTGGTACAGTGTGCTGACTGACGGAACAGGACCTGCAGTCAAGACCGGGGATAATGTAAGCTTCGACTATGAATGCACGCTCCTTAACGGAGATCCCTGTTACAGCGGCACACAAACAATCAGGGTAGGTTATGCCGATACCGGCAGCGGTGTCACTGAAGGCCTTCAGCTCATGCAGCAAGGCAGTGATTATCTGTTCATTGTGCCTCCTTACCTGGCCTACGGCCTGACAGGTGACGGCGCTAAGATACCTGGAAGAGCCATATTGATCTACAGGATAAGAATAAGGGATATAATATAAATTGGAACGATATTTGAGGGAAATGGGGGAAACATTTAGAACCATGAGAAAGAGATTCAGCGTTGCCCTGACGGCACTGTTGGCTGTTGTGATAGTTGCCTGCAATCCGGCCAAGAAGTATGAGGAGGAGGAAAAAAGCCTGATCGAAGACTATGTTGCACAGAACAATATAGCAGTGGCACCCGATGCTAACGGCATCTATTATATTGAAGAGTACCCCGGTACCGGAGAGTTGATACAGGTGGGAGACTCGGTAGGGGTGAGGTACTCAGGCTCTTTCCTCAGCGGGAAGGCCTTTAATGACAACCTCGATGCACCAACACCCTACAGGTTCAGGGTGGGCACACCGGACCTCATTGAGGGGTGGTCACTGGCACTTGTTAAAATGAAACTGGGAACCAAGGCTAAAGTATTGCTGCCATCAAAGGTCGCATACGGCTCCATGGGCTTCGGGACATATGATATCTACGGGTACTACTACACAGTAATACCGGGCTACACTCCGCTGCTCTTTGAGATGGAGGTTGAGGAAATGACAAGGAAAGCAAAGAAATAATGGAAATGCGCCGTCACCCGGCGCATCTTTCATTTTAGTACCACTGCATCACCGGTAAGGGTCACTTCCTTAAGCTTTGCCACGTATCGTGCCCAGCTGCCTTCAGTCAAAGTATCTATTAGTCTCTGTGCCTCATCCAGGGCATCCCCTGCATCCTCCACAGCCGCTTCTTCCTGTTCCGTCAGAGGGCCTGAAGCGGTAATCAATACCCTGTAACTGCCGATCCTTGAGGAGAGTCCTTCCTGTCGACTCCGGAAGGCTTCATCCATCCTTGCAAGCTCCTCTGTGACTGCCTTATGCACTTCCAGGACGGATGCTGCGAAGTCCGGGTTTCGTGAAAACAGCTTCTCACTATTCGCAATAGCCTCCCGCACAGTAGTGAGGGCTTTCAGTTTTTCATTGAGAGAATCAATCCGCGATCCAAAGACAATTGCCCTTTCATGATTGCCTTTTATGGCATCGGTATCCAGAGTGGGCATTCTGGGGTCAGGATTAACCCTGACGATGGCGGATGAATTCGCACTGCCCATGTTTAGCTTAACAGTATAGGTTCCGGGAGAAACCATCCCCCTGAATCCCCTGAAGTACCTCGCCCGGGAATCCTGCTGCTGGTCCCGGTCAAAGGGATAGGTGACCTGCGGAAGAGGATTACGGTCAAGGTACCAGGTGAAGCGGTTGAACCCTTTTGTAACATTTGTTTCCATTGTCTTAACCACATTCCCGTTCTGGTCAGATATCTCAACTGACACCTTTCCGGAATCTGCAGCTGTGCAGAATGTGATCATGGCGCCTTGTTCCCTGTTCTGACCACGGTACATCGCATCACCGTAGAAGTAGTAGCCCGGAAGGTTTTTTCTTGAAACGAGGTATGCCTCCGGCACCTCAAATGATGTCAGTTCACTCTTCAGCAGACTCCTGCCGGACGATGCCAGTGACCTCAGCGGCCTGATGTCATCGAGTATCCATACAGCCCGCCCAAAGGTGCCAATCACCAGGTCATGTTCACGTGGATGGATAACCATGTCATAGGTTGATACAGTCGGGTATCCGCTCTTCCACCTGTTCCACGTGTCACCCTCATCAAATGATACGTAGAGACCAAACTCAGTCCCGGCAAACATGAGCTTCGGTTCTTCCGGGTCCTGCACAAAACATAACACATAACCCCATACATCAGTATCATCAATGATGCGCTGCCAGCTGCGGCCGTAATCCCTGGTCCGGAACAGGTATGCGGCATTGTCACCCTGCCTGTAGTCATTGACCACGGCAAAGGCTTCAGCGGGATCATGTGCTGAAGCAGTGATCTGTGGCACCCACCCGTTTCGTGGCATGCCCTTGATGTTACCGGAGGTGTTTTTCCAGTTTTTTCCTCCGTCTTCAGTGATCTGGATCATCCCGTCATCAGTTCCTGCCCATATGAGTCCTCTTCTGACAGGACTGGGCGCGATAGTGATCACCGTGCAGTGGATCTCGGCACCGGTGACATCCCTGGTTATACCTCCGCTCTGATCCTGTTTCTGCTTCTCCGGGTCGTTGGTAGTAAGATCAGGCGATATCCTGGTCCATGTGTCACCCCTGTCGGTGCTCATGTGTACAAACTGACTTCCGAAATAGATTGCGTTATTGTCAAAAGGATCCTGGGCCAGTGCCGCGTTCCAGTTGAAGCGGAGCCTTTCTCTCTCTTCAGCAGCAGGTCTGATGCTCTTGTTCCAGCCGGTATGCAGATCAAACCTGCGTAGTGACCCACCCTGCGACTGCGCATAGCAATATCGGTTGTCACCCTGTACAGGCATGGCATCAAAACCGTCTCCACCCATGAGGAAGTCATACATCTCATTAATAAGGGGTCCGCTATGCCATGAGTAGGCCGGCCCGCGCCATGAGCCGTTATCCTGCAAACCCCCGTAGATATTGTAAGGCAGCTCATTGTCCACATTTATGTGATAGAACTGCCCCAGGGGCAGGTTCTCAATATGGCGCCATGTGTTGCCCCTGTCATAGGTGATCCCCATCCCGCCATCGTTGCCGTCAAGCATGCGGTCAGGGTTGACCGGATCAATATACCAGGCATGATGATCAAGGTGAACCGACTCGGCGGTGCGCCTGTCAAAGGTGAGCGCCCCATCATCACTCACGTTGACACCTGAAAAGAGTGTATAAACGCGGTTTTCATTCTGAGGATCAACATAAATCTCTGCATAGTAAAAAGGCCTGTTGCCAATATTCCTGTCACCCCTTTTCTCCCATGTCACGCCGCCATCGGTGGAACGATAGATGGCTGAAGACTTTGACTCGACATACGCATAAACATAATCAGGATCTGACCGTGCAATGGCCAGCCCTATTCGTCCCACCTCTTCAGGTAATCCTCCGCCAACTTTTTTAAAGGTGTCACCACCGTCATGTGTGATCCACAGACCTGAGCCGGCAGCTGAGGAGGTGAAAAACCATGGCCAGCGGTGGTGATCCCACATGGCAACAAAGATCTTGCCCGGGTTGGTCGGGTCCATGACCATGTCAGCCACTCCGGATGTCTCATTGGTAAATAGCAGCCTGCTCCATGAGCGGCCACCATCAGAAGACCGATACAGACCCCTCTCTGTATGGGGTGCCCACGGATTGCCTATGGCGCCGGCATAAATGACATCAGGATTGACCGGATCAACTATGATGCGGTGGATGTACCTTGTCAGCTCCAGGCCCATGCATTTCCATGTACGGCCACCGTCAGCGCTTTTGTAGATGCCATACCCTCCCGTGACACTGTTGCGGGGATTGCCTTCACCGGTGCCGGCCCATATAATGTCAGGTCTCTGCGGGTCAATGGCAAGCGCTCCTATTGAAGCAACGGGCTGATCATCAAAGAGAGGGGAGAAGGTGGTGCCTGCATTTACCGTCTTCCATAAACCACCGGAGGCAGAGCCGACATAGAAGACATTCTCATTTCTCGGATCAACGGCAAATGCCGTGACCCTTCCGCTCATGCCGCCGGGGCCGATATTCCTGGGCCTGATGCCCTTGAAAAGCGACATATCAGTTTTCTGACCTGCAAGCAGGGCCGGGATCATGATCGCAAAAACGGTAAGGAAGGATCTTATTGTCATCACTGTATCTTTTATGGATACAATTTAGCCATTTAAATCAATCACTGCTGACCTCAGAAATGTGTTATGCAGTCAGAAATGACACAATGCTGTGGTGGTGAAATGCCGGCAGTCTGATGTTACCAACTCCGCTGATGTCTTTCCCCGCAGACCTTCTTCGTCATACCCTGACCTGTCGGATCAATTCTTTACGTTCGGTCATCTGCTGCCTGATTATGCCAAAATCAGGAACACTGCAGGCCTCTTGTCCAGTACGGGAACCTGTTTACGCCACTCAGCCACACTCATGGTCCGTATCTCCTCGCCGGCAAGGGTGATGTCGGCTGCAATGCAAAGCCTTGTGGAGGGCATGCAGACGGTGAGTATCTCTTCAACCATTTTTGTGTTTCGGAAGGGTGTCTCCATGAATATCTGTGTCTGTCCGCCTGAAGAGTATCTCTCGAGGTCCCTTATGGCTTTCTTCCTGCCCGCGGTATCAACGGGCAGATACCCGTGGAACGCAAATGACTGACCGTTTAGCCCGGAGGCCACCATGGCCAGCATCACTGAAGAGGGGCCGGTGAGGGGGATGACCCTGATACCCCGGCGGTGAGCCTCGGCAGCAATGAGACTTCCGGGATCAGCCAGGCCCGGCATGCCGGCCTCGCTCATTACACCGGCATCAACCCCCTGCGATACCCTGTCAAGGATCTCAAATGGATTTGACGGATCAGCATGCTTTCCTATCGGGAAAAAGAGGGTACTGTCAATAGGAAAAAACCTGTCAAGACTCCTCAGCCAGCGACGGGCAGACCTGATATCTTCAACTGCGAAAAGCCTCAGTGAGAGGGTTATTTCCCTGGTGCCCCGCGGTATCGTCAATTCGGGGTCGGAATCACCCAGCGCAACCGGGATCATGTATACCGTTCCACTCATATGCTTAATAATCTGAATCGTAAAGATACCCATTTAGCCTCATGGATGCCAAAGTGATCATTGATATTGTTCGTCTCTCATTTTCGGGTTATGTTTGCAGTGTAAAGAAACAATGGTGAAATTTACCTTCCTCGGTACCGGAACATCTCAGGGAGTGCCTGTAATAGCATGCGAATGTGCAGTTTGTACTTCAACAGATGAAAGAGACAAAAGGCTCAGGACCTCCCTGCTGGTTGAGACAGCCCTGAATACAATTGTCATTGATGCCGGTCCTGACTTCAGACAGCAGATGCTCAATGCGAAGGTGAAAAAGCTTGATGCCATACTCCTGACTCATGAACACAAGGATCATATAGCAGGAATGGATGATCTGAGGGCTTTCAACTACAAATCCCGGTCAGCCATTGATATCTATGCCGAGGAGAGAGTACAGGCAGCCGTAAGAAAGGAATATGCATATGTATTCTCGGAATACCAGTACCCCGGCGTCCCGAAAATGGAACTGCATACAATAGACAACTACAACTTTAGCATAAAAGGAGACACTATCATCCCTCTGCGGGTATTCCACTACAGACTGCCAATATTCGGATTCAGGATAGGTGATATGGCATATATCACTGATGCAAACTACATCTCCGAGGAGACAAAAGAGAAATTATTCGGTGTCAAGCATTTGGTAGTCAATGCACTCAGGAAAGAGAAGCATATATCTCACTTCAGCCTCGGTGAGGCTCTTGACCTCATACGTGAGATATCTCCCCGCAAGGCTTATATCACCCATATCGGCCATCAGATGGGCAAACATGCCGAAGTGAACAGTGAACTGCCGGTCAACGTGACCCTGGCATGGGACGGACTGGAGGTTACCTGTGAGGAGTAGGGGAACCCTTCTTGTAAAGGGTTCAGAACATTAAAGGCTGCTTATCCGCGAGATATCTACCTCTTTTTATATCTGTAAAGCTTCTTCTGGTATTTTTTGGAGAAGAAATACTTGTTGCGCCCCAGCTGGGAGGTGTCAATATATGAGTTCTTCCGGGCTGATTTATAAGCTCTCTTCTTCGAAGGCGCACACGCCGGCAGCAACATTATAGCTGTGAGAATCAGTATTATCAGTGTGACGCCCTTGAAGTTAACCTTTTTCATTAGTTTTTGCTGACTAATTCCTAAATGTAGAAATAAATCCTTGACATTTCAATATAAATAAACAATATCTCTAAAAACACTCATTCTCACTATCCTTGCTTTTATTTTCAGAGACAATATCATAAATTGCACTCCCGTATTGTTGGGAAGCTATTTATATCAGTTTAAACTCCGATGTGCAGCTTTAGGTTTCGGTTTTCCCTCTTTTTTTTCATGTTCTGTCTTGCAGTGTCAGGGCAGTCGCTTCATAATCTGGGTATTGTCAGGGATAATGGCGCCAGTGCAGTCTCACTGATCATTGATGACAGTACGGCCGTCAACCTGGATGCACCAAGGCCCCTTTTCAGCTTCCGGCTTGATGGCGTCAGCTTTGAGTCTGATGACGTGCCTGCAGGACTGGCAGGCAGCCGCTTCCTTATGGTCTACCCCGGAGGAGCTGAAGCTGCGTACACCCCTCGCGGCGGATCACACCCGGGCTTTCTGGCAGAACTTGTGCTGCGCAATAACTGGAATGATACCATTACTGTCAGTGATGTTGTTCCCTTTGGGGAAAAGAACAATGATGCCTTTATCACCGGCGGAGGACCACCTGCACTGGCAAGAGCTTTTCTTCATCTGCCTGGCAGGAGCCCCGTGCGTGTTATTCTCCCTGATAATGCCTGGGAGACGGGTTTCAGTACCTTCCGTGCCACCGGTGACCTCTCTGTTGCGGCATTAGCCCGGCGAACAGGCACTGACAACGGAACCATGCGCAGATATGAAACAATACTGCCTCCGGGAACCTCTGTTACCTACCACATTTGGGTTGATCTCTTCAGGGGAGAATGGCAGGAGGGACTGAAGCTGATGTTTGCAGAGCGATGGCTGTATGACCTTGAAAGATTTGACGAGACTCTCTATCAGCGGGACGACCTGAAATGGATACGCACAAGTTATCTCATGATCCTTCAGATGGCCTGGGACAGGGAATTCCATGACCGCTTCACCGGCACGGAAGGGTTCGAAAGCTACCTTGCAGAGTACAACAGGCTCTTTGGGCATGTGGATGTATACGGGATATGGCCCACATGGCCCCGACTGGGCCTGGATGACAGGAACCAGTGGGATCTCTATCGCGACCTGCCCGGAGGAACTGCCGCCCTCAGGCGACTGAGCAGAGCGGCTCGCTCAGACGGCTGCCGTTTCTTCATTGCCTATAACCCGTGGGACAAAAGCACACGTGAAGAAGATCACCTGCACGGGATGGCACAGATAATTGCCGAGACCGAAGCTGACGGAGTGGTACTCGATACTGAGGGCAGGTCATCGGCAGAGCTGCAGCAGGCTGCTGATACCGTCCGCACAGGGGTGGTGATGTACTCGGAGGGGATGCCGGTAGTTAAAGATATGCCCGGGATTGTGGCCGCAAGGGTACATAACGCCCTGTTCCTCAGCCCGGAACTGAACCTGAATAAGCTCATCAGGCCTGACTTTGCCATCTTCAGGGTGGCTGACGCGGGAGAGGATGTGCTCCGCCGTGAGATCTCCGTGGCATTCTTCAACGGATACGGCACTGAACTGAATATGTTCAGACCCGGCGGAAGAGGAGAGGAGCTCCGCAAAGACCTCGAATACCTGTCAGAAACAACATATATCCTACGAAGGAACAGCGATGCCTTCTCCGGGGGCAGCTGGACTCCACTGATCAGCAGCGAAGCAGACAGACTATATGTCAATAGCTGGAACGCTGGTGAGAAGAAGATCTTTACAGTACTCAATATGGATCACCGGGGTTACAGCGGCCCGCTATTCAACCCGGGAGACACCGCAGGTAAACACCTTGTCTCCCTCTTCAGACATGAGGAAATCAATCCTTCTGTAATTAACAACACTCTGATGGCACCGGTTGAGACACCAGGATGGAGCCAGGCTTTTAACGGCACCAGGCGTGAGAGCTCAATAGACTGCATTGCCCTGCTGCCAAAAATAATAACCGCAGAATTCCACGGCAGCCGGATCCACATCTCCTCACCTGTAGAAGGAACCCTGCTGATATACAGAGGGAAACCCGGTTATGACAACATCTCAATGAGCATAAATGCTCCGGCGGACACCCTCCTGAACAGTGACGCTTTATTTGGAATTGCCGGAGAAAAGATTGTGATTGAACTGGTTGACACTGACGGAGTTCTTCTTGATGAGAGAGTTGTTGCTCCCGAACGCAAACGCCCATGGCTGGTATCGGAAACGGTGAAGACAGCATCAGCTTCAGAAATATCTGAAGGAATGGTACTCATACCATCGGCAACACTTACGTACACCCTTTCTGCTGCCGATGAGTTTGTCCCTTACCCGGCAGCCGGCATGATGATCACTGCCACACCTGACAGCTTTCTGATTGACAGGTACCCCGTGACAAACGAAGAATATCTTCGGTTTATCATGGCTGCCAGGTATATACCGGCGGATACATCAAACTATCTGAGACACTGGGAGATGGGATTGCCTGTTGCCGGGCAGGAGCGCTACCCTGTTGTCTGGATCAGCCTGGAGGATGCCAGGGCCTATGCCAGCTGGGCTGGCAAGCGTCTCCCCACAGAGGTGGAGTGGCAGCTGGCAGCACAGGGCACCGATGGGAGGGAATGGCCATGGGGTGACGAGTTCCACGCAACCAAGTGCAATAACGGGTTCGGCAGACCCACTCCCGTGGATGCCTTTCCCAAAGGAGAGAGCCCGTACGGTGTGGCTGATCTGGTTGGGAATGTCTGGCAGATGACAGGCGATGTGTACAGTAACGGAGCCTATTACTTCAATATAATAAGGGGGGGAAGCTGGTACAGGCCGGAATCAAGCTGGTGGTATGTGCGCGGTGGTCCCCAACCGCTCTCTATGACCCAGATGCAGCTCCTGGTCTCACCCGGCTATGACCGCAGCGCCACCGTCGGATTCAGATGCGTTCGTGATCTTTGATCAGGCAGCAGGCAAGAGGCAAGAGACAAGAGTGTTGACAATATAAACTGTAACTGCATAATTAGCAGTAATTTCACTACTGCCTACCGCCTACTGCCTACATAATGCGGGCTCCGTCACCGATGCCAGGAAGGTAGAAGTCTGCAGTCAGTCCGCTCTTCCGGGCGTAGATCTCACCAAGTTTCTCAATGAATTCGTCCACATGCCGATTCTCAACAATTGAGACAGTGCATCCCCCGAAGCCGGCGCCGGTCATCCTTGTACCGATAACCCAGGGCAGCTTCCTGCCCTCATAGACAAGGGTATCCAGCTCCATGCCTGTAACTTCATAGTCATTGCAGAGTGAGTCATGCGACTCGTTCATCAGTTTACCGAATAGAGCTATGTCATTGCTTTCCAATGCCATGATGGCATCGAGGGTCCTGCCGTTCTCGGTAATGACATGCCTGGCTCTCTTCCTGACCACGGGATCATCAATGTAGCTGTCAAGCATCCAGAGGTCAGCAACAGTCAGTTCACTGAGGTGACGTATGGGCCTGTGGACAGAGATCAGTTCCACCGCTCTGTCGCACTCTGAGCGCCGTTCGTTATACTTCGAGTCAGTCAGACCCCGGCGTTTATTGGTGTTAGTGATTACCAGCCTCCTGTCTCCCAGGTTCAGCGGAGCATACCTGTATTCAAGGGTATCGCAGTTGAGGTTGATGGCATGACCTTTCCTGCCGAAACCCACGGCAAACTGGTCCATTATGCCGCAGTTCATCCCTACAAAGCCGTTCTCAGCCTTCTGACTCATCCTTACCATCTCCATCATCTCCAGTCCTGCTCCGGTAAGCTCATTCATAGCTACAGCCGTGACCATCTCAATTGATGCTGATGAAGAGAGACCGGCGCCGTTCGGAATGTCACCCATGAAAAGCATCTCCATGCCACAAGCCCTGATGCCATTGCGGGCAAATTCATTAATCACTCCTACCGGATAGTTGGTCCAGCTCTTCGGTACAGGAATATAATTGAGAGCTACAGGGACTCTTACATCACCCGGGAAATTGATGCTGTTCAGTCTTAGTTCCGCTTCGTCGGTCTTTCGGACCAGCAGGGTGGTCCCGAAATCGAGGGCACAGGGAAAAACATATCCCCCGTTGTAGTCAGTGTGCTCACCTATGAGGTTCACCCTTCCGGGAGAATAAAAAAGGACAGGCTCTCTCTCCCTGTCCCCGTATAATCTGAAAAACTCTTCTTTCAGATAATTTACGTCAGCTTTCATACCTTGAGTTTCTTTTCTATCTCCAGTATCTGGCTCCTGAAATGCCTGTCAGTGTCAATGAGGTTGTTCACGGTCTTGCAGGCATGGAGCACGGTGGCGTGGTCCTTGCCCCCGATCATGGATCCGATGCTGGCCAGTGATGCCTTTGTAAGGTTCTTTGAGAAATACATGGAAACCTGCCTTGCCTGAACTATCTCTCTCTTGCGGGTCTTGCCCTGCATCTGCTCCACGGGGATCTTGTAGTATTCACAGACCACCTTCTGTATATAATCAATAGTTATCTCCCTGCGCTGAGTGTTCACCAGCCTGTCTACCATCTGGCGTGCCAGCTCAAGGGTCACCTCCTTACGGTTAAGGGTGCTCTGGGCATACAGGGAGATAAGCCCAGATTCAAGCTCCCTTATATTCGAGGATATATTCTCTGCAAGAAATTCGAAGATCTCATCGGGCAACTCAATGCCGTCATTGTAGGCCTTCTTCCTGAGAATGGCAAGCCTGGTCTCATAATCGGGCTTCTGAAGGTCTGCCAGCAGACCCCACTTGAAACGAGACAGAAGCCGCTGCTCCATACCCTGCAACTCTACCGGCGGCTTGTCACAGGTCAGGATGAGCTGTTTGCCCGACTGATGGAGATGGTTGAAAATGTGAAAGAAAGTGTCCTGTGTCTTCTCCTTCCCGGCAAACTCATGTACGTCATCAATGATCAGAACATCAATCATCTGATAAAAATGGAGAAAATCATTCTTGTTGTTATTGCGGATAGATTCAACAAACTGTGTCTGGAACTTGTTGGCATTGACATAAAGAACAGTCTTGTCAGGAAACTTCTCCTTGACAAGGATACCAATGGCCTGAACCAGATGAGTCTTGCCGAGACCTGAATCACCATAGATCATCAGGGGATTGAAGGCTGTGCCGCCAGGATTGCTCCCTACCGCAATACCTGCAGAACGGGCAAGACGATTGCATTCACCCTCAACAAAATTGTTAAATGAATAATCAGGATTAAGCCTCGGATCAAAATGAAGCTTCTTTATACCCGGAATAATGAAAGGATTCCTGATGGCCGGCTGAGTCACCTCGAAGGGAACCTGCATTGGCTTGTTCTGCAGATCAGCCTTGTTCCTCGAAGGATAACGGACAGTATACGGTTTGCCATTGGTGTAGCCCGAGTTCTCCATTATGATGTTGTACTCAAGCTTGGCATCATTGCCAATCTCCCGCCTCAGCGTCTTGCGCAGGATATCTATGTACTGCTCTTCAAGATATTCGTAAAAGAAAGGGCTGGGCACCTGTATTGTAAGAATGTTCTTGTCGAGCCTGAGAGGAACAATAGGCTCAAACCAGGTTTTAAAGCTGGCCGAAGGAATAATGTCACGAATTATTTCCAGACAGTTATTCCAAACCTCATCGTGTGACTTGTTCATTCAGATTAAAATTAAAAACTCGCTTATTTTATCTGGTGCTGAAACCCGGGACAATATTTGTAAAAAAAAAGGTAAAAAAAAAAATTTTTTTCTATTGACTTTTACATTTATTCTTTACTGTTATGACCATCAGGTCCTTAAAACAGGGAACATTCATCAAAATTTATAACTAACAAATAATCAGTACTATACAAAAAAAGCAATGTGTTACAGAAAGTTATGAAGATGAGGATATGATGGTCCGGATATTCCTTATACCTCCCGGAAGCTAAAAACAACAGTTAATGCACTGAAGCATAGAGGTTTTGTATTATTGAAGCAAATCATTCCTGCTTTTTGCCGAAAAGTGAGAAATGGACATATTTCTTCGGATTTTCCTTCATGTCTCGAAGTAACATGTCCAGATTAAAGAGGGTATTGCTGAGATTTGTGTAGAGACTGTCGTTGGCGATAAACTTTCCGGCCGTTCCTTCCCCCTGGCTGATGCCTTTGACTATATCGTCAAGGTTGGTCAGAGAGGACCTGAGAGAGCCGAGGGTTGTTCCCAGGTCAGCAGCAGCTATTGCATCTGAGATGCTGCTTATGTTCTGAAGGGTGGAATCAAGCGTTTCGCTGTTGGCAGAAAGCATGGCAGTGAAAGACTGCAGGTCCTCAATGGATGAAATCAGCTCATCCTTGCTGTTGGTTGATACTTCTTTAAGGCTTGCTGTGACAGAGTTGACGTTGGCCATGGTTGACCTGATTTCAGCCGTCATGCCGGGAGTGAATATATCATTCAGTGCCGAAATCACTGAATCAAGCTTGAGAATTATATTTGTAATATTATCCTCAAGCGGTGCGACAGTTGAACTTAACCTGTCAAGAATAGAGGTTGCCACGTAACCTGAGATGGTGTCATGGTCATGGCACATCTCAGTGCTCCCGCCCATTCGGAGAATGATCTTCATCCCTGCTATCAGGGTTGCTGTTGTTATCTCCGCCTTCGTGTCTTTTGGAATATTGAAATGTTTGTCAACTGACAGTGACACCAGGATACGTCCTGAGCCGTCATTTATCAGCTTCACATCCTGGACAACGCCTGCCTGGTATCCGTTGATCTCAACAGGGTTCGACTCTGTCAGCCCGGCAATGTTGTCATAAACAATATGATACGTGTCAGTGCTGGTAAAGAGTGCAGTGCCCTTGAGAAACTCAAACATGAGTATAAATGCAATGATGGTGATCAGTGCAACGGCTCCGACCTTTACCTCATGGGATATCTTCATAGGTCTGTTATTTTCTTTTCTTTGCTTCAATAGCCTCTCTCAGAGGCATTATCTTTCCATTCCTTACAGCTATGACGAAGGCATCGGGAAATCTGCCCGTGAGTGTTCGCCTGTGCTTCAGAGCATCATCATATACAACGAATTTTCCGGACACATATTTAGTACGTTCGCCATCTTCTATGGTGCTGATCTGATCTGCTCCCTTCAACTGACTCTGATTCAGTGTTCTGCCCCTGGGCATAGCTGCTATCTGTACCATGAATACTATCTCATCATCCTCGCCGGAAGGTCTGGCAGTACCTGTTGAAGCCGGCATGCCACCGGTATCACTTACTGACGTGGCTGCCCCCGCCGTTGCCGGTGCCGTAGCTACTGCGCCGGATGGTGCTGATGCTGTCACGGGTTGGGGATTGACTGAGGTGGTGTTGCTTCCGCCCGTGGCCACCTCAGTGGTTTGGTCTGCAGAGCTTTCTGCCGTACCAGCAGCCCTGTCTGTTGCCTCAGCCCTGATACCTCCGTTATTCAACCCTGAACGGTTGTCAATGATCTGCTTGTAGTCCCTGAAAGCCCTGAAGATGGCAGACGCAAGATAATCCTGACCCAGCTCTGACAAGAGGAACTTTTCCTCATCTGGATTGGTGACAAAACCCAGCTCCACAAGCACCGAGGGCATGGTTGTCCTCCAGAGAACCTGGAATCCTGCCTGCCTGACACCTCTGTCTCTCCTCCCGACCCTGTCACGGAACTGGTCCTGTATCAGGGTGGCGAACTCAGTGCTCTGCTTGAGATAGGTGTTCTGCATCAATGAGAAGATTATATATGACTCAACCGAATTGGGATCAAATCCTTCATATTTAGTCTCGTAATCCTTTTCAAAAGTAATAACAGAGTTTTCCTTCATAGCCACCTGCAGGTTGGCCTCATCCATGGTCTGCCCCAGTACATATGTCTCAGCACCTGTAAAACGCTTGTCAGTCATTGCATTGGAATGAATAGATATGAAGAGGTCAGCCTTGTGCCTGTTGGCTATCTCAGCTCTCTCCGCCAGACCGATGAAAGTATCATCATCCCTGGTGTATACAACCTTGACATCCTGCAGATGCTTGTTGATATAATTACCTGTCTTAAGTGCAACAGACAGGTTGATATTCTTTTCCCTGGAGCGGGAGCCGACAGCGCCGGGATCCCTTCCTCCATGACCTGCATCAATAACCACAACCCATTCATCTACTGCCGGCAAGGGTTGTGCAAAGAGTCCTGCTGGCACAGAAATTGCTGCCAGCAGGAAGGCACCTGCCAGAATATCTTTTAAGCCTCTTATTTTGGTACTTTGCCGCATTACTGCTATGCGAATTTTAATTAGTTTTGTCGCTGGCATGTCAGAGATGCACAACAACTACGCAAAAATAGCATTTAACTTGCATTTTGTCGCACAAAGATTGATTGTGACAATTTTCATGCCGATTCTCTTCACAACGGCATTGTCTGCTCAGGAGCCTGAAAGTCCCGACTCTTTGAGGAGAACGCTGCCCGATACGCTGACTGTGGCCGGACAGGATCTCCCGGAAACCCCGCGTATCATTGACCCAATCCAGAATGATCAGCAGGACACTGCAGGTGTAAAACCACCACTGGGAATCTCTCCCGATGCCGTTGATGAACCAATCATATACAACGCCGAAGGGTATATGAAAACGGACCTGCGAACCCGCAAGGTGAGCCTTGTACAGAGCGCAAAGGTCACCTATGGAACAACTGAACTGACAGCTGATTCCATAGTACTTGACATGGAGACCGGCTCGGTGTACGCTACGGGCAGGATTGATTCAACAGGGAAGATGATCGGATTGCCTGTCTACAAGGATGGCTCGGAGGAGTTTGAATCGAAGGAACTGACCTATAATTTCAAATCAAAAAAGGGAGTTATCCGCAATGTTACCACAGAGCAGGAGGGAGGCTACCTGCAGAGCCTGACAACCAAGAGACATGAGGATGGGACCCTCCATGTCAACCGCAGTAAATTTACTACCTGTGAGGCCGAGGAACCGCATTTTTATCTGGCTTTACCCAAAGCCAAGGTATACCCGGGGGAAAAGATTGTCTCCGGACCAGCCTATATGGTTGTTGCAGATATACCATTGCCCCTGATACTGCCCTTCGGCTTCTTCCCCGTACAGCAGAAGAGAGCCTCAGGAATAGTCATGCCCAGGTACGGACAGGAGACGCGACGGGGTTATTACCTTTCAAACGGAGGTTACTATTTTGCCCTGAGTGATTATTTTGATCTCAAGCTGACCGGTACAATCTATACCAACGGCACCTGGCTTGCCGATGCGGCTACCTCATACCGGCTGCGATACCGTTTCTCGGGCTCCTTTGCTTTCAGCTATGCAAACAACGTTACCAGCTACAAGGGTATGCCTGACTATGGCCAGAACGTCAACTATGGCATCAGCTGGAGCCACTCTCAAGACGCCAAGGCTAATCCCGGTTCCAGATTCTCAGCCAGCGTAAACATGAAATCAAGCGGTTATGACAAGGAGAACAGTTACGATGTGACTGATCATGTTACTACCTCAAGGCAATCTAACATAAACTACTCAAAATCATGGGCAGGCACCCCCATTAGTTTTTCCTCAAGCCTGAACCTGAACCAGGATACACGCAGGAAAACAATGAACCTGAGCCTGCCCAGGGGCTCCCTCACCGTATCCAGAATCTATCCCTTCAAGCCAAAGAAGCTGGTTGGCACAAGCAGGTGGTACCATGACATCACCACCCAGTATACAGCCTCCTTTGAGAACAAGATCAACACCTATGACAGCCTCCTCTTTACCAGCGCCGTCTGGAAGAGCATGCAGACCGGGTTCAAGCATGAAGTACCTCTGAGCCTTCAGATAAGACCTTTCAACAATTTTTCAATCTCACCCTCACTCCGCTATACCGGGGTGCTTTATACACAGCAGATTCACAAGAGATGGGATCCGGATTATTATGACGAAACCAGGAACACGGTGGTCCCGTCAGTGGTCAATGATACAATTCGAGGATTAACCTACGGCCAGGCCCTGGTGCCCACACTTGGCGCCTCATTTAATCCCTCACTGTATGGAACATTTTCATTTACGAAAAAGGGCTCCAGGATTGAATCTATAAGACATGTAATGAAACCATCAGTGGGCTTCTCCTACTCTCCCGAAGCCGACTGGCTGACTTCCAGAATGCATGACAGCGTCCAGTATGATGATTCGGGCAGGAAACGGCTGTATTCTTACTATGACGGAAGTATCTACGGAACACCGTCCAGCGGAAGACGATCGGGATCGGTCTCATTCAGCCTTACCAATCTCGTGGAGGCAAAGATGTACGCCAAAAATGATACAACCGGAAAGCCGAAAAAGGTTAAGCTTATTGAGAGTCTGTCACTTAATACTTCTTATAACCTGTTTGCCGATTCACTTAACTGGTCGCCCATCAGTATGTCTTTCCGGACAACCCTCGCACAGAATATCAACGTTCAGGCCGGAAGCAGCTTTACCCTCTACGGAATGAATGCCAATGGCGGAACGGTGAACCAGCTGGCCATAAGTCAGGGTCTGGGGCTTGCCAGGATGACCAGCTTCAATATGAGCTTCGATCTTGACCTTGGACAGTTGCTGGGAGGGAAGGACCGCGGCAGCCAGCAGCAGTCATCCGGACAGACATCTCAGGGAACACCCGGACGGGAGATGGGTGAGCCCGGCGCTTTGGGAGGGGCCGCATCAGGCAATCTGCCCCTGGCCAACAAAGACCTGGACGAGTACGGATATGCCAGGTTTGATGTCCCCTGGTCACTCAGAATGGCATACAACTTCAATTATAGTAAGTCGGGACTGAGAACCAACATAAACCAGACAATGACAATGTCAGGGAACGTGAAGCTCACTCCAAAGATGGCAATCAATTACAATACAGGTTTCGATTTCAAACAGAATGAGATCACTATGACCCGCGTGGGTATCAGTCGTGATCTCCATTGCTGGGAGATGAGCTTCTCATGGATCCCCGTAGGATACATGAAGAGCTGGAACTTTACCATCAGGGCTAAGGCAAGCATGCTGCAGGACCTCAAGTATGAACGCAGAAAGGATTACCATGATAACTACTAACGAGATAACAAGATCAGGCATGAAAAAAATCATCAGCACAACAGCTGCCCCGGGAGCCATCGGCCCCTATAGCCAGGCCGTGGAGGCCGACGGAACGCTTTACATATCAGGACAGGTGCCGGTGGACCCTGCAACAGGAAAGATGGTTGAGGGAGGCATAACTGAACAGACCACACAGGTACTGAAAAACATCAGGGCAATACTCATCGCTGCAGGATACACTATGAATGACGTGGTCAAATCAACCTGCCTGCTCTCTGAAATGGCAGACTTCAAGGCTATGAATGAGGTCTATGCACAGTTCTATACTGCTGATCAGCCTGCCAGGGCTGCCTTCGCCGTTAAGGGACTGCCGCTGGGTGCCCTCATTGAGATAGAGACCGTGGCGGTCAAATGATATGGTAACGGGGGGGTCTCAGACCCGTTGCATCCCGCATACCAGACAGATTCGCATCTGTATACAGTAACGGGGGGTCTCAGACCCCCCGTTACCTGCATATCAATATGGTTTGTGGAATTATTCGGCCACAACCTCGAAATCTATCTCCACCTTTACATCGCGGTGCAGCCTGACTGCCGCCTTGTAGCTTCCTGCCTCCTTGATGGCATCCTCACCGAGGAGGATATTCTTGCGCTCAATCTCAAAACCCTTCTCATTAAGGGCTTCAGCAATCTGGATAGTGTTGACTGATCCGAATATCTTGCCTGCTGAACTTACCTTGGCGCCTATCACCAGCTTCACTCCGGCAAGCTTCTCGGCCAGTTTCTCAGCCTCTTTCCTGATCTGTTCCTCCTTGTGAGCCCTCTGCTTCAGGTTCTCATTATGGATCTTGATTGCAGAATCGGTCGCCTGTATGGCAAATCCCTTCGGAATGAGAAAATTCCTGGCGTAACCGGTCTTGACGGTGACAATGTCATTCTTCTGACCTAACTTATCTAAATCCTGTTTCAGTATTATCTTCATCTCTATTCCTCCTTTACTTTAACAGGTCAGCTACATACGGAAGCATGGCAAGGTGACGGGCACGCTTTATTGCCTTTGCTACCCTTCTCTGGTATTTGAGCGAGGTGCCGGTGATACGGCGGGGCAGAATCTTACCCTGCTCATTGAGAAACTTCTTCAGGAACTCGGGGTCCTTGTAGTCAATGTACTTGATCTTGTTCTTCCTGAACCTGCAGTATTTCTTCTTCTTGATCTCTACTGTAGGCGGTGTCAGGTACCTGATCTCTGAATTGTTCTGTGCCATGATTATTCCTCCCCGACTTTTTCAGTTTCCTTCATCTTTCTCTTTTTCTCAGCATACTCTACAGCATACTTGTCCATACGGAAGGTAAGGAATCGGATGATCCTCTCATCCCTCCTGAACTGTACTTCCAGCTTATCTACCATCTCGCCCGGACCCTTGAATTCAACCAGGTAATAAAAGCCTGTCGACTTCTTCTGGATCGGATAAGCGAGTTTCTTCAGACCCCAGTTCTCTTCATGAATGATCTCACCTTCGTTGTCAGTGATGATCTTCTTGAACTTCTGAACCGCTTCCTTCATCTGATTCTCAGACAAAACGGGAGTTGCAATGAAAACGGTTTCGTACTGATTCAACATCTCTTAATTGCTTTTTATTTAGTGTTAATAAATTGGGATGCAAAAGTAAGACATTTAATATTAAAAAAAAATATTCCGAAAACTATTTGACTATATTTGTGATTGATATCTAAATACACTGTAAAAACCATCAATGGATAACTTTATTGTTTCTGCACGCAAATACAGACCTGCCACTTTTGACATGGTCGTGGGGCAGGATACCATAACCACTACACTGAAAAATGCCATCAGGAACAACCTTCTGGCACAGGCCTACCTCTTCTGCGGTCCGAGAGGAGTTGGCAAAACCACCTGTGCCAGGATCTTTGCCAAAACAATCAACTGCTCCGAACCGGGCCCTGACGGTGAAGCATGTGACAAATGCGAGTCATGCAGGTCATTCAACTCCCAGGCATCATTCAATATCCATGAGCTTGACGCAGCCTCAAACAACAGTGTTGACGACATACGTAACCTGACTGACCAGGTAAGGATACCTCCACAGGTCGGAAAATTCAGCGTCTATATCATTGATGAGGTACATATGCTCTCTACGCAGGCTTTCAACGCCTTCCTGAAGACACTGGAAGAACCCCCTGCACACGCTATCTTCATACTGGCAACAACCGAAAAGCACAAGATCATCCCCACTATCCTTTCACGGTGTCAGATATTTGACTTCAACCGGATCAATGTTGATGATATAGTTCAGCGACTCACGTTTGTTGCCGGCAATGAGGGCGTGAATGCAGAACATGAGGCATTGCACGTGATCGCTACCAAGGCTGACGGAGCAATGCGCGACGCACTCTCCATCTTTGATCAGATAGTGAGCTTCAGCGGTAAAAATATTGCCTATGCTGATGTCATTGCCAATCTTAATGTACTTGACTATGAGTACTACTTCCGTATTACATCGGCAGCCATAGAAGGGGATGTAGCCTCGGCACTGCTTACCTTCAACGAGATACTAAACAAAGGATTTGATGGCTACAACTTCATGGCAGGCCTGAACAATCACCTGCGTGACCTGCTTGTTAGTCGCGATGAATCCACGGTTAAACTGCTGGAGACATCTCCGTCTATCAGGCTACGCTACCGCGAGCAGGCCATAAAGGCACGGCTGACCTTCATATATGAGGCACTGGACATAGGATCACAGTGCATGCTCAACTTCCGCAGCAGCAAAAATCAACGATTGCATGTTGAGCTGGCACTGCTGCGCATGTGCAACCTTTCTGAAGAAAGGCGCCCGGAGGAGTCAAAAAAAAAAGCTGAACCTGCACCTCAGGATGATGAGCAGGAGTTCACTGTTGCACCACCGGCCCGCTCTCCCGCTGCCACGAAGCAATCAACACCAGTGGCTGACCAGCAGTCCACTGCCGCTGCCCCTCATAAAACCATACCCTCACGGGAGGAAACACGAAAAGTATCAATCAGAGAGATCATGGCAGGCTCAAAAGCTGCCGGAGACACTTTGAATGAGCCTGCCGGTGAGTTATCTGCACAGGGGGAAGATATTGATTTTACCGGCGATGATCTGCTGAAAGCATGGGTCTCATTCGCCACTGAAGTACAAGAGGAAAGCCCGAGGATTGCCGTCACCCTGTCATCAGTGTCACCCGAACTGCTCCCTGACAGGACAGTTGTACTCCGGCTCGACAATTCAGCCCTGAAAGAGGCGTTCGATCATAATTTCAAGCCCAGGATGGAAGGCCATCTCCGCCGCACACTGCAAAACAGCCAGATTAGTCTTCAGACAATTGTTGAGGCAACAGAAAGGGGGGAGATACTCTATTCACCCGAGCAGAAGTTTAACCACCTGGCAGCAGGGAATCCCGCGCTTAAAGATCTGAAGAAGACCTTTAACCTGGATTTCGAGTAAACAAAAACAGATGCCGGTGAAAGGTAAACAGGAAAGGAATACCGCTTCCGCAGACGGCCATGTCCATGAAGTGGGCACACGGGCATCAGCTCAGCTTGCTAAAATAGCAGGAGGGATAGCTCATGATCTTAATACTGTGATAACCACTATCTACGGCTTCAGCGAACAGGCCCTGGAGAGTGCAGGAGATGATAGCGAGACAGCCACCTCCGTAAGACGAATTATCTCTGCTGCCGACAGAGCAAAGATGCTCACGGCAAGACTACTATCATTAAGCCGGCGCGCTGCCGACGAGAAGGTACCGGTAAGGGTGACCGATATCCTCTCTGATACAATTGAGTTTATCAAACCTTCAGTGCCGAACGGGATTAAGATTGTTAGAAAGATCAATGTAACCGAAGCAACAATTGATGCGGTTCCGGTACAGCTCTTCAGAATCTTCCTCAACCTGATCATGAACGCCGTCCAGGCTATTGAAGAGAAGGAGGGGACAATAGAAATAACACTTGATGGTCCGTTGAACAACAAGGGAAACAGACCGGATGAGAATGATTCTTGCCTCCTTATCAGAATCAGAGACACCGGCAAAGGGATGGACAGCACTACAATTGAAAAAATGTTTGAGCCCTATTATACAAAAGAGAGGGCCAAGGGAACAGGCCTGGGACTGACCGTGGTCAGCGATGCCCTGAGTGAGATAGGCGGCACAATCAGTGTCAGATCAGCAAAAAGCCAGGGAACAATAGTCGAAATGCTTTTCCCTGATGCCACTTTTGGCTCTGTCAATGAAAAGAATTAATTTCGGTCACCCAAAGAAATAACTGACGTTCAGATGGCAGGAGTAATGATAGTTGAAGATGATGCCACACTGCTGGAGCTGCTCAGGGAGTCCCTTGAGAGAAGAAATTACACCGTCATAACAGCAGCCAATGGTAGAGAGGCTCTCCTCAAATTCCGACCCTCGGTGGTAGACCTCGTCATCACTGACCTGCTGATGCCGGAAGAGGACGGGCTGATGGTAATAATGAAGATCAGGGAGATAAAACCCTCAATACGGTTTATAGCCATCAGCGGTGGAGGCAAGGCAGGCCCGGGAAGCTACCTCCTCATGGCCAGCAAGCTGGGAGCTGACCATGTGATCTCCAAACCTTTCCTTCCCTCTGAACTGGTGAAAAAAGTGAAGGTGATGATCGGATAAACATTCCCGCCATTGACTTGTTACATGAAAAAAGAACCATTTAAAACCAAGAATATGTTAACTAAAAAAGTTGAAGAGTTCTGCAACAGGCAGATCGAAAGAGAAGGCTATTCATCAAATCTCTATCTCGCAATGGCCTCATGGGCTGAAACAAAAGGGATGGAAGGTATAGCTGCATGGCTGTTTGCCCAGGCCGATGAAGAGAAGGAGCATATGCTCAAATTCATAAAATGGGTCAACGAACGCGGAGGAACAGCCATCATTCCGGAATTTAAGAAACCCCCGGTAAAATATAAGGGTGTTCCCGAATTGTTCGCCGAGGTGCTCAAACATGAACAGTTCATCTCAGCCAGCATCAACGAAGTCCTTGAAGTGGCTATCGCTGAGAAAGATCATGCAACCACCAACTGGATACAGTGGTTCGTTGATGAACAGGTGGAAGAGGAGAGCAGTGCACAGCAGATCATTGACAAACTCAATCTCGCAGGGGCGAATGCAATCTACCTGCTTGACCGTGACATCATGAAACTCAGGGGAGACGATTAACCTGTGACGGTGTAACACATTTCAGATAATAACAGGATGCCGGGACCCATGAATCCCGGCTTTTGCTTTTACTGCCAGACAGAGAGAGCGGGATTCTCGTTTTTCGTCCCGGCAATGCGTGTGTGTAATTGAGTCTGAGACGCAGGAGCAGAATCAAATATGCGATTTAGGTATGGTAGTTGACCATCTGTAACAGTATGTCGTTTCTGGCCCTTGAACCGGAAAATATATTAATTTTGCGATTGTTTTAAAAAAAAGACAGTAAATGAGCATAGTCAACAAAGTCCTTGGAGTCTTTCTTGGCAACAAGGAGGAGCGTGACCTGAAAGAGATCAATCCTTTTGTGGGAAGAATACAGAAGGAGAGTGAACTCCTTACAGGATTGTCCAATGATGCGCTGCGCGAGAGGACGGCTGAACTGCGGAAAGAGATACAGGTTTCAGTCTCAGAGGAGGAAAAACAGATAAGGGAACTTCGCGCTGAAGCGGAAAACGAGGAAGATGTTAACCGGAAAGAAGATCTCTATAACCAGGTTGACAAGCTTGAAAAACAGATACTCGAAAACCTTGAAAAAAAGCTGGATGAAGTACTGCCCACAGCATTTGCCATCGTCAGGGAAACAGCCCGCCGTTTCAAGGAGAACGAAGAACTGGAGGTGACAGCCAGGGACTGGGATCGCAACCTGGCAGCCACACGCCCTTCAATAACTGTGGAAGGCGACAAGGCATTCTGGAAAAACCGGTGGATGGCCGGAGGGAATGAGATAGTATGGGACATGGTACACTATGATGTCCAGCTGATAGGAGGCGTGGCCCTCCACAAAGGCAAAATATCCGAGATGGCAACTGGAGAGGGGAAAACCCTCGTGGCAACACTGCCGGTGTTCCTTAATGCACTGGCCGGAAGGGGAGTACACATTGTGACCGTGAACGACTACCTCTCCAAAAGAGACTCAGAATGGATGGGACCACTCTATGAATTCCATGGTCTTTCTGTGGATTGTATTGACAAGCATGAACCAAACTCGCCGGCACGCCGCAAAGCTTACAATTCTGACATAACCTTCGGTACGAACAATGAGTTTGGCTTTGACTATCTGCGTGATAACATGGCTATTAACCCTGAGGACCTGGTACAGCGCAAACATCACTATGCCATCGTTGACGAGGTTGACTCGGTACTCATTGACGATGCCAGGACACCTCTTATCATCTCAGGTCCCACTGCCAAGAGCGATACATCACAGTTTGATGAATACAAGTTTAAGGTTGAGAAGCTGGTGAGTGCACAGCGCAAACTGGTGACACAACTGCTTGCTGATTCCAAGAAGCTTATTGCTGATGGTGATTCAGAAAAGGGAGGAATGTTGCTGCTGAGGGCTTACAAGGGACTGCCAAGGAACAGTGCACTGATCAAGTTCCTGAGCGAGGAGGGCGTGAGAACACTGCTCCAGAAGACAGAGAACTTCTACATGCAGAACAACTCCAAGGAGATGCCCAAAGTTACGGAGGAACTCTACTTCGTGATTGACGAGAAGGGCAACTCTATTGAGCTGACCGAGAAAGGTCATGACCTGATCTCCACATCAGTGGAGGACTCCAGCTTCTTCGTGCTGCCTGACGTGGGAAGCATGGTGGCTGAAATTGAAAAGACCATAAAGGATGAGAAGGCGAGGGTCAAGGCCAAGGATGAACTTCTGCAGGACTTCGCCGTCAAGTCGGAACGCGTCCATACTATGACCCAGCTTATGAAGGCATATACTCTCTTCGAGAAGGATGTTGAATACGTGGTCATGGATAACAAGGTCAAGATTGTTGACGAGCAGACAGGACGTATACTTGAGGGCCGCCGCTATTCTGACGGACTGCACCAGGCTATTGAAGCCAAGGAGAACGTGAAGGTGGAGGCTGCTACACAGACCTATGCCACTATCACCCTCCAGAACTACTTCAGGATGTACCACAAGCTGGCTGGCATGACCGGTACGGCTATAACCGAAGCCGGAGAGTTCTGGAATATCTACAAGCTTGATGTGGTGGTCATTCCGACTAACGTTCAGGTTATCAGGGATGACCATGAGGACCTTGTCTATAAGACCAAGCGTGAGAAGTACAATGCCGTTATAGATGAGATCGTGAAGCTGAACAAGGCAGGCAGACCGGTACTTGTGGGGACCACCTCGGTGGAGATCTCCGAACTGCTCAGCCGTATGCTCAAGATGAAGGGGCTGAAACATAACGTCCTTAACGCCAAACTGCACCAGCGTGAAGCTGAGATAGTACTGGAGGCCGGAAAGACAGGGACAGTCACAATAGCCACCAACATGGCCGGTCGGGGTACTGACATCAAGCTGACGCCGGAGGTGAAGAAAGCGGGCGGACTGGCAATCATAGGAACTGAGAGACATGAGTCGAGGCGTGTGGACAGGCAGCTGAGAGGACGTGCCGGCCGCCAGGGCGACCCCGGCTCATCACAGTTTTTCGTCTCACTGGAGGATGATCTGATGCGCCTCTTCGGCTCGGAACGAATCTCCGGAATCATGGACAGACTGGGTCTGAAGGATGGCGAGATGATTCAGCATCCAATGATCACAAAGTCTATTGAGAGAGCACAGAAAAAGGTGGAGGAGAATAACTTCGGCATCAGGAAGAGACTGCTTGAGTATGATGACGTGATGAACTCCCAGAGAGAGGTGATCTACAGCAAACGCCGTCATGCCCTGCTCGGGGAGAGGCTCAGTGTTGACATTGCCAATATGATGTATGACGTGACTGAGAACCTCGTCACTCTCTATAAGGATGCCTCTGATTACGAAGAGTTCCAATATGCCCTGATCAGGACGCTCTCAATGGATTCGCCCGTATCAAAGGATGAGTTCAGTAAGCAAAGTGATGAGGTAGTTGTTGATGCTGTCTTTGCCAAGGTGATTGATGCATACCGCCGCAAGAGCGATATAATCTCATCCACTGCCTACCCGGTGCTGAAAGATGTGTATGAGCGCATGTCAGCAACCTATGAGAATGTGGTAGTACCCATCACTGACGGGGTGAAGACATATAACGTCATCACCAACCTCAGGGCCGCCGTGGAGAGTGAAGGCAAAGAACTGCTACGCTCCTTCGAGAAGACGGCTGTGCTGGCTACAATTGATGACGCATGGCGCGAACACCTGAGGGAGATGGACGATCTGAAGCAGTCAGTGCAGAACGCTACCTATGAACAGAAAGACCCGCTGCTCATCTATAAGTTCGAATCGTTCGAGCTCTTTAAAACCATGATCAACAAGGTCAACCAGGATGTTGTAAGCCTCCTGATGAAGGGAACAATCCCGGCAGCATCAACAGACAACGTCAGGGAGGCACAGCGTCGCCGCCAGGCTGATATGAGCAGGCTCCGGACGCAGAAGAGCGATTATGACAGCTACCGTAACGCCGGCGGCGGATCGCCCGAACAGCGCCAGCAGCAGACTGCTCCTGTCAGGGTGGAGAAAAAGGTGGGCAGGAATGATCCTTGCCCTTGCGGAAGCGGGAAGAAATACAAACACTGCCACGGTCGCGGTCTCAGTGATTCAGCCGGCGCGTGATACAATGATCTTGCCGGCTCCTGTTTACCGGGCATTATTTTGAAAAATCATGGATTGATCATGCCCTCGTCTCTGGGCTTCCGATGATCGAGAGATAATGCATGGCCTGCTCCAGGAAATGGGCAATACTGAATGGCCTGGGCGACTGGATCATCAGATCATAAGGAGTCTTTTCGGGCTCACCGTTGAGATCAGGACCAACCTTCATCGGTGCCGCTGAAAGAGCTGCCAGCGCGGTGAGAGGAAAAAGAACAGAAGGATTTATATCAATTATCAGGTCATGCTTCGCTGTTATAAAATTCTTTGCATCTTCCGAAACGGGGATAAAGGCCCAGTTCAGATCACCCTTCCTGAGAAACTTCATGTATGTTAACCCTGTGAGCCTGTCCGGAACATTTTTGGAGGGTATCCAGGCAATTACCTCAACTCTTTTGCCTTCCTCGGATAGTTGCCTGTTGAGTGCTGCAAGGTGCTGAAAATCATTTTCAAATGTGGCATCCCACAGTATCCCCACATTCTTTACTTTCTCCATGCTAAAATCCTGCTTTATCCTTCTCAGGGCCGAGAGACGCCTTCGAAGTATCATATTGCCGGCTTTTAATCTGAGATTGTAGAAAAGTTCCATATGAATGCAAACCTATAGATTTTTTGGCTTATGCAGGTAACTCAAATGATTATTCTTTTATCATTTTTGTGAATTCTTCCTCGGTAATTATGGGAATACCCAGTGCCACGGCCCTGGCTCTCTTTGAAGGCCCCATATCACTGCCCGCCACAACAAATGCAGTGCTGCCCGATACCGAGCCGGCCGCTCTGCCGCCTGCAGCTTCAATGGCAGCCTTGATGCCGTCGCGCGTGTAGTTTTCAAAGGTGCCGCTCACCACCACCATCTTTCCTGTCAGCGGTCCACCTCCGGCAGATCTCCGGATTGCTCCCTCAAAGGTCATCCCGGCTCCTTTAAGACGATTGATAATCTCAATGTTATCAGTATCAGAGAAATACTCTCTCACACTTGCTGCTATCCGCGGCCCTATATCCGGCAGGTCAAGGAGTTCCTCTTCCGATGCTCCCATGAGTGAGTCTATATCGGGAAAAGCACCTGCCAGTGTCCTGGCTACTGTCTCCCCTACATGCCTTATGCCAAGGGCGAAAAGCTTCCTGCGCCACGGTGCTGAGAGTGAGTCTGTCAATGACCCGAGGATGTTCGAGGCTGATTTGTCACCCATCCTCTCCAGGGAGGCAAGCTGCTCATGCTTAAGATCATAGAGGTCAGCCACGTTGTGCACCAGGCCGTTTGACCATAGCATCTCAATTGTCTCCTCACCCAGCCCTTCAATATCCATTGCCCTGCGCGAAACAAAGTGTATGATGCGCCCGGTGATCTGGGGAGGACAATGCAGATAGTTGGGACAGTAATGATTCGCTTCGCCCTCGTTGCGGACAAGCGCCGTACCGCATTCCGGACAATGATCAGGGAAAGTTACTGCCCCGGCATCCGGTTCACGCAGTGAGCTGTCAACACCCACAATCTTGGGAATAATCTCACCACCTTTTTCAATTATCACACTGTCACCATTATGTAGTCCCAGCAACTCTATCTGGTCACTGTTGTGCAACGAAGCTCTCTTCACCGTGGTACCTGCAAGCAGTACGGGACGCAGGTTGGCCACAGGTGTGACATTGCCTGTTCGCCCTACCTGGAAGTCTACAGACAGGAGTTCCGTTACTGCCTGCTCGGCGGCATACTTGTATGCTATTGCCCATCGGGGCGACTTGGCGGTGTTTCCCAGTAACTGCTGTGCCTCCAGAGGGTTGACCTTGACCACCACTCCATCTGTATCATAAGGAAGCTGCTTCCTCTTCTCCTCCCAGATGCTGATGAATTGCAGTACCTCGTTTATGTCCCTGCACTGCTGAATCACATCCGGTACGCGAAAACCCCATGAGCGGGCTGCCATGATATTGTCATAATGTGTGCCGGCAGGAAGGTTGTCCCCAAGGAGGTAGTAAAGAAAACACTCCAGCGGCCTCGAAGCAACAATACGCGGATCAAGAAGCTTGAGCGTACCTGCTGCCGCATTGCGGGGATTGGCAAAGGGCAGATATCCCTTCTGCTCCCGGCTTGCATTCATCTGCTCAAATCCCTTGCGCGAAAGATAGATCTCACCCCTGACAACGAAGGAGGAGGGTATGCCTTCAGCGCTGACCCTGACAGGTATGCTTCTGATTGTCCTTACATTGACGGTCACATCATCTCCCTTCAGACCATCACCCCTGGTGACAGCTCTCGCCAGGGAACCGTTCTCATAGGTGAGACTGATGGATACCCCGTCATACTTGAGCTCGCAGACATATCCGGGTTCATACCCGAGAGCCTTACCGATCCTCTCACCGAACTCAATGACCTCATCAGCATTGTATGTGTTGCTAAGCGACAGCATCGGCCACCTGTGCTCCGCCTGTACAAATTCGGAGGTGAGATCACTGCCAACCCTCATTGTGGGGGAGTCAGAGGTGACCAGTACAGGGAATTTCTTCTCCAGGGCCTGCAACTCACTGAGCAGCAGATCATACTCAAAATCAGAAATAACAGGCTGATTAAGAACATAATACCTATGATTATGTTCATCAATAGTTCGCCTCAGTTCATCGACCCGTTTTTTAGCGTCAGCAAGCTTCATATACAATCTAAGTCTCTGTCAGGGATGAATAATTCAATGCCACACTCCAGGGATCTGTGTTCCGCAGGAGCATCTTCCATCTTTCAGGTTCAGGGCAACGATCCTGTAGCCGCTTCTGTCAACCACCTTCTTTCCGCATGATGGACAGACGGTGTCATCAAAACCTGCTCCGGGCATGTTGCCCATGTAAACGTACCTCATACCCGCGCTCCTGGCTATCTCCACCGCCCTGTTCAATATGCCTGCGGGAGTGGGGGGAAGGTGTTCCAGCTTGTACTGGGGCTGAAAACGACTGAAATGGAGCGGCGTATCACTGAAACCGTTCGCTGACAGCCATTCGCACATCTGCTTGATCTCATCAGGCTTGTCAGTCCAGCCAGGAATCACCAGGTGGGTGATCTCCAGCCATACCCCCTCATCACGATAGGTTTTAAGGCTATCCAGGACCGGCTGCAGCCTGCCTCCGGTAAGTTTAAGATAAGTGCTGTCATTGAATGATTTGAGATCGATGTTGGCACCGTCAATGTATCTGCAGAGCTGCCTCAGCGGCTCCCTGTTGATGTAGCCGTTGGAGACCACTATGTTCCTGATGCCTTCCTCCCGCGCGATCCTTGATGTTTCAATGACATACTCATAGAAAGTAACCGGTTCGGAATAGGTATAGGCTATTGACCTGCAGCCGCCGGCGGTGGCCCTTCTGACCACATCCTCCGGGGGCATGTCAAAGTTTCTTGTCTTGTCCGGTGAAGTCTGGGAGATAGTCCAGTTCTGACAGTTGAGGCATGCCAGGTTGCATCCGGCTGTGGCTATCGAAAAGGCTGATGTGCCCGGCAGGAAATGATAAAGCGGCTTTTTCTCTATAGGATCAATATTGGCAGCGCATGGATTGCCATAAGCCATGGTATAAAGCCTTGACCTCCTTGCTATCCGGTTGCGGCAGTCGCTCAACTCACCATCCTTCAAAGTGCATTCATTGGGACAGATCAGGCAGACCACGCCACGGGCGCTCTGCTCCTGAAACATAGCCAGTCTCTCGCCTGTGGCAGGCCTGATTGCTGTATTGCTTACAGGCATAACAAAACCTGCGGCAACAGCCAGTGACCCCTGCCGGGCAAAGATCCTCCTTGATATCTTCTTCCCCTTGTCTTTCAATTAGATGTGTGTTTCTATGCCCGGCTATAAAGCTACTGTTTTATAGTCAACGATGCAACAGCTCCGGATATCAAAATGAGGGCGGCAAGGATAAAACATGAATTGGCCGTCCCTGCCATAGGCACAAGCAGAGTGGCTGCCGTGAGATAACCCAGGGCCGAACCGGCCATGTCTGCCGAATATATTTTGCCCGTGACCATGTCAGCATCACGGGAAGTCAAAAGCCTGTAAACGGCTCCCGTAATGATACCTGATACCGGGAGGGCAATGAAAAGGAAGGCTGTGACGGGACCGGGAGGGGATGTAACCAGCGTGGGAGCCAAAAGTCCGGTCAGAATGAATATTGCTGTCAGAAGCAGCGTACAGAGGCTGATCTTCTTCAACGCCAGCCGCTCTCCCCATACCGCACCCGTGGCCAGCCCTGCCATCAGCAGTGTCAGTATCACCGCGGAGAGAATATAGATGTTGCCGACAGCCATCTGCAGGATGAATATCATTATCATACCGTAGCCTGCCAGTCCGGCGGAAGAGGCGAACATCAGCAGACCCCGTCGGGCTGCAAATAGAAAGGGAACAGCTATCAGCACAGTAAGGAGAGCAATGATGCTTCCCCTCATCCCCATCCTTTCAAGGGAGAGCATGTTGGCAAAGAGGGAGGAGACAGGCCTCGTAGCCGTATTCATCCCTGCTGTTCTGTCAACCTGTGACAGAATCAGCTCCTCCTTGAGCCTGATCTCATTGTCGTCAAGATAATCGGCATTGACATAGCTGTTGACAATCCTTTTCTGACCGGTCATCTGAGCTATTTCCGGGCTGACAGGACTCTCCGAGGCAATAACGTATAACAGGGAGCCGGGGATGAGTGTAACGTGGCTGAAAACAGACGCCAGGGCGTTAAAAAGGGGAGAAAACCCCCTCCTGTAACTCTGAGGTGAATAATTGAACCATGCCATGGGTGTGCACATAAACACTCCGCCAGGCGACAGATGTTCACTGACCATCCGAAAATATTCCACAGTGTAAAACCTGCTGACCGAGAGTGTTGAAGGGGGAGGAATCAACTGAATTACAGCATCGTATACGTCATCATTTTCCCTCAAAAAGGTCATCGGATCAATGCTTATCACCCTCACCTTCATGGTTCCGCAGATGGTGTCGCCGGCTTCCTCGGCAGCTATGAGTCCGGGATCAAGCTCCAGGTAATCAACCTCTTCTATGGAATGTTTGACTAACTCTCCCAGGTGTTTACTAAGACCCCCGGAGATGAGAAGCACCCTGTCATATCTCTCACGTTGAAGCAGGGCATAGTGTATGTTCTCTTCTGAAGTAATCACGTCACCGGGATAAAAGAGGGGCCGGTGGTGATAATAGACCGTCCGCTCACCACCGTAAAAGCCGGTGGTGATGTTTCCAAAGGGTGTGTCTGTGCTCTTCTCCACCCTGACACCACGCAACAGCATGCTTCTGAAGAACGGATCAGGCGGTTTGATGAAGAGAACCACCCCGAGCAGCAGAGAAATTATTATGGCAGGGATCTTCATCTGTGCATTTCTTTCAAGCAGCCATACCGCTGTGACAGATGCCAGCAAAAGGATGAGAAGGTAGAGCTGGAAGTTTGGTATCCTGACAGTCACTGTCAGGGCGGTCAAAATGCCTGCTGCCACCGAGCCTGCCGTTTCTGCCCCGAAGCTGTTACCTGAACCCGCCAGACCCAGGTTATGCCTGATGACTGATATACGCACGAAGATGAGAGCTGAGATGAATGTCACCGGTGTAACAGTGATACACAGGATGGCCAGTGTCTGGTAAATGGAGGGTGTCTGGCCGGGACTGAGAATAATTGTTGTTATTGAGATCAGCAGCAGAGGTGCCAGGGCTGTTCCGGCAATGAGTGTCCAGATCATCCTCCTCAGCGAGGTAATGGCTGATCTGCCTCCAGTCATGGCTCCGGCAGCAGAAACTATCAGCCATAGCCACAGGAAGATTCCTGCAACAGCCTCCGTGCCACCTCCGAGGATAACTGCCTCACGCATCAGGATAAACTGCGATGATGAGCTGACAAAGCCGATCAGAAGCAACAGTGTCCTGAATCGCCCTGTTGTGACATCAGATGAAACCTTGTCCGCTTCAGTGATGTAAGATGATATCTTTCCTGCAGGCGTAACATCAGATGCAATCTTGCCTGCTACAGTGCTGTCAGATGAGATCTTTGCTGCAGCCGGCACGTCAGGTCTCTCCCCGGTCTGTCTGCCTGACTGTCTGAAGTAATATCCAAGGTGCCACGAAAGGTGAATGAGGGCCGTCAGGAACATGGCAATTCCCGCCTCCACATGCCACTGCCTCAGTGACTCGGCAAAGGGAATCTCCCACCGGTAGTTGATCCTGAGAGCCAGGAAGATGCCAATCAGTCCCGTCACCAGGAAGGAGACAAGGAGTATCCAGTTCCAGAACCGCCGATGTGATAATCTGGCTGTGAAACCCTGTATTGAGAGGTAAAGAGAGAAGATATAAAGTACCAGAACGGTCAATCCTATGGGCAGGACATGATAGGTCATGATAACCACTTATTCGCCGAAGACGTAAGCCTCGTAGACATAGATCTCTGTCTCCCTGTCCTTCCAGCCGTCCCATCCGATCCCGGCTTTGTCACGTGCACAGTACCCGAGGAACTGCTCCACGCTCCAGCCGCGATCAGTAGCCACCTGCGGCAGGAGGGTGCCCGAGCGGTAACCCTTTTTCAGGTAGATGCCGTGACGGCCTATCTTGATATCATTTACTGACTGAATCTTCTTCATTGGTCCCAGAACGGATATCTCAACATGTATTGAGGAGTATTCCTCTTTTGTCAGAGGAGGAAAGCGGGGGTCGCTGAAGGCCGCTTCAGTTGCCATGGCGCTCACCACCTCCCACAGGGGATCGGGGGAGGTGAAACGGCCAATGCAGCCTCTGAGGTCTCCCTTTTCTGTTAAGGTGACAAAGGCTCCGAGAGGTTCACTCAGACGGGGTGTCAGACTGGACTGATCAACAGGTGCGGGCTTGCGCCGCTCCAGCCTTGCTGAGATAGCCTCCCTGGCAATGGAGAGCAGCACCTTCTTCTCCGGAGAGGTGAGGGTGAAAGCTTCCGTGGCGTATGCCTCTTTCTTGCTTTTACTTCTTTGCTCCAGCACTATCGCATTGTACCCTACTACCTCATCGTCCGAGCCCCGGGGCGAATCACCTGAATTTGTGTATTCTGCGTTACGAAATACAAGACCATCACTCTTCTCAGCGAGATACAACAGAACCAGGCCGGCAGGCCAGCCACACATTGCAGTGGCAAGATTGTCAACGCCGGACGATTCAATATTCCTTATAGTGCGTAGAAACCCTTCAGGATCACCCTTGATAATGGCATCACTCGTCATCTTATCAACGCGGCGTGCATCCGCGGCAGAGGGATAATGGGAAAAATCACTGCTGATTATAAAAAGATTGCGTTCATTGAACCAGGGCTGCAATCCTGATGCTATACCCTTCAAAACAGTAAGATTGCGGGTTCCGATAAGTATGGGAACAATGGGTGGTGCAGGATTGAACCTGTACTGTATGAAGGGGAGCTCTACCTCCAGAGAATGTTCGGGTCCGTGAGCCTCATCCTTCTCAATAAACCATTTGTTTGTTGATTTAAGCTGATTACCAAGTTCTCTGTTGACTTTCAGGGTACCCATCGGAGTAACCATGTTTCCCGATGTGAAGACTGCTGCGCCCTCAAACGCATACCTGTGACTTACACCTATAAGGAAGATGTTGTCAAATGTCTCACCGGCAGGGATGGCGGCAAATCCTGCCGCTGCGGTATGACCGGAGAAGACATATCCGGCATGCGGCACAATGATGGCCCTTACCCTCACACCCGGAGATGTCTTAGCGAACGAGGCAAAATAACCTTCCAGCTCACTCTTGAGCCGTTCACTGCCGGAGGGATAGAAACTGCCTGAAACCACAGGCTGCCTGTCACGTTCCTGTCCGAATATGTTCATGAGTGGAAAAATTATTATTACCAGGATAAGACTAACCGTTTTCATAACAAAAGCAGTTATATCCAGTAAAGATAAGCTAAAAAACCGTATAAACCCCGGATTGCCCGATCAGATGAGAACAATGTTCTCCTTAAGCGTATTGCCGTCTTCATCAATGCCGTAAAGCCTGAGCCCTACACTGCATGTTGCATCTGCCGTGACATCAAGGAAAGGTGAGAGGGATTCCCTTACATCTTCTTCTCCCATTGAATCATACTCCTCAATGTCAAAATAGAGATGAACGAACAAAATATGATCATTCTTCTTAATCTTCGTCAGAACCTTCAATATCTTTCCCATCCATATCACAGATGAGGTATTGAAGTAATCAACATTGAACTTAAGATTAGTGCTCTCCGCCGGATTCTTGGCATACTCTGATGCCCACTTGTAAAGAGGTTCAAAAAAACCCGAGGCGTTTTCTGGCAGAGATTTGCCGGTAAAGTTCAGATTACCTGTTCCGGCCGTGAAACTTACAGCCGGTGTTTTAGAGGTTGCCTCAATCCTGATATCTTGTAGTTTAACCATAACATGTATTTCCTTCCCATGAAATGTACTTGATGCCCCAATGTACAAGCTAAAGATAGCCCGTTTTTCCCGATGCCGGTTTGGCATTCGTCAAAAATTAATGAACAGTTATCAACTTTTTTGAACAATTTGTCCAACGTTCAATGATCTCTGCAGAGCTTAAAGTAATAAACTATTGTGCTATATTTGCAGCCATATTAAAAACAGATGGAAAAACTGCTCAGAACGGGGATCAGAGAGGCTGTGAGAAGCCTTTACGGAGTGGATGCGAACGATGGGCTCCTTCAGATACAGAAGACACGAAGGGAGTTTGAGGGCGACTTCACCCTGGTGGCTTTCCCGCTGGCAAAACTCTCTCACCGTTCACCGGAACAGACTGCGGGTGAGATAGGCGAATATCTTGTACGTGAGATAGATGCCGTTAATGGATACAATGTCATAAAGGGGTTCCTGAACCTTGTTATCACCCCCGGGGAATGGGGCAGGCGCCTTGACGCCATGCACGCTGACGACGCGTATGGATTCACCGAACCCGGTCCTGACGCGGAGACAGTTGTCATTGAATACTCCTCACCCAACACAAACAAGCCACTCCATCTGGGTCACATAAGAAACAACCTCCTTGGCTGGTCACTCTCAAGGATCTGTTCGGCAGCCGGGAGAAAAGTGATTAGGACTAATATCGTCAATGACCGCGGGATACACATATGCAAGTCAATGCTTGCATGGCAGATGTATGGCAATGGCCGCACACCGGCAACGGAAGGGAAAAAAGGAGATCACTTTGTTGGCGACTACTATGTTATGTTCGAGCAAAAGCTGAAGGAACAGATAAAGCCGCTGGTAGATGCCGGCAACTCACCCGAGGAGGCACGAGAGAATGCCCCGCTCATGCAGGAGGCAAGACGACTTCTCCAGAAATGGGAGGCCGGTGACCGCGAGACAGTAGAGCTATGGCAGATGATGAACTCCTGGGTCTATGAGGGCTTCGATGTAACCTACAGAGCCCTCGGCGTTGAATTTGACAGGATCTACTACGAATCAGATACCTATAAGGTGGGCAGGGAGATCGTCCTACGCTCACTGGAGGAGGGACACCTCATCCGGAAAGATGATGGATCGGTCTGGATAGACCTTACCGGCGATAAGCTGGACATGAAACTGCTGCTCCGCTCTGACGGTACAGCAGTATATATGACACAGGATCTCGGTACGGCAGTGTTAAGGTATAACGACTACCATTTTGACCATCACATCTATGTTGTCGGAAACGAGCAGAACTATCATTTCCAGGTGCTTGCCCTGACACTGCTGCGAATGGGCTTCGAATGGGCAAAAGGACTGCACCATTTCTCATACGGCATGGTGGAGCTTCCGGAGGGTAAGATGAAGTCGCGGGAAGGTACTGTCGTGGATGCAGACGACCTGATAGCAGGGATGACCGCCACAGCCACCGCAATGTCACAGGAGCTGGGCAAGCTGGGCGGATACAGCACCAGCGAGAGGGAGAATATATGCAGACAGATTGGCCTCGGGGCACTGAAATACTTCATTCTTAAAGTTGACCCGAAAAAAAATATGACCTTCAACCCGAAAGAATCAATTGATTTCAACGGAAATACAGGCCCATTTATCCAGTATACCTACGCCCGGATCCGGTCAGTGATGAAGAAAGCGGAAGAGATGGGGGTCAGATCAATGACTGACAGTGATGAAAAGATAATACCCAATCCCAAGGAGATAAGCGTCATAAGCCTGCTGAACGACTTCCATCTGCTGGTGCAGGAGGCTGCCAGGGAACTGAGCCCTGCACTGATTGCCAATTATTGTTATGAACTGGCCAGGGAATTCAACCAGTTTTATCATGATTATTCAATACTTGGTGAGGAGAATAAAAGTCTTCGCAGCTTCCGCCTCCGGCTGTCGGAACTTACCGGCAGGGTGCTGGAAAAAGGACTCTTCCTGCTGGGTATTGAGGCTCCTGAACGAATGTAAATTATCAATTGTTTAAGAATTATGTTTGAAAGCCTGAGTGAACGACTGGAACGCTCCTTCAAGATACTGAAGGGAGAAGGAGTAATAAGTGAGATCAATGTGTCAGAAACCCTTAAGGATGTGCGAAGGGCACTCCTTGACGCTGACGTTAACTTCAAGATAGCCAAGCAATTTACTGATACCGTTAAGCAGAAGGCCCTGGGCCAGAATGTGCTGCAAGCTGTGAAACCTTCACAGATGATGATCAAGATCGTCCATGACGAACTGGTACTGCTGATGGGAGGGGTGAAGAGCGATATAAACATCAAAACAAATCCTTCAATAATCCTGATAGCAGGACTCCAGGGAAGCGGTAAAACAACCTTCAGCGCCAAGCTGGCAAAACACCTTAAAAGCAAACGGGGCAAAAATCCAATCCTGGTGGCCGGTGACGTATACAGGCCTGCGGCAATAGAGCAGTTACGGGTCCTTGGAACACAGATTGAAGTGCCGGTCTATACCGAGGAGGGAAGCCGCAATCCTGTAGAGATAGCGAAAAATGCCATCAGGGAGGCAAAGAAAAGCGGGCATGACCTGGTTATCATTGACACTGCCGGCCGGCTTGCTGTTGATGAGGAGATGATGAACGAGATCGCTGCAGTTAAAAACGCTGTAACCCCCCATGAGACCCTCTTCGTGGTTGATTCAATGACCGGTCAGGATGCTGTCAATACAGCCTTCGAATTCAATGAAAGAATTGATTATGACGGGGTTGTGCTGACCAAACTGGATGGCGACACCAGGGGGGGAGCTGCCCTCTCTATCAGATCTGTGGTAAATAAGCCTGTCAAGTTCGTCAGTACAGGTGAGAAGATGGATGCCATAGATATTTTCTACCCGGAGAGAATGGCCGACAGGATACTCGGAATGGGTGATATCGTCAGCCTGGTGGAGAAGGCACAGGAACAGTATGATGAAGCTGAAGCACGCAAACTGCAGAAGAAGATTGCCAGGGACCAGTTTGACTTTAATGACTTTATCTCACAGATACAGCAGATAAAGAAAATGGGTAACATGAAAGACCTGATGGGCATGATCCCCGGGGTCAGCAAGGCAATAAAAAACCTGGATATAGATGATAACGCATTCAGGGGTATAGAGGCAATTATCTCAAGCATGACTCCAGCTGAGCGATCAAACCCCGTTCTTCTAAATGGCAGCCGCAGGAAACGCATTGCCGAAGGCAGCGGAACAACGGTAATGGAGGTGAACAGACTCCTGAAACAGTTTGATGAAACCAGGAAGATAATGAAGACGGTGGCCAAAGGAGGAGATCTGTCAAAGCTGGCAGCCAGGGGGAGATGATCAGTCGGCAGTCGGCAGTCGGCAGTGAACAATAGAAAATAGCGAGGTTGATCCTGGACCATACAGCACTAATAAAATCGCATATCGCAAATCCCAAATCAATATGTATCAAATCATTGACGGAAAGAAGACAGCAGCTGAGATCCGGGGCGAGATAGCCGCGGAGGTGGCAAAAATAAAGGAGCGCGGAGAACGCGTACCGCACCTGGCAGCAATACTCGTTGGTAATGACGGGGGCAGCGAGACCTATGTTGCACATAAGGTCAGAGACTGTGAGGAGGTGGGATTCAGGTCAACACTCCTCAGGATGCCGGCCACGGTGACAGAAGACGAACTCCTGGCAAAGGTGAGTGAGCTCAACAGTGATCCGGAGCTTGACGGGCTGATAGTCCAGCTGCCATTGCCTGACCATATACGTGAGAGCAGAGTAATTGAAACTATCTCTCCGGAAAAGGATGTGGATGGATTCCATCCGGTAAATGTGGGGCGCATGGCGGCCGGACTGCCATCATTTGTTTCTGCCACACCTGCAGGAATAATGGAACTTCTGAAACGTTACAACATCCCCCTGAAGGGTGCAGAGTGCGTTGTGGTTGGCAGAAGCAATATTGTTGGCCGACCGGTGAGCATTCTACTGTCACAGAAGGGTGTGGATGCCACAGTTACCCTAGTTCACAGCCGTACACGCAATATTGCTGAGGCCGTCAGACAGGCTGATATTATCATAGCTGCCCTGGGTAAGCCGGGATTCATCACTGCCGATATGGTAAAGGAAGGAGCTGTAGTGATAGATGTGGGCACAACACGCGTTGAAGCCCCTGAGACAAAAGCAGGATGGAGACTGAAAGGTGATGTTGATTTTGATAATGTGGCCCCACGATGCTCCTGGATCACTCCCGTACCCGGAGGAGTGGGCCCGATGACCAGGGTGTCATTGCTGCTCAATACGCTGAAAGCTGCCAGAAGATAATCTCTCAGAGGGGAAGACTTATCCCGGTAAGATAGAGATCAAAGCCTCCCTTTCCGCCCGGCCTGTCCGAGGAAAAGATCAGGAACTGATTCTCAAACTTAAGATCAATTCCGAGAACCGGCCTGTATTCATTTGCCGCTGAGTTGATACCGGGACCCATGTTGACCGGAGAACTCCATTTGCCATCGCGGAATATGGAATAATACAGGTCAAATCCGCCTTCACCGCCCGGCATATCAGATGCATACACCATGTACCTCCCCTTAACAAACGGACACTTCTCATCATGGCCGCTGTTGATGCTGTCAACCCGAACTGCCGGAGCAGGAGCGGAGGTGAACCACTCATCGAGCTCAGACCCCCATGGCCTCGTGAGAGTGTATATGTCGAAATCGCCTCCCCTGTCAGAACAAAACCATGCTGTGTCACCGGTGGTGCCAAGAGAAAGATAGGCATCGTTGTGAGGGCTGTTAAAAAGGGTAGCGGGAACGGAAGTGTTAAAAACAGTCGCCGGTGAATATGTGGGAATATAACTGATAAACACCATATCCAGTCCGCTCTCTTCCTGGTGGGTTGTGACAGCCATATACTCAAGCCCGTTGCGGCTGTTGAAGAACCTCAGGGGACCGAACTCATCGGCAGCCGTGTTGAATACTGCAATCAGCCTGTCAATAAAAGCATCCGAGGTCATCTCGGAATATAACTGGAAATCACCTGTCGTCTGCCCGAACATGTACCTTATCATGCCATTCACAATGTTAAACTCGCCTCCTGCGCTCTCCCTGTTGCTTGAAAAAACTACCTGACGGGATGACTGAATGCGTCCTGCTTCGATGTCAATATTGTAATCATCATACTCGGTGTTGAGTCCCTCAAGTATCATGACCGAATCCGGGAAAATACCCAGCTCATGGTTGATCCTGAGTGGCTCCTCATGGCATCCGGTAAGCGCTATTCCTATGCAAAAGACTGATGATAAACAGATTAGTCTGATGATCGTCATGACTGTCGTTTATTAGATAACGGTGGTCATGATAGTTTAATATCAGGCTGTTAAAAAAAACCGGACCGCCAGGGCCCGGTTTCAGAAGGTAGAATTCAGGTTAATTCTAGGGTAATATTTGGTTTGAGGGTAAGCTTCTGAACTCAATTGTAAGATGAGATTGGGTGCCGGATGGTTGCGTCAGAAGGTATTTTTTTTTCCAAAACACTGTTTATCATGTTTATAAAAACGATACCCTGTTGATAATTGATGACACTTCCGGGTTGATCGATTGATTAATGTGTTACATTTGCAGAATATTCAGGGGAGATGGAAGAAGAGAAATACGGCTTTGTACATGACAGTGAGGTGGAAGAGGTGATACTCCGTTTTGAGAGAATGCGCAAGAATAAGGAGACCTGTTATTTCGATGTCATTGAGTTTGAAACTATAATTGATTACTACCTGGAAGGCAATAACCCGGTGCATGCCTTTGAGGCAACATCGCTGGCCTGCGAGCTGCATCCCAATTCGGTTCCAATACTTATCAGGAAAGCACGGGTCCTTCTTGAGAAAGGTAAGGCTACCGAGGCGCTTGCCATTGCCAGGAGACTTGAGAATATAGAACCGGGAAACTGTGACATCTACCTGTGTAAGGCCACAGCACTGGCTATGCTGGGAGATATCAGCGGTGCCCGCCGGGTGTTCGATCTTGCACTGGAGACCGATACGGAAGAGGAGGAGACAATCCTCTTCAGCATCATCTCAGTACTTCAGAACCTCAATTATTATGAGGAGACAATCCCGTACCTGCACAGGCTTGCCGAACTTGAGGCTGACTTCCCAGCACACCTGTATGACCTCGCCTATGCATATGACAAAAAAGGAGATCATAGGTTGAGCATCAAATACTATAACATGTACCTTGATGAGGATCCCTTCTCTGACAGTGCATGGTATAACCTGGGCATAATCTATAACAAGACAGGCGAATACGGGAAATCAATCCAGGCATATGACTACGCCCTTGCATTGAACCCTGAAAATACATTCGCTCTCTTCAACAAGGCCAATATCCTGAGTAACCTCGAAAAATATTCCGAGGCAATGGATGTCTACCGCCAGTTTGTTGAGGAGGAGCCCGACAGCATGGAGGGACTGACCTATCTGGCTGAATGCTATGACAAGACCGGCGATGAGGTGATGGCCCGCAAATACTACACCGAAGCTATTGACATTACCCCGGACTTCCCTGAACCATGGTACGGCCTGGGTCTGCTGTCCCTGTCGCGCAACAGGCCCGCAGAGAGCATCAGCCCGCTGCAGAAAGCCCTTGAACTTGACCCGGAAAATCCTGATTTCTGGTTCTCCCTTGGCAAAGCCTATATAATGATGGGAAACGTAAAGGAGGCTGTGAGATGCTGGGCGGAAACACTGAGCCATGACGGCTATTATGACGAGGCGTGGATTGAGATCGGCATAGTGGTCATGATGACCGGGAAATACAAATCCGCCATACGTATCCTGAACAAATCCGCCAGGGTCAGTGGCGAACTGCCCGGAACCTATTTCCTCCTTGCTTCTTCATACCTGCATACCGGAAACCTGACCGAAGCTGCCAGAAACCTTATAAAGGCTATCAGACTGGATCATGATGTGCTCGAAGAGTACGCTGTGCTGCTGCCTGAAGAGAAACTGACCAACGCAATGAAACGCCTGTTCAGAAAAACCAACTGAAAAATGAAACAAGCCGGACAACTTCTGACCCATATTCCCCTAAGACCTACCAAACCCAGAAAGGAAGGACTCACAATGGTCATGGATAAAGGACTGAGCCTCAGGGAGACAGAGGATTTTGCCTCTGTGGGCAGCAACTATGTCGACTTCGTTAAGCTTGGCTTCGGGACCTCCGTAATTACCCCCGGTGTTGAAAGGAAAATAAAGACTTACCACGACGCAGGAATGACTGTCTATCTCGGGGGAACCCTCTTTGAGGCATTCATTGTCAGGAACATGTATGACGAGTATGTCTCTCTGCTGAGGGATGCCAACATCAGAATGGTAGAGGTCTCTGACGGGTCCTACGAGTTTGAGCATAGCGAAAAGCTCGGTTATATTAGCAGACTCTCTGAGGAGTTCACCGTTGTATCAGAGGTAGGGTCAAAAAAGAAGAATATTGTCTATACCCCCGACCAGTGGGTGGAGATGATGAAATCTGAACTGGAAGCCGGCTCGGTGAAGGTCATCGCGGAAGCGCGTGAATCAGGTACAATAGGGATATATAACGACGACGGATCGGTGAACCTGGAACTCATAAACACAATCTCCCGTGAGATAGGATTTGAGAATGTTCTGTGGGAAGCTCCCCTCAAGCAGCAGCAGGCATGGTTCATAACCAACTTCGGAGCCAACGTCAACCTGGGCAATATAGCCCCCAATGAGATCATTGCTCTCGAATCACTACGACTGGGCCTGAGAAGCGACACTTTCTTCAGCTTTCTCCCGGAAGAATTGAGATGAGACTCTTCGGGATCATAGGATTTCCGCTCGGACACTCATTTTCTCAGAAGCATTTCACGGAGAAATTTGAAAGAGAAGGCCTCTCAGACTATGCCTATCGCAAGTTTGAACTCCCCGGGATAGAGATGCTCCCCGGCCTGATTGACCGTGAACCTGAACTCTGTGGATTTAACGTAACCATTCCCTGGAAGATAAGGATTTTCGATTACCTTGACGAGATTGACCCGGATGCTGCCGGAATAGGAGCTGTCAATACGGTGAAGGTCTCACGTCACGACGGAAGAGCCTGGCTTAAAGGCTATAACACCGATGCTCCGGCCTTCAGGGAGTCGCTGCTAAAAAACCTTATCACCCTCCCCGAGAGCGCCCTGGTGCTTGGTACAGGGGGAGCGGCCAAAAGCGTTATGCATACCCTCCTCGACCTTAATATACGCGCAATACCCGTATCACGCCGCCCTGTAAGCGGGGGTTATTCATATATTGAACTGCCGGGTGAACTGATAAGCGAAGCAGGAGTAATAGTCAATGCCACACCCCTTGGAACAGCACCTGCGACAGAGACCATGCCGCCCATAGACTACAGCTACCTGAGAGAAGGCCAGCTGCTGTTTGACCTGGTCTATAATCCCCCGGTGACATCATTCCTGGCCAGGGGAGAAGAACAGGGTTGCCTTATCGTGAACGGCGAAGAAATGTTCCTGATCCAGGCAGGACTGGCCTGGGAAATCTGGAACAATGAGTGAAGCCCCGCCCAGTCAAATTATTAATTGATAATCAGCAGTATAGCATCCATTTACAGGAAGCAGGCGCTTCAGGGATCAGGTTAGTACCTTCTGAGGTGTCAGAACAGTACTTCCCGGGCCACAGAAATCAGATGAAGATTTCCGGCGGGTATTCAATGCCGGTAAGCGACAGTCCGTGTGCAGGGGCTGACTGTCCTGCCAGCCCGCGATCCCTGCCGTGAATGATGGCCTCGAAATCAGCAACAGATAACTTTCCCCTCCCCACCGGGATAAGCGTTCCCACAATAGCCCTCACCATATTCCTCAGGAACCTGTCAGCGGTGATGATAAAAACCAGCCTGCCGGACTCTTCGTTCCACCGGGCACCTGTAACAAGGCATAGATTTGTCTTGTTGCTTCCGTGCAGTCGGCTGAAACTTGTAAAGTCACTGTGATTCAGAAGGGTAGCAGCAGCCTCATTCATCCTGTCAAGGTCCAGCTGCCAGTAGAGCAACCAGGCGGTGTCTGCTGCAAAGGGGTCCTTTTCCCTGGTGATGGTGTAGGTATAGCTCCTTGAAAGGGCATCAAACCGTGCATTGGCATCGGCTTTTACCTTCCTGATCCTCTTCACAGAAATGTCATCAGGCAACAGGCTGTTGAGATTATATATCAACTGTTCGTCTGTGTCAAGCATATCTCTGACACTGTCAAAGTGAGCGCAGAAGTATGATGAATGTACCCCGGTGTCAGTGCGGCCGGCACCGGTAACGGACAGTTGCGAGGAAAGAACGGTGCTCAGGGCTTTCGTCAGCACACCCTGCACCGTATGCCTGCCGGGCTGCATCTGCCATCCGTGATAGGCAGTACCGCGGTAGGAGAGAAAGATGAAATAGCGCGTCATAACCATGGCAAAACGTAAAGATAGTTAAAGAACATTGCCCGTACAGTTCATTTTGACTAAATTGCGCATCTTAAAAGAGCGAACAGATGAGCGAACCGGCACTTAAAAGAGGCTTTGCCAGCGATAACAATTCAGGGGTCCATCCGGCAGTGATGAAAGAACTGCTGCGGGTGAACAGGGGACACGTTGTGGGATACGGTGATGATCCTTTCACCGCCACGGCCAGGGAACTGATAAGAAAAGAACTGGGCGATGAGACGGAGGTTTTCTTCGTCTTCACCGGCACAGGTGCCAACGTGCTGGGACTGGCAGGCGTGATGCAATCATGGAACTCGGTCATCACTGCACATACGGCCCACATAGAAACGGATGAATGCGGAGCCCCTGAAAAGTTTACAGGATGCAAAGTGCTTACGGTGGACACTCCTGATGGCAAGATCACTCCGGAGATGCTCGGCAGGCATATGCACGGATTTGATTTCGAGCACCATAGCCAGCCCAAGGTGATATCCATATCACAGGCTACGGAAATGGGAACGGTCTATAATCCCGATGAGGTGAAGCAACTGTCTGATTATGCACATAAAAACGGCCTGCTGCTGCATATGGACGGCGCAAGGATCGCAAATGCGGCTGTCACCCTCGGAGTACCTTTCCGCACATTCACAACTGACGCCGGCGTGGATATACTCTCCTTCGGAGGAACGAAGAACGGAATGATGTACGGTGAGGCGGTCTGCTTCTTCAAACCCGGACTATCTGATGGGTTTAAGTATATCAGGAAACAGGGGATGCAGCTGGCGTCAAAAATGCGGTTCATTGCAGCACAATACATCGCTTATCTCTCCAATGGCCTCTGGAAAGAATGCGCGGCACATTCAAACAGGATGGCCCGCGAACTGCAGAAGAAACTCAGGGAGATAAACGGAATAAGAATTACCCAGAAAGTGGAGGCCAACGGCGTATTCCTGATAATGCCACAAAGGGTGGCCGCACTGCTGAGCAGGGAATATTTCTTCTATCCCTGGAACGAGCAGCTCTCTGAATACCGGCTGATGACCAGCTGGGACACAACTTCAGATGATGTTACTCAGTTTGCAGAAAGACTGAAGGTTATACTATCCGAAAACAGCTGACCGCTAACCTCTCCTGTATCTTGTAAGAAGAGTGGCGGAGAAGATCAGCAGGGAGATGAAGAGATAGAAAGGAAACCATAGGTGAACCGTTGCCGTGGACTCGTTTCCGAAGTTGATAATCATTATTACAGCCATCAGCGGGATGGATGACAGCCATGTGACCATCCCGGAAAAGGCCAGGTCAAGCCTCTGCTTCTCATCATATACTGTGCGATCAGTTTTGGCAGCCAGCCTGATAAGCCAGTAGATTACCAGGCCCAGCCAGGGCATTATGATTGCTGCACAGTAAAAGAGAAGAAGCCACGTAAGCCAGCTCTTCAGAGCATCATCACCAAGTACAGCATATGCATACACCGTGAATGCAACACCTGTCAGTCCGCATACAATGCCAACCCATTGCGTTGCCTCAAAAAGGGCCTCGTCCACAACCGGCCCGGAGGCCTCTGTCAGAGCTCTCTGGCTTCTCATGATCAGTATAATAAACAAGGCCAGTGATATATAAAAGGCCATCCTTAACATTAACGAACCAAACAGCCAGTACCACTCACCGGTGCATTTGTATCCGTGAACCAGATAATCATTGCCTATATCATCCAGGGCGGCAAAATCAAAAAACAATGCTATTACTGTGAGAGTGCCGGTAATTATGGTGATGACCGGCAACAGGCCTGTACTGAAGCCTTTCCTGAAGGCCCTCAGCAACAGGACAGCAAAAGAAAGGAAAAGGAGGATCCTGACCGGGAAACCTAAACCCGTTAATCTTCCGATCGCCTCAGAATCAGGCGACTTCCCCTTTATTGCAATATATGCATACAGATCATAAAAGAGCCAGAGGAAGCAGAAAGTCAGCAACACCAGCGTGACTGTTGCGGTTAACCTGAGCCTGTTTCTGGCCGTAGGAAATAAACCTGCCTTTTCCATGATGTAACTCTTTACGTCCTTTCAGACAATGAAATATCATTATCATCCATAAGATGGAAAACATCATCTACATCCTTCCCGAAATATTTCGCAATCCTGAAGGCAAGCAGGGCAGACGGAATAAACTTGCCTTTCTCTATGGAATGGATAGTCTGCCTGGTTACCCCCAGACCCACTGCCAGATCCTCCTGAGACATCTCGTTGTTCTCAAATCTCAACTTCCGGATATTGTTGCCAAGTTTCACTTAATGTAAAGTATGCAGCAACAAATGTAAAGTATGATTTACATATATACAAATTATTTTTGAAATTTCGAACCTGGTGCTTATTTCCGTTGCCGGTGAAGGATTGAATACTGTAATTGCTTAAATCCTATCTATTCTTGTATTGCGGGATAATCGGGATTGCCTGCAAGCAGCATGCTGTCTCCGTAGCTCAGGAACCTGTAACCGGCAGTAAGTGCATGATCATAGATTTTTTTCCACGCTTCTCCGGTAAATGCTGCAACAAGGAGCAGTAGCGTACTGTGAGGCTGGTGAAAGTTAGTGAGCATGTTGTTTACCATCCTGAACCTGTAGCCGGGGATGATTATTATATCTGTTCTTGCCTCAAGCACATCTGTTCCATCACGTTCCATCTTTCCCAGCAGGGAGTCAATCAGGTCAGCCGGATCAGCATCGGTTTGTTTCTGATACGGTTCCCATTGCTCCACAGAAGGTATTTCAGGTCCTGTCCACCTTCCTTCCGCCGAGCTCAATCCGAGCCAGTAGAGGCTCTCGAGGGTCCTTACGGTGGTAGTGCCCACTGCGGTTATTTTTCTGCCTATGAGTCGCTTCAGGGTGGCTTTGGAGACGAAAAAATGCTCACTGTGCATCATATGGTCACCTATCAGCTCTGATTTCACTGGCCTGAATGTGCCTGCGCTGACATGAAGAGTCACCTCAGTATGTTCAAGACCGTTACTGTCAAGCTTTCTCATTACGGCAGGAGTAAAATGGAGTCCGGCAGTGGGAGCAGCCACCGATCCGTTAATTTGTGCGTAGGTGGTTTGATATGTGGTTGCATCACTCTCCTCGTCAGCTCTTCCCAGGTATGGAGGGATGGGCATGTGTCCCTGATCTTCAAGAACCTGCGCAAAGGAGAGGGTGGTTGCATCCCAGGAAAAACGGACCAGGACGGTGTCTCCTTCGGTGCCGGTTCTCTCCGCCGTCAGACTGAATTCACTGCCTTCATGAATGAAGCGCGATTCCAGCATGCCGTGCTTCCACCGTTTGAGGTTGCCAATGAGGCATTTCCATTCAACCGGACCTCCTGAAGTCAGGTTCATGGAGAACTCTGCAGGATTATGTGGCTCAAGACAGAATATTTCAATCATGGCGCCGCTCCCCTTCCTGAAGACCAGCCTGGCACGTATCACCCTGGTGTTATTGAATACCAGCAGGTTATCACAGGGGACCAGTTCAGGGAAATCCCTGAAAACCCTGTCACTGATCCTGCGGCCATCCCACACAAGCAGTTTTGACCTGTCCCTTTCAGGCAGGGGATAGCGGGCTATCCGCTCCTGTGGCAGGTCATAGGTATAGTCCGCTATCCGTATGCTTCCGTAACCGTTTTTCATTACCAGGCAGAAAATCGAGGCTTCAAGCCATCTGGTTGTACCCTGAGTGATATAATCCTGTTCAATCTCCACGGGTCGAGCAAAAATAGCTAATTTTGAGATCAGTTGATTAATCATGAAGGAGAACCGCAGCACCCGGATCACCCATGGCAGCAGGCCGGTGAGGGAGGTCGACCTGCACCTGAAGTCCGGTCATGCCGGAGAAGGGGCGCTGGAGAGGCAGCTGGCGCGTGTAAGGGGCGAACTCAACAGCGCCATCAGGGCGGGAGAAAGGGAGATAATCTTTATCCATGGTTCAGGAAACGGAAAGCTGAGGGATGAGATCAGGGCAATCATTGAGGCCGGGTATCCTTCCTGCACCTGCTGTGATGCACCCTTTGCCAGGTATGGTTACAACGGAGCTACGGCAGTAACAATCAGGCATTAAGAGATATGGCACACATCAGCTTTGATCCGTGGAGGCAGCATGAGGGACAGCTGATGAACAGCTTGCACTGGAGATGGCACATGCCATCGATGGCGGCACGGTGGCCATCAACGGATTCGTTAAATCTGAACCGGGCCTCCCGTTCGGAGGCGTGAAGGAATCGGGATACGGCAGGGAGCTCTCTTCGGAGGGTCTGTTTGAGTTCCTGAATGTCAAGACGATAAACATCTTCAGACCATAATCAGCCATAATTGACTATCTTTGCATCCGGCAGGCCGGTCCGTCGTTCCGACACCTGTGTCGGAAAGGAAAGTCCGGGCTACAGAGAGCACCATCCTTCCTAACGGGAAGATATCCGAAAGGGTATAGAAGTGTA
>CAZVLJ010000001.1:0-134776 GCA_964627825.1 uncultured Rikenella sp. | reverse complement strand
GCGGGAAAAGGGATTCGAACCCTCGGCCCTCAGCTTGGGAAGCTGATGCTCTACCCCTGAGCTACTCCCGCATACAATTCTTTATCCCCTTCTATGTTAAAACATAGGGTCTACGGGGATATATTGTCAACACTACTGCCTGCTGCCTGCTTCTCTGAGCCTCCCATGGGAGTTGAACCCACGACCTGCTCATTACGAGTGAGCTGCTCTACCACTGAGCTAAGGAGGCATATATACAATAAAAAAAGCAGGGCGCGTAAGAAATAAGTGTGGAATAATTATGTCTCGCTGCATTTCCTCGTGCTAGAGGGAATAGCGCCCTGCCAGTGCAAATATAATAAATTAATCAATTCAAAAACTTTTTTACATAGCCATGCCGCCACAGACATGAATGGTCTGTCCGGTGACATATGATGAGAGCTCGGAAGCAAGGAACAGAGCCACATTCGCTACATCCTCGGGCAGCCCACCCCGCCTCAGGGGTATCTTCGCTATCCAGTCGCTCTTCACGTCCTCGGGAAGCTTGCTGGTCATCTCCGTAATGATGAATCCGGGAGCAATGGCATTGCATCTCACATTGCGTGAGCCAAGCTCTTTCGCAACACTCTTGGTGAATCCAATGATGCCGGCCTTGGATGCTGAGTAGTTTGCCTGCCCGGCATTACCACTCACTCCTACAACTGAGCTCATGTTAATGATAGAGCCGTTCTTTTGCTTCATCATTGGTTTGATTGCAGCCTTGGTAAGATTGAAGACTGACTTCAGGTTAACGGTAAGAACCTGGTCCCACTGCTCCTCCGTCATCCTCATCAGAAGGGTGTCACGGGTGATACCGGCATTGTTGACCAGGATATCTATCCTGCCAAAGTCTTTCACGATATCATCAATGACATTTTCGGCATCGGCAAATACAGAAGCATCGGACACATACCCCTGCGCCCTGCCCCCAAGTGCCTCTATTTCCCTGACAGTATCAGTAAATTCCTGATTATCAATGATGTTCGTAATAGCAATATTAGCTCCCTCTGAGGCAAAACGAAATGCTATGCCCTTGCCAATGCCTCTTGATCCGCCTGTGATAACTGCTGTTTTACCTTCGAGTAGTCTCATAACCTACATTTTTAGGCACAAATATAGAAAATTATTTACGCAGCACTTCTGCCACGGTTATTCCTATGTCAGCCGGCGATCTCACAACGTGCAGCCCGCATTCGGCCATTATTTTCATCTTGGCCTCAGCAGTGTCATTGGCGCCACCGATGATGGCTCCGGCATGTCCCATCCTCCTGCCTTTGGGAGCAGTCTGTCCTGCAATAAAACCTATCACGGGTTTTGTTCCGTGTTCCTTGATCCAGTATGATACGTCCGCTTCCATCACTCCTCCTATCTCACCTATGATAACAACAGCGTCAGTATCTTTATCCTCCATCATCAGTTTCAGTATGTCAAGAGAGGTGGAGCCTATGACAGGATCGCCTCCTATGCCTACACAGGTAGACTGGCCGACGCCCAGCTTGGTTAGCTGGTCAACAGCCTCATAGGTAAGGGTGCCCGACCGTGAGATAACCCCTACCCTGCCCTTCACATGTATGAAACCGGGCATGATGCCAACCTTCGCCTCCCCGGGAGTGATTATACCGGGACAGTTTGGACCGATGAGTGTTACGCTGTAGTCGCGCATCAGCTTCTTTACCCTGACCATGTCAGCCACAGGGATACCTTCAGTAATGGTTACTATCAGCCTGATACCTGCTTCTGCAGCTTCAATAATTGAGTCCGCGGCAAAGGCAGGAGGCACAAAGATCACCGAGGTGTCAGCTCCGGTGGCCCTGACAGCCTCCCTGACGGTATTGAACACGGGCAGACCAAGGTGACTCTGACCGCCCTTGCCGGGAGTCACACCTCCCACAACCTTGGTTCCGTATTCAATCATCTGACCGGCGTGGAATGTGCCTTCACTGCCGGTAAAGCCCTGGACTATAACTCTTGAATCCGAGGTAAGCAAAATACTCATTTTGTGATCTTATTTGTGAGCCTGATTACTCAAATGTAGCTTATTTTTTATTCCTTTTGTTAATTTAGCTGAATATAATGAGTGTGATGGATTTCATTGAACCTGTTTTATACATAGGTATCGCTCAGTCCTTTTTTGCGGGTCTTCTGATTGCTACCAAAAAGCCCTATGGTACCCCGGAAAGGATAATGACAACATGGGTCTTTCTTTTCTGTATTGAGATGATCTTTGCACTGATTAACAGGACAGTACTCGATGTATACTCCTTCCCCTTCATCACCTTTACCTATGGCCCCTTGCTCTATCTGTACATCAGACATATGACGAAACCCGGACTCAGGTTCTCACCCTGGAACGCTTTTCACTTCATACCTTTCCTGGTCTTCTTTGCTGTCTCGGTCATCTTTCGCGAAGAACCGGTATTCGATGACCTGAGCGGATTTTTTGTAATAGACAGGTTCATCCCGCTAAGGATAGTGTATGGAATCTGTTTCTTCCTTTCAGTTACCACATACAGCGGTCTCTCTTTCCTGGAGATACGCAGGCACCAGCACCGTTTGCAGGATGAGATCTCATTCACTTCAGCCAGGCTGACATTTAACTGGCTTAAGATCATATCAATAACCTTCTATGCCGGTTATTTTGTGATCTTCATTCTGGGAGGAATAAAGATCCTTGGGGGCATTTTTCCCGGTGATCCTTATGTGCTGACATTCGTCTTTATTGCCTTCTTCTCCTTTGCCTACAGCTTCTATGCCATCCGTCAGCCTGAGATAATTCAGTTTCTTGAAGAAAAACGCCCGGATAACAATAACACAGAACCCGGCGAACCGGAGAAATATGCCAGGAGCGGACTGAGGGAAGAACAGGCAGAAGAGTACCTCGCCCGGCTGATTTCCTACATGGAAGAGGAGAAACCCTATCTCAACGGTGACCTGAACATCGGGGATCTCTCACGGAGGACAGGTATTCCCAGACATTACATCACCGAAGTTCTGAACGAGAAACACGGTCGTAACTTTTTCTCTTTTGTCAATGAATACCGTATCAGGGAGGTGATAAGCCGGATCAAGGACCCGAAATATCACCATTATACTCTGCTGGCCATCGCTTTCGATTCGGGATTTAACTCAAAATCAACCTTCAATACCTTCTTTAAAGCCTATACCGGCAAGACACCCAGCGCATTCAGGGAGGAGTTGGAGAAGGGCTGAGGATAGTCTGAACCGCTCGGTTCATACTACATTGACCTGTGCAGCAGGTGCGGGATAGACGGACCGGACGATCCCTTCCCATTTACCGGTCATCTTTGCTGTAAAAAGTGGATATGGCAAGGATTCCTTTATTGGTAATAGTACTTATTTTTCTTTGTGTCCCGTCTTATGCCCAGGAAAAGATCTTCACTCCCGGCGGATTTGTCAGAGGAGGCTTTTATTACAGCACCGGTGATTACGTTCATAACGTCAATGCCGCCTTTGGCGACGCCGCTCTTACACTTACCGCAACAGACAACCTGAGTTTTAAGGGATTCGGTGATCTGCGCGTACGTTTGGGACAGCAGTTCGGTGAAAACGTTAATTCTCTGACAGTACGCGAGGCATGGGGAATGTACTACAACAATTTCATGAGCATCAGTGCCGGAAAAAAGATTATCAAGTGGGGAAAAACCGATATTTTTACTCCATTATCAAGGTTCAACCCGGTTGATTATACCTTCCGGACGCCTGATTTTGAAGATGCCGAACTGGGTAATCTTCTGGGTGAGATAACGTTCACCCCTGCACCTTTCTTCAGACTCTCCGTTGTGGCGGCACCGTTCTGGAATCCGTCAGTACTCATAATCAAACCCATAACGTTGCCTCCCAACATGCAGGTATCATTGCCTGAGGGACTCAGAACCGGCAACGGGTATCATTCATGGGCTGTCAGAGGCGATTTTACATTCAGGGGATTTGATGCAGGAGTGCAATATTATCATGGCCCTGACCTGATGCCGGGGCTGACCCTCTCAAGCGCTGATTATACCAATCCGATGCAGCCTGCCGTCTCCGTTGAGGGAATACCTTATATTATCTCCGGCACCGGGATTGACTTTGAAACAATAATATCTCCATTTGTGCTGAGAGGAGCTGCTGCAATCACCAACCCTTCTGAAGAAAAGGAAGGCAATGAAGAGATACCATTCAGGCAGTTTGAATGGGTGGCCGGACTTGACTGGACCCCCGGTGCCTTCAGGGTGACAGCCGAGTACTCAGGAAAAAGGATCCTTGATTTTTATGAGGCGCCCTATGACCCTATCCTGGGCACCGAGCCTGACATGCAGCAGCTGGCGGAGCTCTTCAGTACACCCGGATTTGATCCGGTGGAGTTTACCCGGCTTCAGATAGAAGCATTCAACAGACTGTATAACAACCAGCTGCATGAATATTATCATTCTGCAGGCTTGCGTATGGAGACAGATCTGCTATATGGCAGGCTGATTCCTTCAATAACCACTGTCTACAACTTCACATCGAAAGATCTGATGGTACTACCGGCACTGAGATACAAGCCTTCTGACGGCGTGACGCTCAGCGCCGGTTATGAACACTACAAGGGAGCCAAAGGCGGCATGTACGGTATTATTGATGACTTTATGAATGCAGTATACTTTTCTATCAGGATAGATTTCTAGCACAATGACAGATTTTATAATCAGATACAGATGGGCGATAATAGCAGTATCGGTTGCCCTGGCAGTCGGACTGGGACTGCTGATACCCTCCTCGGAGACTGACCCTGACATAAGAAACTATATTCCCCGTAACATGCCATCAAGGGTCACCAATGACTCCATCGAGAAAGAGTTTGGTGTTCAGGATATGATAATGGTATTGTTTACTGACACTACCATTCTCAAGCCAGGTGACCTCAGGCAGATCAGGGAAGTTGACAGGGCTTTCTCAAGGATGGAGGGTATCGGGTCGGTCAACTCTCTGTTTACTGCCAGGAAAATAGAGGGCAGTGACGGTATGATGGTGGTTGATCCGCTGATCAACAGGATACCCGAATCTGCTGAAGGTCTGGAAGGGCTCAGACAGGACATACTGGCCAACCAGTTTGCCATCGATATTGTAGCCTCCTCAGACATGACCGCCGCCGCGATCACCGGAACAGTCAATCCCAATGTATCTGAGTATGAAACCCTCAGTAAAGTTGATTCGGTAATTGCGGCAACCAGCGGAGATGCAAGGATACTCACCGGCGGACTGCCATATATAAGGCAATTCATAACATCGGATGTGAACCATGATGCACTGCTCCTGATCCCACTGGCACTGATAATAATGCTGGCAGTGCTGAAACTGTCTCTGGGCGACTGGAGAAGCGTTTTCATTCCCTTTACGGTGGTGATTCTTTCCACAGTTGTAACCATGGGCATGATTCCACTGCTGGGATGGAAGTTTTCAATCATTATGTGCCTGGCTCCTATTATACTGATCTCGGTAGCCAACAATTACGGTATATACCTCGTCTCCAGGTATAAGGAGCTTACCAGGTCTGACCTGCCTTTAACCGGAAGGGAGACAGTGAGGTCAATAACGGGTTCGCTCTATATGCCCATCCTCTTCAGCGGACTGACAACCATTGCCGGATTGCTGGGTCTGCTGACTCATTCAATCATTCCGGCCAGGCAGGTGGGAGTGCTGGCTGCTACGGGGGTCAGTCTTGCGCTGGCTATGAGCCTCCTCCTGATTCCCGTACTGATCTATCTGCAACACTCACCAAAGAGGAAGCCCCGTCTGCCACAGTCTGAAAAAAATGACCTGATCACGCGCGCACTGACCAGGATCTCATCAATCGTCATCAGACATCCCGGAAGAGTGCTGCTGGTATCATTCGGACTGACAATCCTGCTGGGTACCGGAATGATTTTCCTGAAAACTGATACCAACCAGGAAAATTTCTTCCCTCACACACACCCTGTCCGAAAAGCTGCTGAGATCATCAACTCGAAATTCGGCGGATCACAGACTATCTCGGTGATGATCAGCGGTGATATCAAGGATCCTGTCCTGATGCAGAAAATAGATGACCTGACCTTTCACCTGAAAGGCTCGGAGGGTGTAGGCAGTGTCTTCTCCATCTCAGATGTTGTGAGGGAGATGAGCAAGGCACTCTATGATCCCGCTGAAGAGGGATATGACAGGATACCTTCATCAGGCGCAGCAATAGCACAGATGTTCGAGCTGTACAACATGAGCGGTAATCCGGACGACTGGGAGCAGCTGATGAACTTTGAGAACACTAAGGCACATCTGATGGTCCGACTGTCACAGCCTGACAACAAAACAGTCAGACACCTCAGAGACGAGATAAAAAACTTTACAGCAGATTTCCCCGCCAGGGTAACTATGGGTGGATATGCTTTCATAATGAATGATTTTGCACAGAAGATCATTAACGGACAGGTCTCCTCACTTCTGTTTGCCCTCCTCATTGTGACAATCCTGCTGGCAATAATATTCCGTTCGGTGAAGGGCGGGCTGACAGGGGCAATTCCACTGGCAGCATCAATAATGATACAGTTTGGTGTCATGGGTCTTACCGGGGTGGCCATCGATGCCGCCACTGCCCTGCTCTCATCAATAATGATAGGAGTCGGGGTCGACTTCACCATCCAGTTCCTGTGGAGATACAGGATCGAACTAAGAAAAGGGCTGACGCATGCTGAGGCTGTCTCTGCCACTTACAGGACCACAGGACGGAGTATAGTCATAAACGGTCTTACCGTGATGGCCGGTTTTTCTGCCACCTTCTTGTCAGGATTCCTTTCAATAAGATTTTTCGGTTACCTGACACTGCTGGCCATAGGCTCATGCCTCCTCTACGCCATAATAGTAATGCCGGCATTTATGCTCCGGTTCAGGCCATCATTCATAGAATCAAATCTGAATAAAAACAATAGAAACAAGAACAATGATGAAAAAGATGTTATTCCTCTTGTCAGCAGTATCGGTTCTTTCCCTGCAGGCCATATGGGCACAGCAGTCGGATCCGGTGCAGCTGATGGACAAAAGTCGTGACCTGACAATGTCAGGAAACATACAGTCAACCGTTTCGCTGACTATTACCGAAAAGAACGGCGCCGTCAGGACACGGAAGCTGAACATGATAACCAAATCATACGACGATGGCACCATCAAGAGAATGGTAAAGTTCCTCGACCCGGCTGATGTCCGTGGCACAGCGATGCTTATAATTGACAATAAAAATTCACAGGACGATATGTGGATCTACCTTCCGGCACTCAAAAGGACCAGGCGTATTGTCAGCACGGAAAAAGGAAAGAGCTTCATGAGTTCTGAGTTTTCAAACGCAGACATGTCAAGCGGAACCAACACTGACTTCCGGATAAGGCACATGCCGGAATCCGGAAAGGCAGGCTCATGGGTGATAGAGAGCATACCGGTAAGCAACGATAAGGCTGATGAATATGGCTTCTCACGAAAGATTACCTACCTTGAGATGGGCACTCTGAAAACAAAGAAGATCGACTTTTATAATTTTGAAGACGAATTGTTCAAAACCATCGAGATTGTGGCCACTCAGCCTGTCGCCGGAAAAGAGGGTTATGTAATGACAGACATGCTCGCAAAAAACCACCTCAACGGAAGAAGTTCAAGGGTCAAATTTGACCAGGTGAATACATCGGCAACCATACCTGATAATACCTTCATTGCAGACAACCTCTCGAGGTAGAATTCAATTACCTTTGTACCTGTCATGAAACAGGTACAGGAGGGAAATATCATATGCGCTCCGGCCACCTCCGGAGGAGGTGCACTGGCCATTATCAGAGTATCGGGCGCCGGATCAATTGAAACATTGGCCGGAATATTCCAACCTGCTGATAAACAGGTTAATATATTAAGGGCGAAGGGGTACTCTCTGATTTTCGGGACCATATCTTCGCAAGGCGAATTCGTGGATGAGGTGCTACTCTCTCTCTTCCGTTCGCCTTACTCCTTTACCGGGGAGGATATGGCTGAGATAAGTTGTCATGCTTCGCCTTTTATCCAGCGTCGGATAATGGAGATCCTGATTGAAAAAGGTGCGAAGGCAGCCGGTCCGGGGGAGTTCACCATGAGGGCATTCATGAATGGCAAGATGGATCTGCCGCAGGCCGAGGCGGTGGCTGACCTGATAGCTGCCGACTCTGAGGCGGCACATCGCCTGGCTGCCACCCAACTGCGGGGAGGACTCTCTGAGGGAATAGAGAAGCTGAGGCAGGAGCTGGTGTCATTTGCCTCGCTTATTGAGCTGGAGCTTGATTTCAGCGAGGAGAATGTGCAGTTTGCTGACCGCTTTGCCATGACAGAGACGGTCATTAAGATTAAAGGAATGGTTGACCGTCTGGCGTCATCCTTCCGTCTGGGCAATGCTATCCGGAAAGGCATTCCCGTAGTGATAGCGGGCAGGCCCAACGTGGGCAAATCCTCTCTGCTTAACGTTCTTCTGGAGGAAGAACGTGCTATCGTATCAGAGATACCCGGCACAACCCGTGACACGATAGAGGAGGTTCTCCATGTTGGCGGTCTTCTCTTCAGGTTCATTGACACTGCAGGACTGAGACAGTCAGGTGATGAGATTGAGGAACTGGGCATGGAGCGTACAAGAAAGAAACTGATGGCTGCTGACATTGTCCTTGCTGTTGCCGAAGCCGCTGACACCGCTGAAGACATTGCCACGCTGGCTGCCGGCATAGGGAAAATCACGGGAGATAGCGTAGCCCGGGTCATCCTAATAATCAATAAAACCGACCTGGTAACAGGGGAAAGGGCTGCCAAGCTGAAAAATGAGCTTAAGAGCATATGCTCCTGCCCTGCCCTGTTTGTGTCAGCCCGGAAATCAAAAGGCATAGACCGGGTAAGAAAACAACTTATTGCCTCTGTTGAGACAGGGAGACTTGACAATCCACAATATATCGTGACCAACGCGAGACATTACGAGGCGCTGAAAAATGTCTCGGAGAGCCTGCAGAGGGTCCTTAACGGCTTCCGTGATGGTATCCCGACAGTATTGATAGCCACAGATGTGCGTCAGGCTATTTACTATCTCGGGCAGATCACCGGAAGGATCACCCCCGAAGACATTCTCGGAGAGATCTTTTCACGGTTCTGCATCGGCAAATAGGTAGCCAGAACTTTGTCAGTTGTTACAATCTTTTAAAGATGGATCGTATCACGCTGATACTATTTGCATGATATGATGGAAAATTTTAGATTTGAAAAAATGCAACCAATTGACAAATAACAGAAACCATGGGAGACAATAATCTGATCAGGCGGAGGAGTTTTCTCCGGTTGTCATCAACGGCGGCGCTTGCCGGTCTTGCAGGCAGGATTGGCTACGGGAAGGAGGCCAGAGGCTTACAGGAGATGGATGAGATCATCCGCAGGGTAGGGACCTTCCCCCGAAGAAAACTGGGCTACAGCGGCAGAGAGGTGTCGGTCATGATAGGAGCCGGTGACATGGCTCCTCAGCTGGTTCAGGCCGGTGTCATGTGCGGCATGAATTACTGGCACAAGGCGAACCATTGGATGAGCGGCGGCGCCCCGGATATCATCGTAAAGAACAGGGAAGATCATTTTTGCCAGGTCACTGTTGACAGGGCCGGAATTGATCATTACCAGGGACATTTTGATGAGGAGGAGCATTACAGGTTTGTCAGAGAGGCGGTAAAAAAAACAGGGCTCGGTTACTTTGATGACATGCAACTGCATTATGGCTATCACAACACTGCTGAACTGAAAGATGACCGGAGCTTCATCAGGGCATTCGACCGACTGAAAAAAGAGGGACTGGTGAAACACCTCTGCCTGTCACAGCACAGCTATGAAGGAAGCCCAAGGGTAAAGAACGGGCAGAGTGCCGCGGAGATACTGACTGCTGTTATTGAAGACGGCCTCTATGAACATGCCCAGTTCATGTATTCATATGACGGAGACACTGATCTTGATAAATTCATGGAACTGGCACTCAGCAAGAGTTTCGGAACCACAGCGATGAAGACTGCCAGGGGCATTGGCCGCATGCGCCAGGATCAGTCGTTCATGGCCAGACTCCCCGAAGGTACCTCGCCCCACAATGCAATGGTCAGGTGGCTCACCACCAGGACGAAGCTTGATGCAGCGGTCATCCGTGTCAGGAACATGGAGGAATTTGTTGAAACATATTCCGGTGCCGGAAAGGAGCTTCGCAAAGAGGACCAGCAGGTGCTGGACATGATGATAGCCGTGGCCGATACCACCGCATGCCGCCTCTGCGGTAAATGCCAGTCGCACTGTCCGCAACATATCCCTATTACCGATATCCTGAGGTTTGAACGGTATGCCATGGATGATCATGACTGGATGAGGGCAAGCTCACTTTATGCCGGTCTGCCCACAAAAGGTGATTCCTGCATAAGCTGCAACACATGTGTTGATCATTGCCCCCTCCATCTCCGGATACCTGATAAGCTGGCCAAGGCTCATATACTGATGAGCTGAATCAGGTTCCATGAAATAATGCCGGCACCGGATTCCCGGGCCGACCCCGGTCAGACCGGATCACCTGCCAACAGGGATTCTGTCATGGCTTGTATATTACATTGCACGTGCCTTCGTTATTTTAAGAAAACTTTAACAATGAGGTGGTTGCGCTTATAATTTATTCAAAATCAATAAAAAATCATGATGCTCCGGACGTGTTGAACTGACACTCCCTTTTTCTCTGTTGCAAATTTCATATCTCCACTTTTAAATTTGTATTCCGTGTGAAAAAAATAAAAAAACAGGAGGAAATTCTTATGTCACCATTGAAGAAACTGACTGCTACTTTTTTTATCCTTTCATGTGGGATAATAACTGGTGTAAATGCTATTGCTGCTGAGAAGGACAGCATACTTCTTTACACACCATTCACAAAAATCTCCGTTCCCCCCGGGGAATCAATTGACTACTCCATTGATGTCATCAACAATGGCAATGAGCTTGAGAAACTTGATCTTTCTGTGACCAACATGCCCCGCACCTGGAACTACACCCTGAAGTCGGGAGCATGGAATGTAAGGCAGGTAGCCGTTCTGCCCGGAGAGAAAAAGAGTCTTTCATTGAGGGTAGAAGTGCCTTTTCAGGTTAACAAGGGCAACTACAGGATTTATCTTGTCGCCGGCGAAGGCCACACCCTCCCTTTGACGGTGAACATCTCCGAACAGGGAACCTATAAGACCGAGTTCACTACACGACAGGCAAACATGGAAGGCCACGCCGGTTCCAACTTCAATTACAGCTCTGATCTGAAGAACCGGACGGCCGAAGCACAGACATATGCCCTTCGCGGAGAGGTTCCCAGGGGGTGGACCATCACCTTCAGGGCGAATGGCAAGCAGGTCACTTCAGTGGATGTGGAGGCCAACAGCACAGTCAATGTCACCATTGAAATTAAACCTGCAGAACAGGTTGAGGAGGGTACCTACGCCATCCCGGTGAGGGCTGTGTCCGGATCATCATCGGGTGAGCTGAAGCTCGAAGCAGTGATCACCGGCACTTATAAGATTGAACTCAGCACCCCTTCCGGGCTGCTCAGCTCAGACATAGTGGCTGGCAGGGAGAAGAAGATAGATCTCATGGTAAAGAATACCGGAACTTCTATCCTGTCCGATGTTCAGCTGACTCATGCAGCACCGGTGAACTGGGAGGTCACTTTCGAGCCGAAGAAGATAGAAACAATCCTTGCCGGCAGGGAAGAAAACGTGACAGCAACCATCAGGGCAGACAAAAAGGCTATCCCGGGTGACTATGTCACCAACCTTGAAGCACGCACTCCTGAGACATCTTCCAAAGCTTCATTCCGCATGTCAGTCAAGACACCCATGCTATGGGGCTGGATAGGGGTCCTGGTAATAGTAGCAGGCATAGGAACAGTCTGGTATCTTTTCCGGAAATATGGAAGGAGGTAGCCGTGACCGGGAGCATAATAGAACTGACAGAACTGACCCGGAGGTACGGTCAGTTCACAGCCGTTGACAACCTGTCGCTTACAGTGGACAGGGGCGAGATTTTCGGCCTTCTCGGACCAAACGGTGCGGGTAAATCAACCACCATACTGATGATTCTTGGCCTGACGGAGCCTGACTCGGGAACGGTGAGGGTCTGCGGACTCGATCCGATAACAGAGCCGGTGGAGGTAAAGAAACAGGTTGGTTACCTGCCTGAGGAAGTGGGATTCTATGATGATATGTCAGGGCTGGATAACCTTGTATATACTGCATGCCTGAACGGTATCCCGGAAAGTGCTGCCCGTGAAAAGGCAGAGAGACTGCTTCAGAGAGTAGGACTGACAGAGGAAACGAATAAGAAGGCTGGCAAATACTCTCGAGGCATGAGGCAGCGACTGGGGCTGGCGGATGTCCTGATAAAGGATCCTGAGGTGATCATCCTTGATGAGCCAACACTCGGCATAGATCCTTCCGGGGTGAAGGAGTTCCTCAATCTGATAGTGGAACTCAGCCGGGAACAAAAAATTACTGTGCTCTTCTCATCCCACCACCTCCACCAGGTACAGCAGGTTTGTGACAGGGTGGGACTATTTGTCGGTGGCAGGCTGCTGGCATCGGGTGATTTACAAAGCCTCGCCTCCCAGCTCTTCGGCATATCTCCGTATACCATTGAAGCAGGATTAGGTGCTCCTGGTTCACATGCGGGAGATCCCACAGTACACAAGCAACTGAATGATATCAGGGAGTGCATCATGCGCATTGACGGAGTGAACGATTTCAGGAAAGAGAATGGCATAATAAAGGTGGCCTGCGCGCGCGACCTCACAGCTGAGATAGCAGCCGCGGTCATCAGCTCGGGAGCACAACTGACATCCCTGAACAGAAGGGAATACGGACTTGACGATATCTATTACCGATATTTTGAAGGAGGTGACAACCATGACTGATACACCACTAACAATCACCGGAAAACGCATGAGCAGAGGTGAAAGGGTAAGGCATCCCCTCAGGGTGATGATTGAAAAGGAGGTCTCAGACCATGTAAGCGGATGGCGTTTTATAATACTGGCTGCCATTATCATACTTACTTGCATGGGAGCGCTTTATACTGCCCTGACTAACATTTCCCAGGCAGTCAAACCCAACGATCCGGAAGGCACGTTCTTTTTCCTTAAGCTGTTTACTGTCTCTGACGGTACCATGCCTTCATTCATGGTCTTCATCAGTTTCCTGGGACCACTGCTGGGTATCGGGCTGGGATTTGATGCCATCAACTCGGAGCATAACAGGGGGACACTCAGCCGCATTCTGTCGCAGCCCATTCACCGCGACTATATCATCAATGCCAAGTTCGCTGCCGCCATCGCCGTAATAAGTGCCATGCTGATCTCGCTTGGCCTGATGGTCACGGGGGCAGGACTGACCATGCTGGGCATCCCTCCCACTGCTGAGGAGTTTGTGAGAATGGTCCTCTTTATCCTTATGAGTATCCTTTATGTCGCCTTCTGGCTTAACCTGGCTATTCTCTTCTCGGTGATATTTCGCCAGCCTGCCACGGCGGCGCTGTCAGCAATAGCTGTATGGCTGTTTTTCACGGTTTTTTATCCGCTGATTGTAAGCCTGATAACAAAGTCGATGGAGCCTCCTGCCACCGCCTCTCCATCACACCTGGTAGCATTTGAGCAGTTCAGGCTGGCCTTGCTCAGGGTAATGCCAAACCAGCTTTTCAGTGAGGCCACCACTACCCTTCTGATGCCTTCAGTAAGGAGTCTGGGCCCGCTGACGATGGAACAGCTTATTGGAACGGTGCCCGGGCCGCTGCCGCTGGGACAGAGCCTGTTGCTTGTATGGCCTCAGGTCACGGGCCTGGCCGCTGGCACAATAATCAGTTTTGTGATTTCCTATGTGCTGTTTATGCGCAGGGAGATAAGGTCAAGATAGGCACTCAGGCAGCCTGGCTGTGGCTTATAATATGCCAGCTCCCAGGCATGACAGGTCACTGAAGAATCCCGGGTATGATTTTGCCACCGACTCTGCGCCGGTGATGGTTACCTTTCCGGCGGCGCCGGCGGCCATCACCGCAGCCATCATGACTATACGATGGTCATTATGAGATGATACCACTGCTCCCTGCGCCTGCCCGCCGGTGATGATCATCTCATCACCCCGGAAACGTACACTGATCTTCATGGCACCCAGCACCTCAGCTATAGCCTCGGCCCTGTCGCTCTCCTTATGTCTCAGCCTGCTCACTCCCCTGATCCTGCTCGTGCCCTCACATGAAGCCGCCAGCGCCGCCAGAGGAGGAAAGAGATCAGGTGAGTCAGTAGCGTCAAAGGTGAAAGCCCTGAGCCCGGATACCCCGGTTGTTATGCCATCCGATTCCGTCACAGGCAGCGCCCCTGCCTCCTCCAGCGCCACGAGAATAGCCCTGTCAGCCTGCAGACTGTCCGGATTAAGGTTGCTGACGGTCACCCTGCCTGCCGTTGCCCCGGCAACAAGCAGGAATGCGGCCCCGCTCCAGTCGCCTTCCACAACATATTCACGAGCCCTGTATGACTGGCCGCCTGGTATCCTGAACGTACGGTAATCATCATTCTCAACCGTGATGCCAAAATCATGCAGGAGCCCCACCGTGAGCCCGATGTAAGGCTTGCTGGTCAGGTTGGCAACATCAAGCCGGCTGTCAGCCTCTGCCAGCGGCAGCGCCATAAGCAGTCCGGTCAGCAGCTGTGATCCTGCTGATCCGTCAATGAAGGCTCTTCCTGCCTTCAGCCTGCCTGACAGCCTCACAGGCAGCAAACCGCCATTGGTGTCTACCTGCACTCCGAGCTGACTCAACGCGTCGCCTATCATTTTGACAGGTCTGTACAGCAATGATCCGCGGCCTGTCAGGGTAATGACGCCAGGAAACAGGGCAGCCACGGGAGAGAACATCCGGAGGGCAAGCCCTGACTCCCCGCAATTGAGAGTCACATCACCGGAGATCTGCCCGGAAGGCTCTAAAGTGATACTGTCATCCGCAACCACAGCAGCTGCACCCAGGGCCCGGGCAATCTCAATGGCAGCCATGGAGTCATCACAGAATGAAGGATTGCGTATGACGGTTGTTCCGCCAGTCAGAACACCTGCCGCTATCGCTCTCTGCGTCAGACTCTTGCTTGGGGGTGCAGTTATGCATCCCCTGATCCCGGAAGGATTTATTGTTACATTCATACTATTCTGCAATAACCGGAGATGCCGGATAAGAATGCTAATTTACTCTTCTTTCATCACTTTCATCTGGTGCGATATTGATTCCTGATGAATTGCCTCAAGTATAGTATGGATAAATTCCGGCGTAAGTCCTTTTCTGACTCCCTTGTCCACGGCATTGTCCTTGACCTCCTTCCATCTGCTGCTCTGGAGGATTGTAATACTATGTTGCTTTTTGTACCGGCCAATGGTCTCAGACACCTGCATACGGCTCTCGAGAATGTCAAGCAACAGATTGTCATAGACATCTATCTGGCTTCGCAGATCCTCTATTGTCTCCAGAAATTCAGGATCATCGGATGTGGGTGACCTGAGCACAAGGTTGCCAAGAACCTTCATCAGCTCAACCGGTGTGAGTTGCTGTTTCCTGTCGCTGAGGGCGGCAGAAGGATCGATATGCGACTCTATCATCAGACCGTCATAGTTAAGATCCATTGCTTTCTGTGACAGGTCGCTGATGAAGGCACGGTCTCCGCCCATATGGCTGGGGTCACACAGCAACCCGATGCCGGGAATGCGCTGGCGAAGCTCCACGGCTATCTGCCAGCGTGGCTGGTTGCGGAATGAACACTTCTCCCATGTTGAAAAGCCCCGGTGAACAGCAGCAAGTCTGGTAATACCGGTGCGACTGATTCGTTCGAGAGCCCCGATCCAGAGCTCGAGGTCCGGGTTGACCGGGTTCTTGACAAATACCATCACGTCAGCGTCACGCAGTGCATCTGCAATCTCATTGAGGGCAAAGGGATTAACACTTGTACGGGCGCCTATCCATACGGCATCAACGCCGTGCTTGAGAGCTTCATAGACGTGCTTTTCGGTAGCCACTTCCACTGCCACCGGCAATCCGTACTCCTCCCTCACCCGCTTAAGCCACCTCAGTCCCGGTGAGCCTACGCCTTCAAACTGCCCGGGCCGGGTGCGGGGCTTCCATATTCCGGCGCGGAAGATATCAACCCGTCCCGATGCAACCAGGGCAGCAGCAGTGGTCATCACCTGCTCCTCATTCTCCGCGCTGCAGGGACCGGCTATTATGAGTGGCCGTTTTTTGAAGACAGGCCATCCCTCAACAGGGGTGATTTTCAGCCTGGTTCCTGTCAGTTGTTCTTTCATTGTGAGTGTGTCAGTGTTCATAATCTGGTCAGAGTATTATTGTAAGATTTCTCCTATTTGGTTGGCTGATATCATCAGCTGCCTGAGTGCCTCACCGTCTCCACTTTCAATGTGCTCTCTGAAGAGACGGATCTTATCCAGGTATGTGTCAATTACCTCCAGTATGGGACCCGCATTTCCGGTGAAGATGGGGGCCCATGTATCGGCATTGCTCTTTGAAAGCCTGACGGTGCTCTCAAAACCTCCTGCAGCAAGTGACATTATATTACGGGTATCCCTCTCCTTGTCAAGTACACAGAGAGCCAGGGCGAAGGAAGTAATATGCGATATATGGGATACATAGGCCACATGTATATCATGCTCCCGGGAGTTCATGTACTGTATCTTCATATTGAATGACTCAAGAAGAGCGGTGATCATCCCGAGGGCATCATCATCACTCTTCGCCGGATCACATATGATTGCTATCTTGTCATTAAAGAGCCTGTCGAGCGCTGCTGCCGGACCTGAGTGTTCCGTTCCGGCCATAGGGTGTACGGCAACAAACCTGCCACGTGCGGGATGGCTGTCTGCCACGGCTGCAATGTCTGACTTGGTTGACCCCATATCTGCAACCATCTTGCCTGTTCCAGCAATCATATCAAGGATGCCCGGGATGAGCCGGCAATTAACATCCACAGGAGCGCAGAGGAGAATGATATCAGACTTCCCGACAGCCTCTTCCAGGGGCAGGAACTCATCTGCCAGGCCACGATACATGGCAATGGTGCAGTGATGGGGATTGGCATCCACTCCTGTGATCTTCCCGGCGAATCCGTTAAGTCGCAGGCTTCGCGACAGTGATCCTCCTATCAGCCCGAGGCCTGTAATGCAGATGTTTGCAGACATAATATCTCAGTTTACCTGTAATTGTTCTGTTGTGACTCCCGCTTTAATGCGCCTGAGCGCCCTGACGAATGTTCTCTCGTCAGCGCAAAGCGAAATCCTTATATACCTTCTGCCGTTGTCTCCGAAGACTGAACCGGGGGTAACAAAGAGATGGTTCCGGTGCAGCAGTTCTTCTGTCAGCTTCCCGGCATCAGCATATCTGTCCGGGATCTGTCCCCAGAGGAAGAGTCCAGACTGTAACCTGCTGAAGGAACAGTCGAGCTGTCTCATGATCTCTTCCGCCTTCAGGCGGCGCCGGTGATAGACCTTATTAAGGCGCTCATACCACTCTTCCGGCGCCGCCAGAGCCACTACGGCTGCTTCCTGCAACGGCCGGAACATGCCTGAATCCATGTTGCTCTTGATCTTTATAACGTCATTTATATATTCCCCCCTGCCCGCCAGCATGCCTATCCTCCATCCTGCCATGTTGTGCGATTTGCTCAGCGAATTGAGCTCGAGCGCTGTCTTACGCGCGCCCGGAACTGTCAGGATGCTCAGATGTTCATTATTTAATACAAAACTGTAGGGATTATCATTGCAGAGCAGTATGTGGTGTCTATCCGCAAAATCAACCAGCTCTTCAAAAAGTCTACGGGTTGCCCTTGTGCCTGTAGGCATATGAGGATAATTGATCCACATTATTTTCACCCTTTCCACTCCTGAAGCTTCAATAGCCCTGATGTCAGGAAGCCAGCCATTCTCCAAAGTGAGATCATATCTCCTGACAATACCGCCGGCCAGCAGGGCAGCAGCAGCGTATGCCGGGTAACCCGGGTCAGGTACCAGAACCTCGTCACCCGGATCGATGAATGCCATGCTTATATGCATTATCCCCTCCTTAGAGCCGATTAGTGGCAACACTTCTGTGGCAGGATCAAGTCCAACGCCAAAATACCTGCCATACCAATCCGCAAATGCCTGTCTCAGGGATGGTATTCCCCTGTAGCTCTGATATCCATGATTCTCGCCCGAAGAGGCGCTTCTCGCCAGCTCTTCTGTCACCTCCGCAGCAGGTGCCATGTCAGGACTACCTATCCCCAGGTTTATGATATCAGCTCCCTCCTTCCGCATACGTGCAATTTCCGCCAGTTTGGCAGAGAAGTAATACTCACTGACCAGTTCAGTGCGCGAGGCTGCTCTTATAAGATTATTATCCATGTTGATTCTCTCCCTATATTCAGTTATTCCCGGCTTCATACGGCATAAGGCCTCGTCTGAACTCACCCACTGTCTCAAGCCGCTCTGTCAATGGCCTGATAGCATCAAGAGCCATCCGGTATCGGGTGTAGTCGTTGAAAATAAGATCAATATGAAACATATACTCCCATGGCCTGCCCACTATCGGCATCGACTGTATCCTGGTCAGGCTGATCTGGTAGAAGGCCAGTACTGAGAGAACCTGTGACAGTGACCCGATCTTATGCGGAAGGGAGAAGCAGACCATGGCCTTATCCGCGACCGAAACCGTTTCATTGTTTTCATCTACCCTGTCTCTGCCTGAGATAATCAGAAAACGGGTATAATTAAGGCTGTCATCCTCAATCTCTCTCTTTAAAACGCTCAGGCTATACATTTCAGCTGCGCTATCGCTTGCTATAGCTCCCGAACCGTAATGCTTCTCCTCACTTATGATCCTTGCACTCAGGGCGGTGTCTACAGCTTCCACAATTTTAACCCCTTTCTGCCTCATCTCCTCAATGAAAACGGAACATTGCTGGATGGCCATTGGATGTGAGTGAATCTCGGTGATGTCAGACAGCTGTTGCCCCGGCAGGGCGACAAGATTTTGGATGACACGGAGGCATATCTCACCTGTAACCGGCAGATGTGAGCTGCGCAGCAATTCGTAGTTGGGAAGGATACTTCCTGCCACCGAGTTTTCGAAAGCTACCAGTCCGCAGTCTGCCTTACTGACAGTCAGCATGCTGAATAGTTCAGCAAATGTGTCACAAGGCACAACTGATATCTCCCGCCCCCTGAAATACTCAATTGCTGCTATCTCATGGAAGGAGCCCCTGACACCCTGGATTGCCACACTGATAATGTCCCTGTCATTTTTCATATTCGTCTTATGTCAAAAAAAAAGTCCCGCTTTAACGGGACCTGCTTCATTTTTTGATTATCTCTTTATACAGATATACAACTAGTCAGTCCCTTTTTCCGGCTGATAATAGAAAAAGTAAAACGAAAAGTTGTATGCTGAAAATGTTGTCTTCATATCGGACGCTAAAGTAAACAAAAATTACATTCAATCATATAACGCAAGAAAAAAATCACTATTATTTGTTTTTAGTGCAAAAGCCTATCTTTATTGGGTTAATTATGGCACTCGAAATTGAAAGAAAATTCCTGGTCTGTGGTGAATTCATGGCTGAAGCCACAGGTTCATCGGATATTGTCCAGGGATACCTGTCTCATGATCCTGACCGTACCGTCAGGGTGCGGATCAGGGATGACCGGGGATTTGTAACGGTAAAGGGAAAGTCCGGTGATTCAGGCATGGACAGGTATGAATGGGAAAAGGAGATTCCTGCGGATGATGCCAGGGAGCTGCTCAGATTATGTGATCGGTATCCTGTCATGAAGACCAGGTATATTGTTCCCTTCAGAGAACATAACTTTGAGGTGGATGTGTTTCATGGCGAGAATGAAGGCCTGGTGATGGCTGAGCTTGAACTCGCCTCGGTTGATGAGGAGTTTGAGAAACCGTTGTGGCTCGGAGAAGAAGTGACATCTGATTCCAGATACTACAATTCTAGTCTGGCAGTTAAACCTTTCAGTCGCTGGTGATGGCCAGGAAGAGCCGCACTGAAATAATACGGATCATAATAGCCATCCTCCTGGTCTGTGCCGCCATCGCCATTGCTTCCCTTACAGTAGGACGCGACATATACAACGGATCCCGTAATGAAGGACTGCTCTCTTTTGCCATTGTCAATGCCTGCGGATACCTTTTTTTTCTGTTTATGCCCGTGGAGGTGGCTTTCGTCTACTATCTCCAGGGTGATATTAACGTGGTGGCGTTGAATGCGGTTGCCATAGGAACCGCACTCTTCTCACAGACAATCGATTATGTGATCGGGTTACTGGTAAGCAACAAATTCATTGACAACCTCATAGGTCGCAGCCGGTATGAGAAGGCAAAGGCTAACATAGAGAAATACGGTAATCTGACCATATTTGCATTCAATGCCCTGCCCCTCTCCTCTCCGGTAATATCCCTGGCAGCAGGAATGATACGGCATAAAATCCGCAATACACTGCTCTGTACTACCCTTGGGCTTTTGGTAAAGTATATATTCCTGACTCTGATCTTCTGACCACAGAGGGTGCATCAAGCCTGAATGGCGTACTGAACCTCGCAGAAGATCCGGACATCATCACTGACCAGCACACCACCCGCTTCAAGGGCTGCATTCCAGTTCAGTCCCCAATCCTTGCGGTTGATCTTGCCACTGAGGCTGAAACCGGCCTTGGTATTTCCCCATGGGTCCTTGCCAACACCTCCGAACTCAACATCAAGCTTTACAGGATTTGTGACTCCCCGGATGGTAAGGTCTCCGCTAAGCTGCCAGCTCTCATCGTCAATCTTCTCCAGGCGGGACGAAACAAAGCTCATTACAGGAAAGTTCTCTGCATCAAAGAAATCTGCACTGCGGAGATGTGCATCTCTCTGCTCTGCATTGGTAAAAATCGATGATGTGGCTGCTTCAAACCTGATACGTGCAGTTGTGAAATCTTTACCTTCAGTCTCAACCTCAGAGCTGAATTCCTTGAAGCTGCCCGTAACGGTGGTGATCATCATATGCTTAACCTTGAACTGTATCTCACTGTGTTCGGGATCTATAATCCATTTTGTTGTTTTCATGTCATTGTTTGTTATATTGTTTAACACCTGTTCTTCATGAAAATAACAACAAGCAGTGCCGTTTGTTCAATACAGAGTGCACAAAACAAAATGTGGATTATCTATATGACTGATTATCAGGCTGCAATTGAATCGTTGCATACCATGGGTGGATGCGGGGGGGAGGGGGCGATACATGCCTGATCTACAATTCTTTATGGCCTACAGCCATAATCGGCAATCGAACATCGCACATCGACAATTCTGACTGATCTACGGCCGGAATCAACAATCGACAGTCGCACATCGACAATTCTGACTGGTCTGCCTGCAACTGCATGGATAACTGCTGACTGCCAGCTGCCAACTGCTGACTTCAGATAATATACCTCACCCCTGTCAGTTCTTCTGACACCTCCCACAGCCTGGTGGCGAGGTCCGCTTTGTACAGCCTGGCCGGATCATCGGTAAGTACCGGATACCCTTTTGTATTTCCGGGACCGTCAGGGCCGATATATTCGCCTCCGCGCAGGTCGGGATGGGTGGCAGCATAAAGGGTTGGCAGTGATCCCATTGAGGCAGGCTGGGCCACGATCCTCATGAGCGTCTTCATCACCCTGCCTGTCTCTTTACCTGACCCGCGTGAGAGAAGGTTCGTGACAGTTATGCCCGGATGACAGGCCACACTGATGGTTGAAGATCCTGCCCTCTCCAGCCTGTGTTGAAGATCCATGGCAAAAAGGAGATTGGCAAGCTTGCTCTGGCGATAGAAAGTCATCGGATTGTAACCGTTCCTGCCGTCGAGGTTGTCAAAGTGTATCTTCGCCCTGCGTGCGGCAATACTGCTTGTTGACACAACTCGTGACAGCGGTGTGGCCATCAGTAAAGGAAGAAGGTGAGCCGTTAGTGCAAAGTGGCCGAGATGGTTCGTGCCGAACTGCAACTCAAAACCGTTCCTGGTAGTGCTATGGGGAGGCACCATCACTCCCGCATTGTTGATCAACACATCCAGCCTGTCAAAGCGTGCGGCAAATTCAGAGGCAAACTGTCTTACAATATCAAGGTCAGTCAGATCAAGATGCATTACTGTTACTGAGGCAGCAGGAATCTTTTCTCTGATCTTTCCGGCAGCCTTCTCACCCCTGTCACTATTCCGGACTGCCATGACAAGGTCGGCACCCTCTGCAGCAAGAGTCTCTGCCGTGGCAAGACCGATGCCGTGAGTTGCACCCGTGATTATTATTCTTTTTCCTGTTAGATCACCTATAAGGTCAGCGGTCCATTTGCTCATATCAGTCCATAATAAAAAAAAGAACAGCCCTGGGCTGAATTTCTCCGCAAATATAACTGAAATGATTGATACCGGCCAGAGGAATCCTCCAAAACCAGAGGAAAGCCCTCCTGACACTACAGCTTGACAGAATAGGTTATGCCAAGCAGATTCTCATAGGGCGGCTTGGTAACCCTGCTGTCATTATATATATACTCCAGCCCGAAAGTGTGTCTTTTGTTAAGAGTGTACTCAACACCGATCATTGATCGCCATTTGTCAGCCGTGTAATCATTCGGCCCGGAAAGGAGCATATGTAACTCAGCGTTTATGTAAGGCTTAAGCGGAATGCCCCTGACATCGTAGTCAAGCTCAAGCCTGACTCTCTGAAACCATTGCGGTTCTTCATCCTCCGGATCTTCAATGTAGGTCTTGAATTGCTGTTGCACCCGGTATCTTACTGCCAGTGAGAAGCGTGCAAAAGAAGGCGCTGTGCCTTTCATCTGAACAAACCATCTGTGTCTGGGATGATACAGATCATCCTTCTCCTTCTGCTCTATGAACCTGTAATAGATCCCTGCATTGAAATAATCATTGAACTTGTACCTCACACCAGGCTCAATATAAAACTTCTCTATATTCCCGGCATTTTCGTTGGTACGGATACTGCCCTCAAGATCAACCCTCAGACCCTTCCAGAGATTCTTTTCTGCTTTGGCCTCATACCAGATGCCATAATCAGTCTTTTGTGCCTTCGCTGAGACCGACAGAAGGCACACGATGAACAACAAAAAATATCTGTGTCTAGTCATCATCGTTATCATCCGTTTTGATGAATTCATTCTGGTCTGCAAGATTGACTGACCGTCCCTTGTCTTCGTAATAGATTATCATCCTGCAGGTATCCTTCAGGAAATTGATGGCCCCTATCTCTACCTTTTTAATTTCCTTTATTCCTGTACGCTCCTGCAGATCGGCTATCAGTTCGTCATATCTCTCCGGAACTATGAGGTTGATCTTTTCATAGATAATTGACTTTGATGAAACATGCCGAAGCAGCCACACCTTCTCCAGGCCCATTGTAATAAGTATCACTGCCAGGTTGGCAAATATGATCTCAGTCATGGAGGTGCCTGAGGTAAGGGCGTTGATGACAGAAATGCCAATTACCAGGAAAAGGTAGGTCATCTCCTTGATGGGCATTGGGTTAGTGCGGTATCGTATTATGCCAAATATGGCAAAGAGTCCCAGGGCAAATCCTATCTGAAGGCTTACATTTTCAAGAAGGTAACAGAGAAGAAAGACCACGCTGGAGATGAGAATATAGGTAAAGAGGTAATCTTTTCTTCTTGTTGTGGTGTAATAGAGCCATCGCACAAGAATGAGTATAACAACCAGGTTGATTCCAAAACGTAAAAGCAATTCCGGAACACCGGCGAAACTGAACATTCCCTGATCAGTCAACTCCGTTGTGCTGACCGGCAGTGTCATTCCTGTAATATTCATTCTTTATCCTGTTTATAAGTAAAAATTTCGGCTTGAGCTGATTTTGCCGGGGCATTCTGTTCACCAGGGCCATCCCGACAGCATATTTACTGAATCCGCTCCTTCGTATGCCAAGCTCTTTCAGCCTGGCAAAGAACGGCGAAAGGGAGGTTGATTTTTCACTCTTTATCTCGGCAATGGCAAGGAAAGGCATTGTCAGAGAGTCGCCCCTGAGATTGTTCCAGCGGAGGTTGTAGTCAATGGTTATCCTTTCCGACCTCTCAAGACAGACCAGGGTTATCCGGGTAAAGGAGGTGCTTATAACCGCCTTCAGTGACCCGGCTGCCGGGGAAATCAGCTCTTTGAGAAATTCTACTGACTGGCTGACATGATTCATGTCGTTCGGCTCTTTCTCCAGTCGCGACTTACTGGTACGACCCTTGTTTGACTTGCTCTTCACTTCCAGGAAGGTCAATCCGTTAGACTCGTAAGTCCTGATCCTGACCTTTGTCCTGTTTAGCTTTCCGGTGACGTGCTGGTTGTAAAAGATGAGTTCCGGAGTGTCAAAATAGACGGTCTTATATGGGAACTCTCGTAAGTTTTCCATCTCAAGGGCCATGTAGTGTGGCTTAACCATCCGGAGCAGTTCGGGCAGCTTCCCGGCCGAAAAGAGATACTTGGTATCTATACGGTTCATGTACCGAACGGCAGAGATGCCGCCAAGTCCTATCGGTTCAAAACCCTTTAATATTTCCGCTGGTTCTGACAATTTGTGGAAGTAAAGCCCATGCAAAGATAACAGACTTTCCGGTGGATGAAAGTCCTGGTACCCGCGCCGGCACAATAATCTATAACGGTCCCGCTCAGATGAATATTATGAAGTCATTTACTCACCCTGAAGGATGAATCTCCATTGGAGATTAAGGGATAGGCGATGCTCTTACAGCATGATCTCCCGGATCCTGACAATAACCTGCCAGCAGAGATGCTGTGTCAGCATATCCGGGATCGTCGGCGATAATAAGAATTATATTGGGTTTCTCCTTCTGCTGACCGGCACACCCTGACAGTAACAGGGCAATGCCGGATAAAACCATTATGCAATAGAGTAATTGCCTGGTAAAAGTGTTGTCAGATACCCCTGAACCACGACTGGAACTGTTCTCCAAGCCAGGGCACAGGTTTCATCTCACCCTGGATAGACCAGATAAGGCTCATGAGCCATCCGACGAAGAGGAGGATGCCTCCGATAACTGACAGCACGTGGCCCAGAATCGGGATAACAACAAGAATCCTGAGCGCAATCCCCAAAATTATCAGTCCCAGATTCTGCCTCAGGTAATAACTGGCATACTCTTCCTTCTTGCTTGAATTTAATACAATTGCTATTATCCAGCCGATAATAAGAATGTGTGAAATGATGGCTTTTCCCTTTGCGTCCATAGTCCGTAAGTTTAGGTTTATCCAAAAATAGGCATAAAAGGCTTTGTGGAAAAGAGATTCTGAAAAAAACATGGTTAAACTCAGCCAAAAGAGAAAAGGGTTCGTGTGAATGTCTATTTTTGTGCGCTTATATTTTTCCGGGAATGAATTATATCAACGCTCATACAGGAGAATTTGCCGCCCTGGCCGTGGCGATTTTCTGGACCATCACCGCGCTTGCATTTGAGTCTGCCAGCCGCAAGGTGGGATCGCTTACCGTCAATATTGTGAGATTATCCCTGGCATTTTTCTTTCTGGGATTTTACACACTGGTCTCACGCGGACACTTTCTGCCTGTTGACGCATCAAGTCATAACTGGATCTGGCTGGCTCTCTCTGGCATTGTAGGGCTGGTGCTGGGCGACTATTTTCTCTTCCGCTCCTATCCTCTCATCGGATCACGGTTCGCGATGCTCATAATGACACTGGCTCCGCCGCTGGCTGCCATTTTTGGCTACTTCATGCTGGGAGAGTCGCTCAGCTTCCTGCAGATGGCCGGAATGATCATAGTGATTTTCGGCATCAGTCTGGCGATCTTCAACCGACCGGTAAAGGGAGAAAGATTATCTATAAAGATCTCGCCCGCGGGACTGCTCTTTGCGTTCATAGGTGCACTCGGCCAGGGGTTGGGCATTGTGCTGAGCAAGTATGGTATGCAGGGCTATGATGCCTTCGCCTCAACTCAGATACGGATTATTGCGGGTGTTGCCGGTTTCGTATTTGTAATAACCATGCTGAGGCGATGGGGCAATGTATACGATGCACTCAGAAACCCGCCCGCAATGAAGGCAATGTTACTTGGCGCCATCTTCGGCCCATTCCTCGGGATCTCCTTCTCACTCCTCGCGGTGAAGCATACACAGACGGGGATTGCATCAACAATAATGGCCATAGTGCCCGTTCTTATACTGGCACCTTCAGCATTGATATACAAGGAGAAAATCACTGCCGTGGAGATAGCCGGCGCAATCATCAGCGTGGCAGGTGTAGCCTTCTTCTTTATCTGATCATCAGATGGTCAGACCATCTGTAATGGCTTCCAGCAGCATACCGTTAACATCCTCACTGTATTCCCAGAACATCACCCCACCGAGGTTATGCTCCCTTACATACTTCATCCGTGCAATCAGTGAGCTCTCATCCTCATAGGAGATGAAGATTGAATCCCTTTCATTCCATAAAAAGGGAGAAGAGGCTGACGAGTCATAATACCTGGTGAAAGCCGGATCGGCCAGAGCCTTCAGTACGTCGGTATATGACATGCCGGTTCCGGTTGTGGCTGCCTCCCGGTAAAGTCCGTTCTTGAGTGGCTCAACCCCTTTCCATACCCTTCCATAGAACGGAACCCCGATATTCAGTTTTTCCGGGGGCACCCCGGCATCCAGGTGAAGGTGCACCGCTTTATCCGTGGCATCACCGTCAGGAGCATCCAGGGATGAATGATACAGGTTGGCGTGATGGCCCGTCTGGTAGCTTCCGCCATGATGGAAATCGTAGGTCATGATATTGATGAAATCGAGCCAGCGGCTCATCTCACCAAGCTCTGTATTGGCAGCATAATGCTCACTGGCGCCAGTGGCAATGGTGAGCAGGTACTTGCCCTCCCTACCCTCAATAAGGGCCAGGGAGTCAATATGTCTCCTCACACACTCAATCAACAGGGTGAAGTTGCGCACATCCTCAGGTCTGTAGGTATTACCTGCGCCGGGATGATTCGGATACTCCCAGTCAATGTCTATTCCGTCAAGAGAATGATCTCTTATAAACCGGGCAGCACTGGCAGCAAAACGGTTACGGGAGGAGTCGGTAAGCGCTGCATCGGAGAAGTTGCCTGACCATGTCCATCCCCCTACAGAGACCAGGACCTTAAGATCAGGATTCACCTCCTTCAATGCCAGCAGTTTGCGTATGTCCCCCGCGTTCATGTCAGTGTTGTCTATCCCTTCACTTCCGAACATTACTTCTCCGTCAATGACATTGGCAAAGGCATAATTTATATGAGTAAGCTTCGTGGCATCAATCTGTGAAAAATCGAAGTTCCTGTAGCCAGCCACATAGCCCACCACCATGTAGTCATGTTCTGAAGGCCCTGTGCCGCAGGATGTGATTGTCAGCATAATAAATGGAGCAATAACGGATAGACTTTTCTTCATTCCTGCCAGGTTATTTTTTTCAGAAGCCAATATAAAAAAGATTGAACAATAAATGCATGCTGTGCAATCGCACATTACCATTTACGTTATCCGTTATATTTGTTCCTGAATTATAAACAGGACCGATGACAGAGAAGGAATTTGACAACCAGGTAGAGAGACTATTTGATGAGCACGAAAAGCTCATCAGCAGGCCCAATAGGAAGAAGGAAGGCGGCAATGGCATCTTTGACAGATACCTGTATCCCGTGATCACGAGAGATCACACGCCGGTCTTCTGGAGGTATGATCTTGATTACCGCAACAACCCGCACCTGATGACCAGGCTGGGCATCAACACCACCTTCAATGCCGGCGCCATCAGGCATAACGGCAGGTATTGCCTGGCACTCCGCACTGAAGGCTTTGATGTCAAATCATTTTTTGCCATTGCCGAGAGTCCAAATGGAACAGACCATTGGCGCTTCCGTAATCACCCTGTGGTGATGCCTGTCACCGCTGATCCGGAGATGAATGTCTATGACATCCGTCTTACCAAACATGAGGATGGATGGATCTATGGCCTCTTCTGCGCAGAGCGAAAGGATAAGAGCAAACCTGACGACTCATCTGCTGCACTGGCAAGCTGTGGGATAGCACGAACCAGGGACCTTGATCACTGGGAGAGGCTCGATGACCTGAAATCAGGTGCGGCGCAGCAAAGGAACTGCGTGCTCCATCCGGAATTTGTCAACGGCAAGTATATGATCTACACCAGACCCCAGTCAGGTTTCATTGAGACCGGTGACAGCGGAATCTCTGCCGGGTTCTGTGACTCCATGGAGCATGCCGTGCTGGGCAGGGAGATCCTTGTAGATCCCCGCCAGTACCATACTGTAAAGGAGGTCAAAAACGGCCAGGGACCCGCCCCCCTGAAAACGCCTCACGGATGGATTCATCTTGCCCATGGAGTAAGAAGAACCGCTGCCGGACTCCGTTACACCCTTTATCTCTTCCTGACATCACTGGAGGAACCATGGAGAGTGATAAAGAGACCATCAGGACACTTCCTTGAGCCTCTCGGCGAAGAGCGGGTAGGCGATGTGTCAAATGTGGTCTTCAGCAACGGCTGGATAGCTGATGACGATGGCACGGTCTTTGTTTATTACGCCAGCTCAGATACAAGGATGCACGTGGCAACAACCACATTGGAACAAATAATTGATTATGTGATGTATACTCCGGAGGACGCGGGACGTACAGAATTGTGTGCAGCTCAGCGCGACCGGATGATTGAAAATAATTTAAAAATAATGGCTGAAAAATACCCGCATATCAGAATTTGATTTATGTTTGCGCCTCGAAATCCGGGTGTCAGTTTCACTACCTGAAAACGGGCTGTGAATAACTCAGACTCAGGCAGGTTATGAAATTGAAAACCAGATATTAGCAGGCAAATTTTGCATGTTGATATCTTTTACCCGGAGAAGAGTTCGCAGGTTAACCAATTAATAACTTAGCGGAAATTTTTGTAACAAATTATTAACTAAAACGAATAATTAACAATCAGAAAAAAAAGGTAATTCATTTTACCGAAACATGAACGCTAACAGAAAGGAGGCAACGGCTGCTTGTGTTGAGAGCCGCCTCATGGGTTGTTCTTCTGACGAAGAACCTGGCGCGGGTACCATGATCTTCCCGCAGATCGGATCCCACGATCGTTTAGTTAGCAACCGAAGTTCGGAATTCATCCGCCGCTACTTCCCCCTTGCAAGTAATGATTCCTGGAATGACTGGCGCTGGCAGCTGCGTAACTCCTTCACCACTGCCGAGGCGTTGTCTCGTGTTATTACTCTGACCGATGATGAGATCAGAACACTGAACAGGCTTAAAGGCAGACTCCCCCTGAGGATCACACCATACTACCTGTCGCTCATCTATGACTCAGAGCCATGGTCACCCCTTCGTCGCACCATGATACCAACGAGTGATGAGCTTATTATCACTGATGCCGAGAAAGCAGACCCTCTCAATGAAATGGGCAGCAGTCCCGTTCCCGGGATAGTTCACCGCTACCCTGACAGGGCGCTCTTCACCGTCACCCAGTTCTGCTCATCATACTGCAGGTACTGCACACGGTCGCATGCTGTCGGTAAGCTCGGTCATCTCACAAAAAGTGAATGGGAAAAGGCATTCGAATATCTAAGGGAGCATACAGAGATACGTGATGTCATCATCAGTGGCGGAGACCCCCTCACCATGAACGACAGCAAGATAGAATACCTGCTGTCAAACCTGAGGGCTATAAAGCATATCGAGATACTGAGGATTGGCACCAAGGTGCCGGCAGTACTGCCGCAGAGAATCACCCGACAGCTGATCACAATGCTCCGCAAGTACCACCCGCTTTACCTGAGCGTCCACTTCACCCACCCCGATGAGATGACTCCCGAGACGCGTAAAGCCTGCGAGATGCTTGCCGATGCCGGCATACCCATGGGCAGCCAGACAGTACTGCTGAAGGGCATCAATGATGACCCTGCAACCATGAAGGAACTTATGCATAAGCTCCTCACAGTGCGCGTAAGGCCATACTATATCTACCAGTGCGACCTGATACCGGGATCAAGCCACTTCAGAACAACCATAGAAGAGGGTATAAATATCATTGAGAACCTCCGCGGTCATACAAGCGGCTATGCTGTTCCCCAGTTCGTGGTAGATGCTCCCGGTGGAGGAGGCAAGATACCTATCCTGCCCAATTACGTGGTGGAGAGCGGCCCGGAGAAATGGGTTCTCAGAAACTACAAACAGAACCGATACACTTACCCCAACAAAAAGTAGCTGAAGGATGAGAATAGGACTCACCTATGACCTTCGTTCGTGGTATCTCGAACGGGGTTATACAATGGACGAGACGGCCGAATTTGACAAGGAAGAAACGGTGGCTGCCCTTGAAGATGAGCTCATGCGCCTTGGCTGCGAAACAATCCGAATAGGAAATATCTTTGAGCTGGTTGAAAAACTTGCTGCCGGCGAACGGTGGGATATGGTCTTCAACCTGGCAGAAGGACTGTATGGCGACGGCCGTGAGTCAGTGGTTCCTGCACTGCTTGACCAGTACCGCATTCCATACGTCTTCAGCGGCCCCGTCATCATGGGCGTATCACTCAATAAGTACCTTGCCAGGCTGGTGGTGCAAGCTTCCGGCGTACCGGTGTGCCCCGGCATGATAGCCAGCTCGGTCAATGACCTGGATAACCTCTCTTCCCTTGAATTCCCCCTGTTTGTCAAACCGGTGGCTGAGGGAACAGGCAAGGGAATAACCACAAGAAGCCTGGTAAGGGACCGCCACTCGCTGACGACCCTCGTTACTGAACTGCTTGCCGCATATGACCAGCCGGTGCTCATTGAGGAGTACCTGCCCGGAAGAGAGTTCACCGTGGGAGTCAAGGGCCACGGCTCGGAAGCCAGGGTGACAGGAGGAATGGAAGTGATCTGCAGGGATAATCTCCCTTATTCCGTAGAGGTTAAGGAAAACTATGAGAATTATGTTCAGTACAGGATCTATGACGAGGAGGTGAGAGCTGAATGCGATGCCGTTGCCCTGGCCGCATGGCGTGCCCTCGGCGCCGTTGATGCGGGCCGCGTAGACATGAAAGCTGACCGTCACGGACACATGTGCTTTATCGAAGTCAATCCGCTGGCCGGACTCAATCCTGTGCATTCTGACCTCCCGATGCTCTCACGTATGAACGGCATGGAGTTCAGTACCCTGATAAAACTGATCATGGATTCTGCCATGAAGCGTTATGGACTGATACAATGAGCGGGAAGTGCCTGATAATATACAATGAACCTGCAACAGACGCCCTGCCGGATGAACTCGATGTGCTTGACCAGGTCAACTTTATCGGCAGGTCACTCAAAACGCTGGGTTACCAGGTTGAACGTCAGGGAATAACTGAAAACTTCTTCAATGAGATAAAATCTATCCCCGGTCAGGGATTCGACTTTGTCTTTAACCTTGTTGAATCAATAGGCACGAAGGCTGAAATACTCTATTTCATCCCGGGCCTGCTGAATCTGTATAATTTACCCTATACCGGCTGTCCCGTTGAGGCCACCTTTTTGACAGCAAGCAAGGTGCTGGCACGTAATATAATGAAATCCAACGGAATACGGGTAGCCGGCGGTTACAGGGTTTCAGAAATATCTCAGCTTGTTATCGGTCAACGGTACATACTTAAACCGGTGTGGGAAGACGGTTCGCTGGGCATCACCGAAGAATCTGTCTTCACCTTTGACGGTATAACACCCGGGATACTCAGCGACAAAGATGATCAGCACTGGTTCATTGAGGATTATATTGAAGGCCGGGAATTCAATGTGAGTGTCATAGGAGGGCCGAACGGTCCGGAAATGCTTCCGCCGGCGGAGATGCTCTTCATTGATTACCCGGAAAATATTCCCCGTATAGTCAGCTACAGGGCCAAATGGGAAGAAAATACTTTCCAGTATGAGAACAGCAGGCGCTGTTTTCCTGAAAATCTGAGCGATAAGCTGCTTGGTAACCTGAGAGCAGCCGTTACAGCCTGCTGGCATACCTTTGGACTGAAGGGTTATGCCCGTGTTGATATGAGGGTTGACTCAGATGAAAATGTCTATGTGCTTGAAGTAAATGCCAATCCCTGCATCTCTCCTGACAGCGGATTCATCTCAGCAGCATTCCATGCGGGCTACACTCACCAGGATATAATCAGGAATATCATAAATGACCTGAACAGAAAAGAGATACCATGCCCGAATTATCCCATGTAATATCCCCTTGTGACAGGCCTGAATTTCAAAAGATACTGTCTTCATCTGGCTACTTTTATGATTTTGAGGTAGATGTAGCTCTGTCACTGGCAGATGAAACCTTGACAAACGGCCAGGAGAAGAGCGGGTATTACTGGATTCGCCTGCTGGAGGAGGGAAATGTTATCGGTTTTGCATGTTTCGGGCCTAACCCTTCATCAGTGCACTCGTGGGATCTGTACTGGATAGCAATACATGAGGAGTACCGCAAGAAGCACTACGGTTCTGTTATTTTGAAAGAGGTGGAAGAGCGGGCCAGGTCACTTGGCGCCAGGATACTATGGATTGAGACCTCCGGGAGGCCGCTCTACGAGCCTACCAGGCACTTCTATATCAGGAACGGCTATGAACTGGAGGCCTCACTGAGGGAATTTTACGGTCCCGAGGACCCTAAACTTGTTTATCGGAAAGAGCTATGAAAGGTCTCTGGTCTGTCCTGCTTCTGATGGTTTCCAATTCCTTTATGACCATAGCCTGGTATGGCCATCTCAGGTACCAGAACGTCTCAAAGAATGCGCTTCTTGGCTTAGCCGGAATTGTCCTTGTCAGCTGGGGCATAGCCCTGTTTGAATATTTCTTCCAGGTGCCTGCCAACAGGATCGGTTACCGCGGCACGGGAGGTCCCTTCTCACTGGTGGAGCTCAAGCTGATCCAGGAGGTGATCTCTATATCAGTTTTCGTGGTCTTTACGCTGCTTTTCTTTCGTACGGAGACATTCAAGCTCAATCACCTGTTTGCATTCCTCTGCATCATAGGTGCTGTCTACTTCACTTTTAAAGGCTAGCAAGGATCTCACAGGCTTGGCTGATCTGTCCGTCGCTTACATCAAGGTGAGTCACCATCCTGATACTCCTCTCCCCTGTCTTCAGGGCCAGTATGCCTTTTGCCCTGATCTTCTCAAGGAATTCAATGGCTGACATGCCGGGTCTCAGGGTGAAGATGACTATGTTCGTTCCTCCGTAATTCACCTTTTCCGTTTGGCTGCATTGCTTCAGTGCTCCTGCCAGTGCAGCTGCATTGCGGTGATCATCTGTCAGCCTTGAGATGTTGTATTTCAGGGCGTAGATGCCAGCAGCAGCAATATAACCAGCCTGCCTCATGGCTCCCCCAAGCACCTTCCTCAGCCTTATTCCCTGCTTTATAATATCCCTGTTGCCTATGAGCAGTGAACCCACCGGTGCTCCCAGTCCTTTGGAGAGGCAAATGGATATTGAGTCAAACAGAGCTCCATATTCAGAAGGATTCCGTCCGTCGGCAGCCATGGAATTGAATACCCTTGCTCCGTCAAGATGATACCCCAGATGCCTGCTGTCACACAGCTCCCTGATACGCTTCAGTTCATTGAAATCCCAGCAGGCGCCGGCACCTCTGTTGACGGTGTTCTCCACCTCCACCAGCCTTGTGTATGCCTTATGCCAGTCTTCAGGATTATTTATATGTTCTTTCACATCCTCAGCGGTGAAGGTGCCGTCTTCAGAGTCAATCAGCGCCACGGAGGCCCCGGAGTTGAAAGCCACTCCACCGGCCTCAAACTGGTAGATATGGGCCATACGACTGCAGATAACCTCATCACCCGGCCTGGTATGAGCTTTTATGGCAATCTGGTTGGTCATGGTTCCTGAGGGACAATAGAGGGCTGCATCCATGCCAAACATCCCGGCAACCATATGTTCAAGCTCGTTCACTGCCGGATCTTCACCGAAAATCATATCCCCGACACTGGTTTTCATCATGAACTCCAGCATCCCGGATGAGGGTTTTGTTACAGTATCACTGCGCAGGTCAATCATGTCCGTAGAATTTTGAGGGTCTAATATAACGGATTTTCAGTGCATGATACAGGAGGAACGACACTTCCCGGAAAAATCAATAATTTTACAACACATAGACGGAGAATATATGGATGTTAGGATCGAGGCAAACTGGAAGGAAAAGCTCCGGGAAGAGTTTGAGAAGGAATATTTCCTTACTCTGACCGACTTTGTCCGCGAGGAGTACCGTACCAGACAGGTCTTCCCTCCCGGGGACAGGATTTTCAATGCATTTGACCTCTGTCCCTTTGACAGGGTGAGGGTTGTGATCATAGGGCAGGATCCGTACCACAACATCGGGCAGGCTCACGGCCTCTGTTTCTCCGTGACTGACGGAACAGAGTTCCCGCCAAGCCTGGTGAATATCTTCAAGGAGCTGAACCGTGATATGGGGATTCCCATCCCGAGGTCAGGCAATCTCGAGCGGTGGGCCCGCCAGGGAGTGCTGCTTCTCAATGCCATACTGACCGTCAGGGCTCACCAGGCTCTCTCACACCAGAACAGGGGATGGGAACGGTTCACTGATGCTGCCATCAGTGCCCTGAATCATCACCGGGAAAACCTGGTGTTCATGCTCTGGGGTGCCTATGCCCAGAACAAGGGAGCCTCAATAGATCAGTCGAAGCACTTGGTGCTCAAGACTGTACACCCTTCACCCCTCTCCGCCTCCAGAGGGTTCTTTGGTTGCTCGCACTTCAGCAGATGCAATGAGTGGCTCACTGCCAGGGGATTGGAACCTGTTGCCTGGTAACCGGAACCGGCTCTCTCTTTCGGCCAGGCCAGGCCATATATCCAGTGTTAGTGGAAGATGGGAGATGATCAGCCTTCCAGACCCCTCCTGATAATGGCCGTCATCCTTTCACTATCTTCAAAACCGGCAGACAGCCTGATCATGCCAGGTTCAGGGTATCGGGTTCCCCAGACGGGCTCCACAGGCATGAGTATAGTATGGTTGTCACCCAGTGTGGGTATAAGCCGAATCTCAGGATAGACGGCCCTGATAAATCTGTCGCGGCTCTTTCTTTTCACTTCAGGGGTAGTCCCTGCAAGATCAAAGGTGATCATGGCACCATAACCTTTCCCTCCGGTCAGCTCCCTGGCGGCGGTATGGGTGTCATGGGTCTCCAGTCCGGGATAAAGAACGCGTGATACCCTCACTGAAGAGTGAAGCAGAGAGGCAATGGCAGAGGCATTGTCACACTGCTGCCTGAAACGCAGACTGAAAGAGGCCATCTGCGTCTGCAGCCTGTAGGCATCATCGGGCGATAGCATGTGACCCACAAACTTACGGTACTCTACAGCGCTCTGCATAAGCGCTCTATCATTCCCGCATATCGCCCCGGCAGTCACATTGCCATGCCCTGACAGATATTTCGTTGCGCTGTGTATCACCAGGTCAGCGCCGTCATCAAGGGGTTTCCATAGCATCGGTGTGGCAAAGGTGTTGTCAACAATAACCCTTGCTCCGTATTTCTTTCCGAGCTCAATGACCCTTCGCCCCTCGGCCACAATAAGCAGGGGATTGGAAATGGACTCAAAATAGAGAATGTCCGGTCTCATATCTGCCAGGGTATTCTCCAGACGGGCATAGTCATATTTTCCGTCTGCAGGTCTGAAGAAGCTGACCTCCAGACCACGGCGTTTTTGCAGTACACTGCTGATATATGATAGCGTGCCGCCGTATATCTCTGAAAAGAAGAGCCAGCTGCTCTGTCTTCCTGCCTCCTGGAATATTGAAAGAGCTGTATCAATGGCAGCCATGCCTGACTGTACCAGCAGAGCCCAGTTACACCCTTCTAGCTCCATGACGGCTTCCTCGGCTGCCACTACCGTCGGGTTGCGGTAGCGCGAATAGATGTACAGATCAGGTTCACGCTCATGTTCTGTCTCGGTGGTAAAGGCGCCGGAGGTAGCACCGGCAGTCAGTAACTCAAATCCTGAATCACGATAGACCGGAGTCCTGACACTGTTTATCTCTCTATTTTTCATATTCTGCGTTAAAATGTTCCTTTATTGATTTTTTTATATCCTGTGGATTGAAGTCGAGGTAAAAGAGCAGCCTGTCAGCCGTCAGTCCGGCTATGAAGAAGGCCAGCGCTGCAATATCTGTTAACGGATTCCGGGGATAGATAAGCATAAAGACAAGAGGCAGTGCCAGGGCTCTCGTGAAGTAGAGGATCCGCTCAGCCAGATTCCCTTCCGTTGACTTGTACCGCATTACTACCGAGACGGCGGCAAACATTGAAAAGACTATGAAGATCATTCGCGGCTCAATGAACCAGGAGACAGCATAAAGGGAAGTGAAAAATGCCTGCCCGCTGTGCAGTCTGATATTTACTGACCTGTCTGCGGCAAAGTAGACCAGGTCAACCGATATGAGTGTCAGCAGTGATACCGCGATTGTTACCGGTGGTGGTATCAGGGATGGCCATAACCAGTTAACCAGGGCTGCCAGGGTCAGCAGTATCACCATGACTATCTCACGACTGAGAGGCGAGGATTTTATGTGTATAACAGCTCTCCATGCTTTCAGCGGCACCCCCAGGTGGGCAACCGATACGGCCATTGCTCCTGCCATCAGGAGCAAGGGAATCAATCCGCCGGGTTTAGTTCCGCCTGTAGCTGCAATGATCAGCAATGCTGTGGCAGCGATAACCAGTATTGAGAACACCGCAAGGCTCCACTCCTGTTTCAGCCTTCCTGCCTGATCGCCCTTGACGGCTGTCATGGTCTGAAAAACGCTGTCAATCTCTGCCGGTTCATTGCCGTAAGGAATAATAACCGGTCTTCTGAGGTTATCCGTGCCCGTAAAATGCAGGGATGGTTTTATTCCCGCATCAGGAAACCATACCGGGAAAACATTGTCAAAATCGTTCCTTTCAGTCATCTTAAGGGCTCCCGTGGGACAGGCGGACACACAGGCCGGTTCAATTCCTTCGGTGGCCCTGTCAGCGCAGAAATGGCATTTTTCAATAAATCCGAGAGTCGGGTTGATCTTGGGTGCATCATAGGGACATCTCCAGGTACAGTATCCACATCCCATGCACCTCTCCGGGTGGTGAATGACTACACCGCCGGCATCAATGGTATAGGCAGAGGCCGGGCAGCCCGAGGCACATACCGGTTCCCTGCAGTGGTTACATGCCATGGAGAGGTTGATGACGCTCTTCAGCGGCAGGGCTCCTTCATTCCACACAAAGAGGCTCCGTGTGCCCGGCTGCAGACCGTTCTCCAGGATGCAGGCTGCGCTGCAGGCATTGCAGCTGACACATAACGCTGTATTGAATGTGAATCCTTTTACCATTTTGTCAGCTTCTGAATGTCTGCCCTCGTGTTGTGAAAGGCTGCACCGTGCCCCATATCGGTTTCCCCGGGCCCGATCAGCCTGTTTACTCCCCCGCCCTCACCTAGCCATATGCCGTTGGGAAAGACAAGACTGCCATCTTTTACACGTGCAGTCACTCTCACCCTGCCGGTTATCTCCCCGCGAGAGTTGAAGATCCTTATCCTGTCTCCGCTTTTCAATCCCTTTCTGTGAGCATCCGCAACCGAGATCTCCCATGCGGGCTCGTCGGTCACAGCCCTGATCACCCCCAGATTCCCGAACTGCGAATGGATTCTTGATGCAATGTTTGGTGTCATAAGTCTGAAAGGCAGATGTGATTCACCATTATCTTCAGGCGGATCATACGATGGCAGCGGATTTGCTCCCCACAGCTGAACTGCCCTGTCAGACCACAGCTCTATCTTGCCGGAAGGGGTGTTGAACATCATGCCTGCATACGCCGGATGCTCATTCTGTTCAGGGATGAGAGGCTTCCGCACAAGATCCTCACGTCTGAAGCCGGTGACATGGCTTATTCGTTCCATGAGCCAGTTCTCATAGTCATCCGGTGCCGGGATACCTGAGTGTGGTCCGGGGTTCATCCCCATCAGGTTTGCCAGATGCCAGTATATCTCACTCTCCGGCATGACCTCCCCGGGCGGATCAACGACCTGTGGCTTGTACTGGATATAAGGATTCCAGTATGAACCCACCACGTCAGCCTGATCAAAGACCCCCTTTGCCGGAAGAATAATGTCAGCCATGGCAGCTGTGTCAGTCATGAACTGCTCAACCACAACCTTAAAGGGCACCGAATCCATCGCCTTTGTGACCTCGCCGCTGCCGGGAAGCTGTGTCACGGGATTCCCCCTCTCTATCCATGCCACTTCTATTGGAGGGTCCTTCAGCGCAAAAAAGTCCGGCCCGAAGGTTGCCATTGAGATGGCACGCCGGAATGGCCTGTCAGATTCGGGATCAGGATAATAGCTCAGCGGCTCCTTTACATCATCAAAGATATAGCTCTGCAGATTGGCAAAATTGAATCCGCAACCGGACTTGCCTATCATGCCGGTAATCACCGGGATGGAAAGTATTGACCTGATTGTCTGGCCTCCGTTGGTGTAGCGCTGCAATCCGTACCCGGCAACCACTGTTAGTCGCTCGGCACTGGCCACCGCCACTGCAAGATTGACAATTTCTTCAGCTGGTATTCCGGTGATCTCCTGCGCTTTATCAGGTGTCATCTGAAGTGATGATGCAAACCGTTCAAACCCTGATACATGGCGGCTGATAAACTCCCTGTCAGCCAACCCGCGGTCAATGATGACCTTTGCCATTGCCAGTGCCAGGGCGCCGTCGGTGCCGGGTCTTGGCCTGATGAGCAGGTCAGCCTTGTCTGCCGTAAGGGTCCGGCGTGGGTCAATGACCACCACCCGTGCTCCGTTCTTCCTGGCCTTCTCAATGTGGATCATCTCCTGCACGTTGGTCTCGGCGGAGTTTTTGCCCCACAGGATTATCATGGAGGCACTGGCAACATCCCAGGGCAGGTTGTGCTTCACCTCGCCCAGCGTCAGTCGGACAGCCTCGAGGCCTGCCGGCCAGCATAGATTGCCATAAGTGGTGGTGGCACCACCGAAGAGCCTCCAGAAGTTACCTGCAATATCATTGCTGAGTCCGGAGTATCCGCTTCCCCTGTAGAAAAGGACCGAATGGGGACCATACTTTTCCCTCGCCCTCACCAGCCTCTCTGCTATGATGCTCAGCGCCTCGTCAGTGCCAATGCGGGTAAAGGAGCCGTCAGGCTGTCTCCTGAGTGGATAGATGATCCTGTCGGGAGAGTATTCGCGCTCGAGGTACGCAAGCCCCTTAATGCACGGCCCCTCCGGGGTGGCCAGGTTACCTTCATAGGGTAATATTCGAACTACCCTGCCCTCTTCAGTGAACACCCTGAATGTGCATGTGCTGTAACAGTTTCGTGGACAGACGGTTACAAATTCTTTCATTCCTTAACTAAAGATCGTCTATGGGCTCTTCAATTATTGTCTCAATGTCAAGGATGTGATTCACCTGATCAGTAATTGTAAGACGGTATGTTATCCGGTCGGGACCTATATATGTCAGAAAGTCAAACTGTGCAGCCGGAGTTGAATAGGTCACGTCGTCTATCCTTAGTGTGATGTCAGCTTCCGTATATGCTATGTCAAACCTGAAGTATTCCGTATAGGTTCCCGAAGCAACAGTGCCGTAATTATGAACCCTTTTCACATATGCAGGATCATCGGTCACGGTGACAGTCACCTCCTCAATCGTCTGCCCTGTCTGGTTATGGATACGGACATCAGTAGGCCCCTCTGCGGTTAAGTCACGCTTTTTACAGCCAGTCATTATGACAAGTGCCGCAATTAAAATTATAGGTAAGATTCCTTTCATGTCCGGACAAATTGATTCCGGCAGAAAGTTATGAAAAATGTGGCAATGCGGTTATATCTTTTCCATGCAGTCTGACCTGATCCATCCCTTGTTGCCGTCAGGGAGCCTCACCTCGCGAAATGCCCCCAGCTCCTGCTCAATGGTCACCGTCGTCCCTGAATGCAGGACGAAAAGCTCATTGCCGGTTTCGCCGGGCGAGCTTCTGCCAGTGCCAATGCTGCAAGTTATGACAGCCCTGTTGTTGTTATTGACCAGCGAGTTATTGCGTATGGCAAGAAGAATCAAAAAAAGAGACAATGTCAGCGCCGCAAGGAAAAGCCAGAATGAAAGAAGACGGCCATGGGCTCTTGACTTTGTAAGAAAGATAAGTAACAGGATAAGTGCAGCAATGAACATTGACAGTGCTGCCACCGCCCATACATTGGTTGATGCCAGCAATGAGAGGAAATCAAACCACTTGACGAAAAAAAGCTGGGGTACGGTCTCAAACCTGTCGGTGATACGGCTCCGTGCAATCTGCAGGTTATAATCAATGTCCTCATCCGCCGGAGCGAAAAGCTTGGCCCGCTCGAAGAATACTATTGCCGAGGCATTGTCGCCCGACTTAAAGAAGGCATTGCCTGCATTGAACAGAAGATCTTCGTTCCTGTAACCCTCATCGTACAATTGCCTGTAGATGGCGGCAGCACCGGAATAGTCGCCTGATCCGTAAAGCTCTCCCGCACGGGCATAGTTCTCTTCAGGAGTTTGTCCGGCCAGGCTGAGCATACCGGCCAGGAGTAAAATATAAACAACTATTATCCTTTGCATCTTCTCCCTCTTTTAGTCCAGAACATTATCAAGCCGGCCGATCAGGGCAGCCGATCGTTTGCACAGGGCGGCGGGGCTTTCCCCTTCCGAAACCGGAGCATACTGTGAATATTCGGTAGCAGTAAGGATCCTGTCAAGTTCGGTTATGAGCTCCTCATCCGTTCTCTTCTCCCTGAGGGCAGCGTAGCACTTCTCCCTGGTTATCTCCGATGGCGCTATGCGGAGCTTGTCTCCCAGGTAACCCCATAGTGACCTTGCAATCTCGGCATTGACAAGCTCATTACTGCCACTCCTGAGCAACGCGTTAGTCTTAGCCAGTCGCCTGCGTGCATTCTTTGCAGCCTTGCGGTTCCTGAGACCGGCAATGTCAGCATTGCGTTTCATCTGTTCGCGCCTGAGAAGGAGCACCACGACGGTGACAAAGAGTGCCAGTATAAACCAGAGCCAGTATTGCAGTTTGGTTATCAGCGGGGCAGCCGTAAGAGCCAGCCTGCTGCTTCCGTTCCTGATGTAGCGGATATCCTGGCCAAGGTATTTCACCTCCTCGCCAGGGATATAAACCGGCGCCATACTCTCATCAGAACTGCCACTGCCGGTAACGTTTACTGTGAAGCCTTCAGTCCGCAATGTCATGTATTTTCGCTGATCTGGATCAAAGATGGTATATGATACGGGAGGTATTTCAAAGGTGCCCCTGTTCCTGGGTATGAGGAGGTATTCAAAGACCTTGCTCCCTGAAGATGTGCCGGAACTGCGCATGGTCACTTTCGGGTCATATTTTTCTATCCCCTGTGGGAAGTTGATCACGGGCTCACCGGCAAGATTGAGGTTGCCAGATCCCCTGAGGGTCACCTTAAGCGTGATGGCGTCATTCAGCTGAGCCTCCTTGGATGACAGGTCAGATTCAAGTGCAAATGACCCTACCGCTCCGTGGAAGTCAGCCGGTCGCGGGTCCGGAAGGGGTTTTACCCTGATGGTTACCGGCCGGGTTGCTATCTTGCGGGGTGCCGTGGAGACTGACGAAAAGAAATTATCAAAGAAGGGATCATCAAAGAAGGGATCGTGAACCCTGCTCCTCTCCTGTACCAGGACAGTCATCTCAACCGGGTCAATGCGTATCTCTCCCGGGATCTGCGGGTACAGCACAAACCGCTGCACAATTCCCGTACCATACTGTACGCCGTCTATCACTTCACTCTCAAGACTGCGTAGAGGCGGTGTCTCTATATCTTCACGCAGAAATCCCTTGAAATCGGGATATTTCAGCTCCTGGATGCCTGAGAGATTGATTCGTGTGTAAAGCTTAAGTGTTACCGTAACTGGCTCACCGGCATAGACTTCCCGGTCACTGAACAACAGTCTCATTGATACGTCCGAACCGGAGGATTGAGCATCGCCGGCAGCCGTGGTCTGACCCTGACCCTGTGGCTGCCCTGCTGCAGGCACCTGACCCTGCGAGCCATCAGTGATCACTATCTGCTTCCCGGGTGAACTGACAGTCATCTTCTTTGTCTCGAACTGCGCGGGAGGAATAGTATACGTACCCGGGACTGAAGCAACCACATAATATATCAGTGTTGTAGAGGAAACGGTCTGTATGTCGCCGTTGATCCACTGCACATTGCGGCTGGTTGATTGCTGGGGGCCCTGCACACTGAAAGACTGGTCAAATTTGGGAGGAGTGAACTGGCCGTCAGTGGAGTTGACCGTATAGATAATCCTGAAACGTTCACCAATGGCTGCTGTCTCAGGCGCATCAACGGTAAGAGTTACCTCCTGGGTCATCCCCGTAAGGGTGGCCAGAAAGCAGATCATTGCCGTTATTATGCTCTTCATTACCGTCAAAATTACCAATTTTTTATAACCCTTACCTTTGCTTTGGCTGCCTTGTCACGCTGCACCTTCTCCTGGGCCTCCTTCTCCTTCGCTGCCAGGGCATCAAGCAGACGTTTGGCATCCTCCCTGCTTAAGGCAGACTCCTGCTGATCCTGTTGCTGCTGATCCTGATCCTTTTGCTCCTGGTCCTTCTGCTCCTGATCCTGCTGATCCTGATCGTTCTGTTCCTGGTCCTGCTTATCCTGCTGGTGATCCTTCTGGTCATTTTCCTGCTGCTCCTGCTGTTCGTCCTGTTGATCCTTATTCTGCTGTTGCTCCTGTTTCTTCAGCTGATCCTGGGCATAGGCCAGGTTATACTTCGCCTGAATATTATCCGGGTTAAGCCTGAGAGAGTTGATATACGCCTCAATGCTCTCACTGAACTTCTGTTCCTTGAGTAGTGAGTTGCCCAGGTTATAAAATCCTTCAGCCTGTCGCAGTGAGTCTGCCTCACCGGCCTGTACAGCCCGGTTGAATTCGGTAGCGGCTTCACCGTACCTGTTCTGCCTGTAGAGGGCATCACCCAGGTTAAAGATTGCATCTTCAGGCGATTTAGACTGCTCCCCGGCACGACGGTACATCCCTTCGCTGCCGGCGTATTCACTCTTTTTAAAGAGCCTGTTGCCCTTCCTGATATATTCCCTCTCCTCCTGACCAAAGATTGAAGGTGAGACTATCAACAGGCAGACAGCTGAAACCACAATTTTATATGCACTGCTCCTCCTTCTCATATCATCTCTCTTTTTGTCTCTTTCCCGATTAGGCCAATCCTCCTGAGCAGGTTGTTCTTTCTGTCTGCCAGGAGCAGATCAGCAACCAGCAGCATGAAGAGGAGAGCTGCCGGAATGAGGAACTGTTCATTGTATTCCGTGTACATCATGGCATTTATCTCGCTCTTCTTCATGCGCCCTATATCATTGAATATCTCATTCAGTCCTATGCTGGTGGTGCTTGCCCTGACATATCTCCCGCCGGTAACTGAAGCTATCTCCTGCAGCCCCTTCTCATTGAGCTTGGATACTACCGTGTTTCCCTGGTTGTCCTTAAGATAATCAATCCGTCCTCCCGTTCTGACCGGTATGGGCGATCCATCAGGTGATCCGATGCCAATAGTATGTATGACAATACCCTTCTGTGATGCTTCGCGTGCCTTATCCACTGCATTCTCCTCATGGTCCTCCCCGTCAGTAATGATTATCAGTGCCCTGCTCTTGTCGCTCTCAGGGGTGAATGATCTCATACCCAGATCAATGGCAGCCCCGATTGCTGTTCCCTGCTTTGATACGGCATCTGGTCCGGCAGCCGCTAGAAACATCTTTGCTGAGAGATAATCATTGGTGACAGGTATCTGGGTATATGCGTCACCGGCAAAGAGAATGAGTCCTATCCTGTCCTCCCTGAGCTGGTCAACCAGTTGAGTGATGGCCTGTTTAGCCCTCTCCAGCCTTGAGGGGATGATGTCAGCCGCAAGCATCGAGTTGCTGACATCAAGGGCGATAACCACCTCAACGCCTTCGCGTTTAACCTCCTCAAGCCTCGACCCGAACTGGGGTCTGGCGACTATGAGCACGGCCATGATGAAAGCCAGCAGCTGTATAAAGAACTTGACGGCCATCCGTGCCGGCGAGTAATCAGGCGAAAGCCTCCTTAGCAGTGCTTCATCACCGAAGCGTTCACGTGCCAGCCTTCTCCTCCTGTTGCCGAAAATCCATATCACCACCAGTACCGGTACCAGAAGGAGCAGGTAGAGCATGTCGGGCTGTGCAAATCTGAATGTTTCCATGACCTGGCTATGACATGTTTTTCATGAACAGGTACCTCAATAACAGCTCCAGTGCCAGGAGGATAACGACAGCGAGAGCCCACGGCATGAAGACCTCCTCACGCCTGCTGTGTTCCCTGGTCTCTATCCTCGACTTCTCAAGCTTGTCAATCTCATCGTATACCTTCTGCAGGCTGGTGTTGTCAACGGCTCTGAAGTACTCTCCTCCGGTCATATCTGCAATCCTCTCCAGCAGGGCTTCATCTATCTCAACCTGCATCTTCTGGTACCTCATGCCAAAGGGTGTCTGCACGGGGTAATCAGCATATCCCATACTGCCCACACCCACTGTATAAACCCTGATGGCAAAAGTCTTTGCAATCTCCGCTGCCGTCATCGGGTCAATAGATCCCATGTTGTTAACACCGTCAGTCAGCAGGATTATCACCTTGCTGACAGCATCGGAGTCCTTGATCCGGTTGATGGCAGTAGCCAGGCCCACACCTATGGCCGTACCATCTTCAATGATCCCGCTCTTCACTTCCCTGAGCAGGTTGATGAGCACAGCGTGATCAGTCGTTAGCGGGCACTGGGTGAAACTCTCGCCGCTGAATACTGTCAGGCCGATCCTGTCATAAGGTCTTCCGCTGATAAACTCCGTTGCCACGTTCTTGGAGGCTTCAAGCCGGTCAGGATTGAAGTCGCGTGCCAGCATTGATCCCGATACGTCAAGCGCAAGGATGATATCGATCCCCTCAGTGGTCGAGCTTTGCCATCTGTCTACGTTCTGAGGCCTGGCAATGATAATTATTACCATCGCAATGATTGCCAGCCTCAGGGTAAAAAGCAGGTGTCTCAGGTAATGGCGGTATGTTTTTCGCCCCCCGTCAATGAAACCGGTGGTGGAGAGCTTCACCGGTGCGTTAAACTTACCCTGCCGGTAGATATAGTAGGCCAGCAGCAGGGGTATGATCAGCAGAAACCAGAGGAACCACCCATTCTCAAAGACGATGTTATTCATGCTCCCCTCCTTTCACTTCTGTTTTGCTGCCATCTGCCCGGTTTGCCTTTCCCGTCACGCTCTCTTCGCCTTCAGACGGAGCCACATCAGATGCTTTTGTGGCCTCAACGAAGGAGATGGAGTTATCATACATTGTCTGATGAACAGCACTGTCAGGAATATATTTGGCGAACTTAACCATATCAGAGACCGAAAGCACCTCCTTGACCAGGGCCATCTGCCCCGATGTGGTAACGGCGGCTCTGTTGAGCATCCTGATCGTCTCATCGGTGGTCAGCTCGGGCGAACTGATTCCGTAACGGTTCTCAAGGTATCTCCGGAGTATGTCCGAGAGCCTTGAATAGTATTCCTTTGTTTCGCCCTTCTGCCATAGTTCTTCAGCCATAAGAGCCTGAAGGTCACGCAGTGCGATCACATGTGCCGGTTCAGGTGGCACGGGGGGCCTGACAAACCTCCTCAAGGGGTTCCTGGGCAGGAACCGCGCCAGGAGATAGAAAACACCCGCTGCAATCAGGGCAATAATTATCCACGGCAGTATCTCTGCAAATGTTACAGGTGCACCCCGCGGGGGAACAATGTCAAAAATGATATCGGTACTGTCCGGCGGAGTAACATCAGGCCTTAACACCTTCATGTAGGAGTAATCTGAATAATACCTCACCAGGCTGTCTCCATCTGTAATCTCCGCATAAAACGGAGGAATGGAATATGATCCGGAGTCAAAGGAAGTCACCAGGTACCTGTCAGTGATCTGAAGCCGGTTGTCAGGCATTACAGCTGAATCACGCGGGCTCCTGCGAAGGATGACAATCTTTCCGGCAAGAGTATCGGCAACACCACTCAGCTCTGCCCTTGTTCCGGCGGGCAATGATGCTGTGACAGTGAATCCTGTCTGGTCACCAATCAGGATCACGGAGGTGTCAGGAGCAGATGTAACCGTTATCTCCTGGCTATTCAATGCCAGTGATAGCAACAATGCGATGACAGATGTAATTAATGCCCTTATCATAATCCTATCTGTGCCTGAACAACGATATCAGCGGTTTGATATAATCCTCACCTGTATTTACAGACGCCACATCCACCCCGCAGTTAACGAATGCACTGCTCACAGTCTCATCATGTTTCTTCCAGTGTCCGGCATACTCTTTCCTGACAGCTGCCGACGAGGAGTCAATCCATATCTCCTTTCCCGATTCAGGGTCTGTGACTTTTATAAAGCCTACATCAGGCAACTCCTTCTCTCGCCTGTCACTTACACGCACAGCGACCATATCATGCTTTCCTGCTGCAATGCGCAGCGAATCAGTGAACGGAGGAGCCATGAAATCTGAGAGGATGAAGGCTGTACATCGCTTCCTAAGTACATTGGTCAGGTATCTCAATGGCTCTGACAGCGATGTGCCTGACCCCTGCGGCTCGTAGCTGAGCATCTCCCTGATGATCCTGAGCATATGACCTCGCCCTTTCTTTGGCGGAATATACTTCTCAACCCTGTCAGAAAAGAGCATCAGCCCCACCTTGTCATTGTTGACGATAACCGAATATGCCAGCACTGCCGCTATCTCAGTCATCATCTCACGCTTGGTTGAGGTTATGGTCCCGAAATCACCCGACCGGCTCACGTCAACAAGCAGCATGACAGTCAGTTCCCTCTCCTCCTCAAAGATCTTTACATAAGGGTGGCCGAACCGTGCCGTCACGTTCCAGTCAATGCTTCGTATATCATCTCCGAACTGATACTCGCGTACTTCGCTGAAGGCCATGCCCCTGCCGCGGAAAGCGCTGTGGTACTTCCCTGCAAAGATCTGGTGGGTAAGCCCCCTGGATCTTATTTCTATCTTCCTGACCTTTTTAAGCAGCTCTGTCGTTTCCACTCTTTGATCTGTCTGTTGCCCGCTGATGAGTAATTGTAAAAAAATACTCCTCCTGTTGCAGGTTCACATCTATCTCCTCATTGCCTGTCCGGTAACTCCAGCGGTTTTCACCCTCTGTCCGGTATCTCTCATTAAGCTCCTTCATTTTCATATAGTAGCTGTTGCTGCCACAGGTTATCCTGACGCCATTGCATCGTCTCTTCCCATCAAGGAATATCAGCAATGTCTCATTCCCGTCAGCCGAATAATACTTCAGGTACCTGAAGTAATCATTGCGTACCATATTGTCACAGGCCATCCCCGGATAATCCCTTGACATGCTTTCTCTGATGCTCTTTTCGGTCATGCCGATGAACTCCTGTGCACCGGCAGTCGTCAGCGCCAGCAGCGCGATAAGCAAAAACAGCAGCTTCTTCATTTGCTATGGTACCTCTACTGTGTTGAGTATTTCGGCTATTATCTGATCCTGTGTGACATTCTCCGCCTCAGCCTCATAGGTAAGGCCGATGCGGTGACGGAGCACATCGGCACAGAGTGATCTTACGTCTTCAGGCACAACAAATCCCCTTCGCCTGATGAAGGCATAAGCCTTTGATGCAATTGCCAGGCTTATTCCCGCCCTGGGCGATGCACCGTAGGCAATCAACGGCGTGAATTTAGACAGGCCGAACATCTCAGGCTGGCGGGTGGCAAAGACAATGTCAAGGATATAATTCTCTATCTTTTCATCGAGGTACACTTCCTTGACAACATTCCTGGCACGGATAATATCCTCAGGCTTCAGTATGGTCTTTGCGGTTGGGAATTCGCTCGCCAGGTTTTCCCTTATAATAAGGCGCTCCTCTTCCTTCTCCGGATAGGTGATCACCACCTTGAGCATGAACCTGTCAACCTGTGCCTCGGGGAGAGGATAGGTTCCCTCCTGCTCAATGGGGTTCTGTGTTGCCAGGACCATGAAAGGCTCATCAAGCCTGTAGGTGGTTTCACCAATGGTTACCTGCCTTTCCTGCATAGCCTCCAGCAGAGCACTCTGTACCTTAGCCGGTGAACGGTTGATCTCATCAGCCAGAATAAAATTGGCAAAGATGGGTCCCTTGCGGACAACGAATTCCTCTCTCTTCTGGCTGTAGATCATGGTACCGATAAGGTCAGCCGGCAACAGGTCGGGAGTGAACTGTATCCTGCTGAACCTGGTGTCAATTATTGAAGCCAGTGTTTTGATAGCCAGTGTCTTGGCCAGTCCAGGCACCCCTTCCAGCAGTATATGGCCGTTAGATAGAAGCCCTATCAGCAGTGAGTCGGTCAGATGTCGCTGCCCGATTATCACCTTGTTTATCTCCTGCCTTACCAGGTCAACAAAAGCACTCTCCTTCTCAATCTTCTCATTCAGGATCCTGATGTCGGTTGTGTGTTCCATATTATCTGTTGTTGTTAATTGCGAAAAAGCTTCGCAAAGATCATTTCTGTAATTAAAAAACCTTGTTAAATGTTGTTAAAGATGTGTTAAAGCTTCTTCCCGAACCTGCAGTGTCTGAAGAGTCTGACCATTATGATGAGGACGAGCGGTATGAGTGCCGGATTTATCCCCTGGCCGGCAATGAGTGATACCGGCAGCCACAGGGCTGAGAGGATGAAAGCCAGCCTGCTGAGCGTCACTCCCCTGTGTCGGGTAAAGATCATGACAAAGAGCACCGGAATAATAATATTTATCCCGAGGAACAGGAGATTCAGATGCAGTGCGTCGTGATCAGAAAAGATATTGGTGAAGACAAGCAGAAGCGCTATGAAGGAATAGATGAAGTAAAGAACGAAGTCAAGCCCTTTTTCAAGCCGCGGGTTTCTGAAGATGAACGTCACCATGGCCACCAGCAGGAAAACCAGCCAGAGCACTGCCTGGGGAAGCCATGCTTTTGCCTTCACGTCAGGCGGCGGGATATCCACAACAGTCTCTGCCATGCCGGCCAGCGGTTCTGAAGCACCGTCACGGGTGATCATGGTACCTGCAAAGTTGTCTCTGAGGAATATAGGCAGGAACATCTCATCGTTCACCGGGGCTTTCATGTCCGACTGCAGCCCCAGCAGCATATCAGCCCCGAAATCAAGCCATGGCAACACCTTCTGATATGGATCAATGAGCTGGCGAAAGGTTTTTTCCTTTTCCCTGACCGGCAGGATGAGGCTGTCTGACACAGCCGTAAAAACAATGTCGCGCACTCTGGTGGCACAGTTGTCAAAAAAGAAATCATACCGGTACTTTCTATTCTCGGGTTTCAGGTTCTCATTGATCAGTTCAAAGAGCTTCTCCTTCTCTGCGGTAGTGAGATTAAGTTTCTGGGACCAGACTGATCTGCCTTCGGTAATGTACTCCTCAAGAAACCTCTCATACGGGTATGCTCCCAACAGGTAGTCGAGCTTGCCTTTGGCGAAGCGGTAAACAAAATTAGGGGTCTCGAAATCAAATATCCCCCAGTTGTAAGCCATGTCAAATCCGGTGCCGCGAACAGTTATACGCAGTGCCGTGTGCCCGTAGATTGAATAGCTGGCGTCTCCCGGGGCGCATGTGATCAAATAGACTTCAGCACTGTCAGGCCTCTGGGCATTCACACCGGCAGACATGAGCAGCACCGCCAGCAAGATCAGAATAACTCGTTTTTTCATTCTATTGTCAGTATTTGTTTTGAGCATCATCGGCCCACGCAGAGGCTGTTCGTACCGCGCGCCACCATCCGCCTGTCAGGGATTCTCTCTTTCGTGGATCCATGCCGGGAGTAAATAGGCGGTCAGCCTTCCATTGGGCCTTCAGTTCGTCAATGCCGTTCCAGAACCCGGTAGCCAGACCGGCAAGAAACGCAGCTCCCAGGGCTGTGGTCTCAGTAATCCCGGGTCGCACAACATCAGCCTGCAGAATGTCAGCCTGAAACTGCATCAGTGTATCATTGACAGTGGCACCACCGTCTACCCTTAACTCTTTTATATTCAATCCGGAATCATTTTCCATCGCCAGCAACACATCAAGTGTCTGATAAGCTATGCTGTCGAGTGCGGCACGGGCAATATGCGCTGCCGTTGAACCGCGGGTGAGGCCGGTAATGATTCCTCTTGCATGCTGGTTCCAGTAGGGTGCTCCCATCCCGGCAAAGGCAGGCACAAAGTAGATGCCATCTGCCGGATCGGCCTGTGCGGCCAGCTCCTCCACATCAGACGACTGTCTGATGATACCGAGTCCGTCACGCAGCCACTGCACCACGGCTCCTGCAATAAAAATGCTTCCCTCCAGGGCGTAGACCGTCTCCTCTCCGATTTGCCATGCTATTGTTGTTAGCAGCCTGTGCTCAGACACCATCGGAGTAGTGCCGGTATTCATAATCATAAAACATCCGGTGCCATAGGTATTCTTGACCATCCCGCGTTCAACGCACATCTGACCGAAGAGTGCCGCCTGCTGATCGCCGGCAATACCGGCTACAGGTAACGGCGAGGCGAATGTTCCCGAGGTCATGCCATAGACCTCTGAGGAGCTCCGGACCTCTGGCAGCATTGACCGCGGAATGCCGAAGAGCCTGAGCAGATCAGGATCCCAGTCTAGTGTATGAATATTGAAAAGCATCGTACGTGAGGCATTGGAAACATCTGTCTGATGCAGCCTTCCGCCCGTAAGGTTCCAGAGGAGCCAGCAATCAACCGTTCCAAAGGCGAGTTCACCCATGGATGCCATCTCTCCCGCACCTTCAATATTGTCAAGGATCCATCTTACCTTCGTGGCTGAGAAATAGGCATCAATTATCAGCCCGGTCCTGGCGGTAATGGTCTCACCCATGCCCTCATCCCGCAGTCTGTCACAATAGTCAGCCGTGCGCCTGTCCTGCCACACAATGGCATTGCAGACAGGCTTGCCCGTTATCCTGTTCCATACCACTGTAGTCTCGCGCTGGTTGGTGATGCCTATGGCTGCCACCTCATCACATACGGCGCCCGCCCGGGCAAGTGCCTCAATTGCCACTCCGGCCTGTGCCGACCAGATCTCCTCGGGGTCATGCTCAACCCACCCCGGATGGGGAAAGATCTGTGTGTACTCCTTTCGGGCCGATGCCACCGGGTGCCCAAACCTGTCAAAGAGAATGGCCCTGGAACTGGTGGTTCCCTGATCAAGGGCAAGAATATACTTCTTCGTCATTGTGTATTGTTCTGACAGGGACAAAAATAGGAAATCTAAGGCAGTGTTTATTAATTTCCCGAAACAATGCAGTTGTAATGAAGAATGTGTATTTGCCTTGCTATGGTAGCCGGAAATAAAATTTTAACAGTAAATTTGAAAAAGACCAAAGTCACCTGCCATGGAGAAGAGATTTGTTATCACTATAGGAAGACAGCTGGGAAGCGGCGGGCGGGAGATAGGACAGAAACTATCAGCCAGGCTCGGCGTTGCATTCTATGATAAGGAGCTGATCAGGATTGCCTCACGTCAGAGCGGCCTCAAGGAGGAGTTCTTTGAGAGGGTTGATGAACAGAAACACTTCAGCCTTTTCCCGGGACTTCTGGGACTGAGGACCTCGGTGACAGACGACTTCTTTTCAAACTACTACCTGAGCAATGAATCTCTCTTCAGGATACAGAGTGATGCTATGAGGAACCTGGCCTCGGAGGGTTCATGCATATTTGTGGGCAGATGTGCTGATTATGTAATGAAGGAGGAAAAGAACTGCCTCAATCTGTTCATCAGCGCAGACAAACATGACCGCATCAGGCGTATAGCCATGAGCCACAAAATTACCGAGGGCAAGGCAAAGGAGCTGATTGAGCGGACAGACAAGGGACGCTCATCATACTATCATTATTTCAGTGGCAAAACATGGGGAGCGGCAGAATCATACCACCTGTGCATCAACTCGTCATTGCTGGGTATTGATGAGACGGTCAGCCTGATCTGTCACATTGCGGAATCAAGATTCGGATTGAAAGGCAACAAAAATCCAGCATCAGAATCGTGATCCCGGAGGGAGACTGTTCTTCTCACATGTTGCAAGAAACGCCTCAGTTGACGTATACCTGAAATGATAGTTAAACCTCCCGGCGAGCCTGGAGGTGTCCATTACTACGGGATAGAGACAGTACCCGAGTCCTGCCGGTTGCAGATTGACGAGGTGCAGGTTCCATAACAACCACATTAGAGGCTTGAGAATCTGGCACGGAAAATTGTGAAACCTGCCGGCAGGAACAACATCTCCCACCACTGTGCAACTGTCAGGCCCAAGGTTGTAGAGACCGTCAATATCGCTCTCCTCAGTTACCCGGGCAATCAGCTCGGTGAAATCATCTTCATGCATAAATTGGACCCTGGTGTTCCTGAATGATGACGGCAGAAACGGCAGGCGGATCAGTATTGAGACGACCGATCTTGGCCTGTAATAATGAGGACCCACTACGGTGCAGATTCTGAGTGAAGTCACACTGAAGCACTCATTTCCGTTTCCGGACAGGATATTCTGCTCATTCAACTTCTTGTTGATTCCGTACCTGTACTTCCCCGGATTTACAGGGACAGTCTCATTCAACCATTGTTCAGACCTCCTGACGGGACCATAGATGGAAGCCGAACTGGAAAAGACAAACTTTTTTACGGAAGGTGTTCGCCTGGATGATTCAATTACGTTAACGGTGCCGCCGACATCAATATCATATTCCTTCTTCCTGTTTCTCACGCTGTTGTAAGTGCAGGCAAAATGCAGTATTGCTTCCGGTTGCTCGTCTGAAATCACCTCCTCCACCCTGCGCCTGTCAGCAATGTCACAGTTATAGAACCTGAAGTTGCCATTCAATGACGTCGAATATGTGTTGTTCCTTATATCCAGACCGGCAACATCATGCCCCCGTTCAAGAAGATGATTCACGGTAAGCATGCCCAGATAACCCGAAGAACCAGTTATCAGTACCCGCATGACTACTTCATTTTAGAATTGTCAGGGGGCCATTCGAAAGATTTCAATCAACAGACACATTCTGTTTAATAATGGCTCCGAGTTATTACAAATTTAAGATAATCAACAGCTGAAGTCAATTATTTCACGAAATATATTAAATTGTGCAAAGAAGCGGATCAGAACTATGGACTCTTATGTTAACGGATTGCTATGCTGCCCTTTATGCAGGGGCGGGCTGGTTCATGAGACAGCCGGCCAGCCGGAGGGAATCAGGACCTCCGGGCTGCACTGTACCGGATGTGACAGATACTATGAGGATAATGGCTTATGGATTGATTTTTTGAATGACGGGGGGCTTGTCTACAGGAACAGCAGGGACAAGTTCTTCAGATCAATCTATGCAAAGATTTACACCCCTGCGACCAACGCGATGTTCCTTCTTTGCGGCGGGGCCAAAAACGCCAGGAACGAGGTTATGGAGAGGCTCAGAGTCAGCGAGGGAAACAGGGTTCTTGAGACCGGTATCGGCTACGGGGAAAATTTCCTCTGGCTGAACAACCGCATCAGCGGATTAAGGCTGTATGGACTGGATATCCAGCAGGAGATGCTGGCGCACTGTTCAGCCAACCTGGCCCGGTGGAACATCAATGCCGGCATAGTCAGGGCTGACGCCCTCCTCCTGCCATATAATGACGGCGTATTTGACGTTGTATACCACCTGGGGGCAATAAACCTTTTTGAAGACAAACGAAAGGCTATCAGTGAAATGATACGGGTATCCAAACCCGGCACCCATATTGTCATAGCTGATGAGACCGAAAAGGCGGGCAGACTTTTCAGGATCTTTACAGGAGAAGCAGAAAAGGTGATACCGCCTGTTGACATGGTGCCGCAGGAGATGAAGAACATCTCACTCAGCACAATATGGAAAGGCTACGGCTATCTGATAGAGTTTGACGTGACCGGGCCGGTACTTTAGCAGGTGGCCTCAGTCTGTCTGTCTATTTGGTCCGGGCTTTGACAATCTTGTCATATTCAGAATCAACCGGCTCCCACAGCTCAACCTTATTACCCTCGATATCAATAATATGCACAAACTTACCGTAATCATAGGTCTCAATAGAATCAACTACCTCAACGCCTGATGTTTTTAGTTCATCAACCAGTGCTTCGAGGTTTTCCACCCGATAGTTTATCATGAAATCCTGGTCCGGGGATCCAAAGTACGCGGTTTTCTCGGAAAAAGGACTCCACTGGGTGAAGCCATACCCGGAGGGATCATCGCCTTGCCTCCATTCGAAGCTTGTCCCGTATTCGTCAGTTTCCATCCCGAGATGAGTGGAATACCATTCCTTTACTTTGACAGGATCCTTGCACTTGAAAAATACCCCTCCAATTCCTGTTACTTTTTTCATTCCCACATCTTTGCCATTTTCATCTGCAGAGTTGGTCGCAACTGTAAACCCGAGCAGAAAAGCGGTGATGACTGCACCGGCCGTCAGTAGCATTCTCTTCATTATCTGTATTTTAGTATGCTATTAGGCAAACAATCATTCCTTTACTGTCATTCCTTCGCCGAACAGTTGAACATCCACTGCACTCCGAACCTGTCGCGGAGAGCTCCGTAATAGTCGCCCCAGAACATCTCCTGCAGTTCCTGTTCCACCACTCCGCCCTCTGCAAGTGCCGAAAAAAGGCGTCTGGTCTCTGACCTGGTGGCAGGCATGAGGTTGATATAGACATTGTTGCCTGAAGTTACCCTGAAGCCCATCGATTTCGGGGCATCACTGCCCATCAGGGCGAAACCATCAAGTATAGGCAGGCTTATATGCATCACGAGATCAAGATCCTCTGCCGGAAGCGGAGGCATGTTTTCTGATGGCGGTACATCCCTGAAGCGCATTACGCCTCCCTGAAATTCTCCTCCGAAGACCTGCCTGTAGAAATTGAAGGCAGCTTCGGTTTCCCTCTCAAAATTTAGATAAACGCTTACCTGTGACATGATCGTAGTTTTTTAATGTTAAACTTGCCTGAAGGTCTTTGTACCGGTCGGTCCCGTACACTCATTTCAGGCTGATGACCTGCATTGACTGAGAGCCCGGACAGGTACCCGGAGCGTTTGGATTACCGCTCCGAAGACGTTCATAAATGTAATTACATAATGATAAATTAAAACAACGGTCATCCTGCTTGGTTCACCACCAACCCAAAAAAAAGAGTTTCATGCCGGTGATAAAAAGCATGTCGCAGGGCTTCCACACGAAAAAAAAAGTCCCGGCAGTTTGTGCCGGGACCAAGGTCATTAAATGTACATTATATTTTCAACTACGCAAGTTTCACATTAACGGCATTTAAACCTTTTTTACCCTCCTGGAGATCAAATGTTACTTCATCATCCTCCTTGATTCTGTCGATCAGTCCTGTTGAGTGGACAAAATACTCTTTCGTTGAGTCGGCGTCTTTAATGAATCCAAAACCTTTGGATACATTGAAAAATTTAACAATTCCCTTATTCATAAAGATGTTTTTTATTATGGGTGCAAAGGTAAGGGAGTTTTCGAGAAAATATCTCTTTTTTACGCTATTTTGAAAAAAATCCCTGAATCTGACCTTTAAATGTCTCTATTTCTTCCAGAATGACTTTGTGAAGATTGCCAGGATAGTAAATATCTCCAGACGTCCGATGATCATGAGCAATACCATTGTGATCGTGGCAACACCGTTAAAATGAGCAAAATTGCCCAGGTTGCCTGAAGCTCCCATACCCGGTCCGACGCAGGCAAGTGATGCAGCTGAGGCGCCGGCAGCTTCAATGGCCGGGATCCCTGACAGGATCATGATCAGCATCCCCGTGATAAAAAACAGTATAAAGAGCTGGATAAAGACCGTCATGAGGCTGTTAATATTGTCAGGAATTATTTGTCCGTTAAGCTTCACCGGCATGACTGCATTCGGATGCTGCAGTCGCACCGTCACATTGCGCAGGTTTTTAAGCGAGATCAGATGACGTGCCATCTTTATCCCTCCTGTGGTTGACCCGGTTGATCCGCCGGCAAAAATCAGGAAAAAGATGAGTACATACGCCGCCACCGGCCATTGAGTGTAGTCGGAAGTAGCATACCCTGTGGTTGTAATGGTTGAAATAACCTGGAACAGAGAATGACGGAAAGACTCCTCAAAGGTCCATTCAGTGCCTGTATAAAGAAGGAGTGTCACTGACACTACAGCTGCCGTGGTAAAGAAGATATAGAACCAGAACTCTTCATTGGAACTGACCCTGCTGAAAGCTCTCTTTATAATAAAATAGAAGACCACATAGCTGGTGGCAGAGAGGAACATGAAAGCGGCTATCACATACTGAATGTATCCGGAATAACCTGCAATACTGGTATTCCTGGTTGAAAATCCCCCTGTTGCAATGGTGCCGAAGGAGTGGCAAATGCTGTCAAACAGACTCATACCCCCGGCCAGCAGCATTACTGTCTCGGCAATTGTCAGACCGAGATAGATCAGCAGTACCGTCTTTGCAATTGTCTTTGTCCGTGGGAGTATCTTCTCCTTGAGCGAAGACTCCATGGAAAAAAGGTTGTATCCTCCCACCTTCAGTGAGGGCAGAATGATGATGACGAGCAGGATTATCCCTATCCCTCCTACCCAGTGGGTCAGGCTTCGCCAGAAGAGAACTGACTTTGAGAGTTTTTCTATGTCAGTCAGTATTGAGGCTCCTGTTGTGGTGTAGCCTGATACGCTCTCGAACAGCATGTTTGTGAAGCCCTTTATCTCCCCGGTGAACAGGTAGGGCAGTATTCCCGAGAGAACCAGGGTCAGCCATCCCAGGGTAACACTCAGATATCCCTCCCTGCCGCTTACCTTTTGAGTGATAGGGGTTTTAATCAGAAAGAACAAAAGTGAGCCGGGTATGCCGGCTGAAATCAATGCCAGGATAAATGGAAGAACCGGTTCTGTATAGATGACTGCTACCGGTATGCAAAGGCTGAAGGATGTGGCTGAGATCATCAGTACAAGCCCTGTGATCTTCAGTACGGATCTGAAATTTATGTTGTGCATTCCACCTTCAGGTGTATGTCCGGGACCAATATGCCCGGATTGTGTGATTCCGGAGCGACTCGAACGCTCGACCCACAGCTTAGAAGGCTGTTGCTCTATCCAACTGAGCTACGGAACCGTAACAGTGTCTGAAAAAACCGCCGCAAATATAAGCAGATTTTTCCTTTTGGCAACAGGGTACTGCCTTTCACCTGATACACGTGCCAGGCTGATCAGCTCTTTTTTGTATTCAGATAATCGATATCCGTTTTTCGGCAGCAGGACTTACATCAGGCTGTCCTGATCCAGTTTACCAGTCCTTTCTTCTCAATTATCTCCTTCAGTTCGGATGGCAGGGGCTCGAAGGAGAACAGCTTCTCCCCTATCATAAGTGAGCCTTTTTCGAAGTCAATCTCTACCCGGTCCCCCGGTTTGTAAGTCTCCACAGCCTCCCTGTGAACAATGAGCGGCAGTCCCTGGTTGATTGAGGAACGATAGAATATGCGGTTGACCGACTTGATTATCACTGCCCTGATCCCCAGGTGGGCCAGGCCTACTGAGGGATGTTCGCGGGAGCTTCCGCAACCGAAATTGTCACCCGCAATAATTATGTCTCCCGCTTTGGCATTTTTACTGAACGAGGGATCAAAGTCGCCGAACAGCAACGGCACTATGTCAGCCGCATCGGAACTCATTACGCTGTATGTATGCTTCCCGGCAAACATCTGGTCAGTGTTCAGGTTGTCCACATCGGCATAGTTCCATACGTTGGTCTCTCTCCTGTTCTCTCCTTCAGCAATTGTGTTTGTCTTGCTCTGAGGAGGATTGAACGGGAAGATCTCGTTGCCCCTGACCACCCTGGGGTCTGTTATGACACCCGTGATGGCTGTTGAAGCCACCGTGGCAGGCGAGGCAAGATAGATCGATGCTTCCTTATTCCCCATCCTGCCCAGGAAGTTGCGGTTGGCTGTGGAGATAACCGTATGGCCGCTGGCAGGTATGCCCTGACCAGTACCCAGACATGGCCCGCAACTGGGACTGAGTATGTTGGCACCGGCCTCTATTAGATCAGTTATTAAACCTTCCCGGATAGCCTGCAGGTAGATCTCCTTTGATGCGGGTATGATATGCAGCTGAAAACCCTCCTTTACCATAGCCCCTCTCAACACAGCCGCAGCTGTCCTCAGATCCTCTATTCTGCCGTTGGTGCATGTTCCTATCAGCCCCTCATGTATTTCGGTTCCTGCAACAGATGAGACGGATTTTATGTTATCAACATGATGTGGTGCGGCAACAAGCGGGAAAACCTCTGTAAGATCTATTGAGATGCGCTTCTGGTATTCAGCTCCCTCGTCAGCCCATATGCCATCAACATCTGATCCGATATAATTACGCAGCACCTTGTCAGCCGGGAAGACGGCATTCTTTGCTCCCATCTCCGAGGCCAGGTTGGCCACGGTCATCCTCTCACTCACATTCAGCGTGGCTACACCCTCACCGTGAAACTCGATTGACATGTAGTTTGCGCCGTCAGAGCCGAGCATGCCGATTATCCAGAGTGAAAGATCCTTGGCACTTACACCGGGACGCAGCTTGCCTGAAAGCTCAATCCTCATGGATGGTGGAACCAGGAACCATGTCTCTCCTCTCTTCCATATACCTGCCGCCTCTGTACGGTCAATACCCGCTGCCAGCGCATTGAAAGCCCCGGCAGTGCATGTATGACTGTCAGAACCAACAATGATCATTCCCGGACGTGCATGCCTTGACATCATCTGGTGACAGATTCCCATACCCGAGTCATAAAACTTCTTTATGCCCTGAGCCGCAACAATGTTCCGTATATCCTGGTATTGGGTCGCCAGTTTGGCATCGGCGGGAGGAGCATTGTGATCAAGTACCACAACCATCTGTTCCGGGTCAGAGACCTTCTCCCCTCCCATTTTCCGGAATGTCTGGAAGATACTCGATGTGTTGTCATGTGTCAGGATGAGGTCGGGCTTCCTGAATACCACCGCTCCTTCGGGAGCCCCCAGAACCTTCTCTACAAATGTCATCGGTTTCATATCTGCTCTTTTGATTTTTTAAATTTTACCTAAAAGTCCGCCACGTTTATATATCTCGTACTGTGCGTCATAGAATGGATTAATTGAAGTTTTAAATCCGTTACGCTCATTGACCACCTCTCCGGTGATCAGGTTAACGGTAATGATATCCTGATCCTTCAGATCTATTCTGTCAAAAGAGTCATAGGTAAGGACCGGGAAGGCGGCATTGATGGCATTGCGCTCGTAGATGGCGCCAAAGGAGTGCGCTATCACAGCCTGCACTCCCAGCGAGACAAAACAGTCTACGGCCTGCTGTCGTGAGCTGCCACTGCCGAAGTTCTTTCCTGCTATGATAATATCGCCTGCCTGTGCCCTCTTTGCAAAGTCTTTGTATCCCTCAAGGTTGTCGAAGGCATACTGTCCCATCTCACGGATGTCGGTAATAGCCAGGTAGCGGTTATGGAATATCATGTCAGTGTCTATGTTGTCACGTTCAATGAGCCAGACTCTTCCCTTGATAATGGATGGTTTTTCGGCTGTGTCACTCTTTAACTGTTTTGCAGCAGCGGTTGTCACGTCTGTGCGGAAGTCCGTCACCAGTGGTGTGGCAGGTACTGCGTCAGGGGTGGTTATATAGCCTGCAACAGCTGATGAAGCAACTACAGCCGGTGATGCAAGGAAGACGCTTCCCTGTCCCTGTTTGCCCGGGAAGTTCCTGTTGCCGGTGCTGATTGTCACCTCTCCCTTGCCGTTCTGTCCCACCTGGCCGGCAGCACAGCCTGCGCACCCGGCATTCGAGACCAGGGCACCGGCATTCTTGAAGATCTCCAGCAACCCCTCTTCCAGGCATTGCATCCATACTGCATCGGTGGAGGGGACTATCTTGAGAACAACACCGGGAGCAACCTTTTTGTCTTTAAGTATCGATGCAGTAATCCGCATATCTTCTATCCTGCCGTTGGTACAGCTGCCAATGAAGGCAGAGTCTATCCTTGTGACAGGCAGTTCCTTCACTCCCACTGTATCATGAGGTTCACCCGGACGGGAGACCATTGGCACAAAGGAGGCAACGTCAATATTCTCAGTAAGCACGTATTGTGCGTCACTGTCTGCATAGACAGGCTCAAACGGCGACCTTGCGCGTATCCGGCAGTAATCAATTATCTCCTGTGTCGGAGGGAACAGAATTATTATTGCGCCCATCTCAGTTGCCATGGAGGCAATTGTGATGCGCTCATCCAGTGTCATCCTTTCAACAGCTTTGCCATAAAGTTCAATGCTGTAGCCCAGAAGTGAATTGGCGCCATAGATGCGGAGAAGGTTGAGAATGACATCCTTTGCCGTGACTCCTTCAGGCAGTGATCCATGAAGGGTCAGTTTTACCGAGGCAGGCACCTTGAACCACACCCGGCCACTGTTCCATGACGCAGCGATATCCATATCACCCATACCCTGACCAAACGCTCCTACTGCTCCAAGAATGTTTGCATGAGAGTCAGTAGATACAGCAGTAGCCCCGGGCCATACATAACCCTCTTCAATGAGCAGGTGAGTGCCTATGCCAGCATTTATGTCATAGACCCTTATGCCGTTGCTGCGGGCATACTGGCGGCACATATGCTGGTTGACTGCATATTTCTGGTCAGATCCTGTGGGGTTACAGTCAAATGTGAACAATGTCTTGTCAGGATCGTCCACCTTCAGGCCGAAATCATTCAGGTTCTTAACCACGTTTGCGCCTCCGAAATCCCTTGCAGCACGGGCGTCAATGGTGATATCAACAATGTCACCAGGCCTGACTGTATCATATTTGGAGTGAGCGGCAATTATCTTTTCGGTTATTGTCATTCCCATGGTCATAATGGTTTAATTTGTTCATCAGCAAAATTAGCAATACGTACGGATCGCAGATATGAATAATATCATAGGGCGAAATAGAACGTAGATTATCCGGGAAAATTCAGTTTCTGTATTGTGCCCTGTAATCACGGGCAGACATTCCGGCATGTTTGCGGAACTGCTTATTGAAGTTTGACACGGTGGCAAAGCCGCATTCGAATACTATCTCGTTGATCTGATGATCTGTTTCCCGAAGCAGGTAGCAGGCCTTGTTGGTGCGTACCTGGTTGACATAATCAACAAATCCGCTGCCGGTGCTTCTTGAGAAGAAGCGACTGAATGAATGGGGACTCATCTTTGCTATGGCAGCCACCTCCTTCACGGGGATGGCCCTGTAGAAATTGTCTCTTACGTATAGGCAGATGTCTGTCAGGCGACTGTCGGTCAGTTTGAAACTGACATCAGGACTCTCTCCTGAAAGAATCTTATATTTTGATGCCGAACAAAGAATCTCAAACAATCTGAAGAGACTGACCATTTTTTTTACTCCAGTGTCGGACAGCAGCCTCCGCATTGGTTCCTCAGCCGCTTCACCGGTCTCAGGCGGGAATGATATCCCCCTGGCCGATTCCCGGAGCAGCCTCCTCAGATCAGCCATCTCAAATTGCGAAAGCAGGTTGTCTCCCAGTGAATCACGCGTAAAATGAACCATTATGGCATGTCTCCTGCTCTCTTCATCTTCCTGATGGTGGAAGTTCCAGAAGTGTTTCAGGTCCGGACCATACATTACCAGATCATAACGGTCAAAGATCTCAGCTGAATCACCAGCCACACGCGTTCCGTTGCCGGTAATATTCAGAACTATTTCATATTCAGGATGCAGGTGCAAAAAACTGCTTTCTGTATCCATCCATTCGGCTCTGAAACCTGCACCGTCGTCGTGCCTGATGCTGATTATTTCAGGTATCATAGTAAAAGGTTTAATTATCAGGAAAATGAATGATCCGATATCCACTCTAAAAGTAATCATTCGCATCATAATTCACAACCGGTTAATAAGCAATCTCTTATTTTTTTTCAAAAGATTTGTTTTTTCTTTAATTATGTATTACATTTGTTCAAACATGAAATAAAAGAGGAGAGTAAGGGTTACTTGTGGGAATCAATAGGATTGTATTGCAGACATTGACTTTCACATGGACCTATAGGCTGACTACCATAGGTTACTTCCTTTTATCAGACAGTAGATTCCGGGATTATCTCATAAGCCCGTTCCTTAAAGTACCACGGTAACCCTCTCCTCTTTTTGCTTTTCTACCCGGCGATGAAAACATTCCTCCGAAGATTTGAGAACAACAGGGATCTCGTCATACTCTTCGGCACATGGGGAATTGATGAAAAAGCCTTCTCAAACCTCTGCACTGATAACCACGATTTTATCCTTTTTTATAACTATTCCGCTGATGAGCCTCTGATCCTTCCCGAGATGAAGACCTATAAAAGAGTGACGGTCATAGGCTGGTCACTGGGCGTTTGGGCAGCAGAATATTACAGCAGGAAAATGGGAATCAAACCTGACCTGACCATTGCCATCAACGGCACGCCGGTTGCTGCGGATGATAAGTACGGGATACCCCTGAAGATATTCGAGGCAACACTGGATAATATCTCCAACTACAGCATGGGCAAATTCTACCTGAGGCTTTTTGGCACCAGGAGCAGGTTTGAAAAGAACCGCGCCCATATACCCACCCGCTCTGAAAAATCACTTCAGGACGAGCTGAGATGGCTTTACAATCGCATGATGGAACCGGTGCAGACCGGTTTTGCCTGGGATTATTCACTAATTGGCACTGAGGACAGGGTCTTCAGGGCATCAAACCTGGTGAGCTATTGGTCAATGCACCCCGAGACACGCCAGATAATTGTGGAAGCTCCCCACTACCTTTTTGATAACTGGAATTCACTTCAGGAACTGATCAGGTATGTAAGGCGGTTCCGCCTCTCACCTTTCCGCAACAAATAGATATTACAGGTCCCTGAGAAGTATATTCGTCTCGGAAGAGGCTATCAGGCTCTCAAACCGGGTCAGTGCTGCATCTATCTTTCTGTAATCAGCATTGTTGATCACTACCTTGTGCTGTGAGCCTGATAAGTCCAGTCTCTCGAGTATGAATGACAGGGTCATGCGGTTAATGTCAGTGGCAGGCTGATATACATATTTCTCAAGTTCCTCGTTCCATACCTCCGTTACCAGTGAAGCCTCATGGAGCATATCAAGGCAGTCATGTACCGTCCTGACCGGCAGACTCAGTTCCAGGGAGATTTCCTCAGGCGCCCTCGGTTCTGCACCCTTGACAAAATCCTCTATAAGAGAATGCATCACAAGCAGTGACAATCTCTTCTTCTGCCTGGCCGATACTGTCTGTACATCAAATTCAAACTCATACCTGGTGATGTTCTGCAGGTAGTAGGTCAGCTGAGCTCCCATCAGAACAATTACCCAGCTCATCTGGATCCATACCATCAGGAGCGGTACAGCAGCAAAGCTCCCATACAGGGCTCCCAGCCTGGTCAATCCCATCTGTGACTCAACATACAGTATCTGAAGCACCTGCAAGGCTATGCCTGCCACAAGACCTGCAATGAGAGCATTCCTCAACTTGACCCTGGTGTTGGGCATGGCAAGGAAAGCCGCTGTGGAGATTGTACAGAGAAGAATGAACGGTATGAGCTGAACCAGGAAGGAGACCACCGGCTTAAGACTTTCCAGCATATCTGATCTGCCCAGTATCTCGTTTAGCCGTGTCGTACCCAGAACAGTTGCACTGCTTGAGGCTATGAAAAGTACCGGGACAAGGATTATAACAGCCAGATAATCGGTCACCTGACGATACCACACCCTTGTCTCTTCAACCTTCCAGATTGAGTTGAAAGAATTTTCCACATACCTGAGCAGTTGCCCGACAGTTGAAAAGAGGAAAACCACTCCTATCCCGGCCAGCCAGCCTCCACTCGTCTGTTCAAGAGTGTTGTTGGCAAAGTCGAGAATCCAGTTCATAACCTGCTCCTGGTTATGGAACTGCATTATTATCTGAGCCCTGAGCTCATCATTGAGCCCGAATCCCTTGGCAATGCCAAAGGCAAGAGCCACCATGGGTATGACTGAAAGTATGGTAAAAAAAGTCAGGGCAGAGGCTTTGATGTATATATTGTCACGCTTGATCCCATTGTATAACAGATAGATTATTCGCCGCTGACGAATCCAGAAAGGGGTGGATTTCTTCAACCTCTCCGCAACCACCCTGCGACTGCGGTCCGCACGGCTTATAATTGCCTGACTTATTGTTGACATTGGTTTCATCAGACTTTCTGAGTCTTACAGGAACACAAATTTAAGAAATGATCTTCAAACACTATTACTATCTTCACATTTTGAAACATAAGACATGGACATCACCATAAAGGAGTTTATCAAAGGGGCGCAAGAAGCTCAGGGAGTAACAGTTATCATCGATGTCTTCCGGGCCTTCAGTACCGCCTGTTATGCCTTCGACAACGGTATCAGCCGACTTCTGAACGTTGCTACCCCTGAGGAGGCATTCGCCCTCAAGGATAAACTTAAGGCAGACGTAATTATTGCCGGTGAACAGGATGAAAAAAAACCTGACGGATTTGATTATAGCAACAGTCCCACCGAGATGTTGACAGGCAAACTGGCGGGAAAGACAATGATCCATTGCACCACGGCAGGTACACGGGGGCTGCTTAAAGCCACGGGAGCCACAGAACTTATAGGGGCGGGGCTGGTCAATGCAGGAGCTGTGGTTTCATATATCTCCATGCTTAACCCCCCGAAGGTGTCCCTGGTGGCAATGGGATACAGGGCAAACGAGACAGCACAGGAAGATTTGCTCTGCGCCCGTTATATAGCTGACCTGCTCCTTGGAAGGGAACCCGATATAACTGACGAGATTGAAGCCCTGAGAACCGGATCAGGAAGCAGATTCTTCAGACATGAAAACCTGGAGTTCAGCCCTCCAACCGACTTCTTCCTCTGTACTGACCTGAATCGTTTCAATTACGTCCTCCGGGCAGTAATTACAACGGCCGGATATGCGGAGATACTTAGATTCGATATGGATCACTGACTGAACTGACAGCTTTTTTCCGGGGACGAACAATAGGACTCAGGAAAAATAAGTTCCTTCAAAAAGGCTATTCTTGCCGGTTGGCAGGATAATTGCACAGTAATACTTCGTAACCGATCAATATATGAAGATCATACATCACGCTCTCACATACATTTTCATCCTTGCCTTACTGCCATTCAAGATGAACGGCCAGGAAGGATATACTATAAACATCACCGCAAAAGATGCACCGGCAACCACCATCAGGCTTGCATATCATGTTGGAAACCAGCAGTATGTAAGAGACAGCATGATAACTGATATAGTAGGCAAAGCCCGTTTCTCCGGTGACGGGAACCTTCCGGAAGGTGTCTATATGATTGTCCTTCCGGACAACCGTTTCTTCGAATTCCTGGTGGGAGAAGACCAGCGTTTTGATATTCAGTTCGATAAAAAGGATCCTCAGACTACCCTTGCTTTTTCGGGATCAGATGAGAACACCCGCTTCCTGGCTTACCAGAGACGGTGGAAGGTGCTCCAGGAAGAGGCAATGAGTATAAGCAAGCGGCTGAACAGCCTTGGAGAAGGAAGCTCCGGGGCCATATCAGTCAGAAAGGAGCTTACGGAACAGGAAAAAACCATGAAGCAGTTCCTCCGGCAGACTGCAGAAGCAAACAGGGGAACCCTCCTCGGGGCCATTGCCAGATCAGTGATACCGGTGGAAACGTCTGAACCGCCAGTGCCTCCGGGAACCCAAAATCCTGACTCCCTCAGGCGGCTTCTCTCATATATTGATTACAAGGATCATTTCTTTGACAATATTGACTTCAATGAACCCGGACTGATACGCAGCCCGGTACTTGGGAGCAAACTGGAACAGTTCTTCAAACAGGTGGTAATACAGATGCCTGACTCAGTCATCAGGGAGACAGACCGCCTGCTAAGCAGAAGCTCTGTCAATGATGATGTATTTCAGTACGTTGCTGTCTGGATCATGAACAGATATGCCTCCAGTGAGATCATGGGCCATGATGCCGTTGTGGTGCACATGGCTGACAAGGTTTACCTGGCCGGCAAAGCACCCTGGGCCTCGAAGGAGTACCTGGACGACCTTGAAAAGAGGGTCAGCAGGCTCAGGCATAATCTTATAGGCATGAAGGCTTCAGAGCTACTCATGGGATCATTTGCAGGGCACCATGTCTCACTCTATGATGTTGAAGCTGAGTTCACAATAGTCTATTTCTGGGAGCCTGACTGCGGGCACTGTAAGGTGGCCACTCCGATGCTGAAGGAATACTATGACAGTAACAAGTCGTCAGGCATCGAGATCTTTGCTGTATGTACCAATCATGATAAAGAGAAGTGGGAAAAGTATATTGTTGAACACGGTCTAACCTGGATCAATGGCTGGGATCCTCAGCGAATGAGCAGGTTCGACTACTTCTACAATGTTGAATCAACCCCTCTGATCTACATTCTTGACCATGACAAGAAGATCATTGCCAAAAGGCTGGCAGTGGAGGATGTTGAAGCATTTATAGACTCCTACCGTAAATATGCGGCTCATTGAGAGCGTGCTGACAGGTGTGTGACCAGATCATACAGTGATCCAAAGCTCGCCTTTCTCTCCCCTTCTGATACAATCCATTCCGTTCCGCCGGCATCTTCTGTTATCCTTACGGACAGGGATGCATGGGGATCAGTATTGTAACCACATCTGGCCAGGGCTCTTGCAGTCAGTGTTGCAGCCTTTCCTCTCCCTTCCAGGGCTATTCCCGTATGCCTGGTCCTTATAAAGCTGAAGGTTCCGTCACTGATGCTGAATGAGAGCAACGGACTCTTGAAAGCTCTGGCTAAACGGCCAGTGAGCATCAGGTCTTCAGGCGCTCCCTCACTTACCCCTTCCTCTGTCATCAGCCATATTCTGTCAGCTTCATTGATGGCAGTATCAAGGTCATGGGTGGAATAGATCACACATTTACCGCTCTCACGTGTAACCCTCCGCAGCAGGCTGACTGTAGCGTACCTGGCAGGCAGGTCAAGGAAGGCTGTTGGTTCATCCATCACCATCAGTCCTGTATCCTGTGCCAGTGAACGTGCTATCAGTGTCCGTTGCCTCTCACCGTCAGAGATGCTGTCAATGCTTCTTTCTGCAAGCGCGGTAATCCCGGTTGCCTCCAGTGCGCTGTCAACAGCCCGGCTGTCAGCCACGGTAAGTGTCCCGATCCAGTTAGTATGCGGGAAACGGCCCAGTGAAACTACATCACGCACCCTTATATTATGAACCGTCATGGGCTCGGTGGAGGCAAAGCTGACTAACCTGGGCATCTCAGATGATCCTGTTTCATGTAATGTCCTGCCATCGAGGATTATGGTTCCTCTCAACGGAGGCTGCAATCCCACCAGTGTCCTGAGAAGGGTACTCTTTCCGGTTCCGTTTCTTCCTATCAGCGCCACAAGCTCACCCCTGTGAGCCCTGAGTGAGAGATTATCCAGAACCGTGATGACCCTCCTGCGGTTTTGGTAGCCTATTGACAAATCCCTGGTTTCAGCAATGACTCTTCCTGCTGCCATCAGAATCTCCTCCTCAGTCCGGTTTTGCCGAGAATTATCCAGAGTACCACCGGGATCCCGATAAGGGATGTGACAGTATTAACCGGTATTATATGGCCGCCTCCCGGACTATTGGATATGATGTCGCTCAGCAGCAGTATTGCAGCACCGCACGCTGCCACGCCGGGCATGAGGATACGGTGGTCAGTGGTACCCAGCAGCAGTCTCGCAATATGGGGAACGGCCACCCCGATGAACGCCAGGGGACCGCAGAAAGCGGTTACGCTGCCTGCCAGGATGCTTGCCGATGCCAGTACTATCACCCTTGTTCTCTGCATCTTCACTCCCACCGTCCTGGAAAAGGTTTCTCCCATGAGCATGGCATTGAGAGGCTTCACCATCAGGAAAGCGATGAACAGTCCTGCCGCGGTCGCCAGTGCCAGTGTTCTTATCTGGGGGTAGGAGATGTTGCCCAGGTTACCCATGGTCCAGATGACATATGTCTTAAGCATCGCTTCGTTGCTGAAGTATTGCAGGAGGCTTACCACGGCTGAGATGGCGCTGGCGAGAAGGAGCCCAACGATCAGTACAGTCATGATATCACGCAGGCGAACGGAGACAGCCATGATTATCAGCATCACTACGCCGGCGCCGGCCCATGCTGCCAGTATCAGTCCCCATCCAGCCAGCAGGCTCTCTGCCGGAAGAGTGAACAGAGGCGTCAGTGTCAGCAGCGTCACTGCCACACCCAGACCGGCGCCGGAACTGACTCCAAGGATATCGGGACCTGCAAGAGGGTTGCGAAAAAGAGTCTGCATCAACAGACCGCTGACAGACATAGCTGCACCCGCCAGCACGGCAGTGATGGCCTTCGGTAAACGGAACTGCATCACTATTATCTCAATACCCTCATCACTGTTGCCAAACAGTGCTGCAATCACATCCGAAGCTTCCACTCTTGTGCTGCCCAGCAACAGGTCAGCAATGAACAGGATAATCATAAGCAGGATGAGTCCTGGCATAACCAGAGCAATACGTACTCCTCTTTGACTCATTGCAGCCGGATATAGTAGATTTGATCATGACCGGGCAGCAACTCCGGATGGATGATAGAGACAAAATCCATTAGGAGCAGATCAGGCCGAACCACGGCGCTCTCCCAGTAATCATTCCCGCCCTCCGGAGTGATCCTCCTGCGGTTGTTCCATACCTTCCCCTGCCTGATAAGGGGAAGTGATGCAAGACGGTGATCGGCAGTGGCGATCTCTGACAGGTTGTCAGCGGTGCCGGGATTGATCCAGACATCTGCTTCCGCTGCCCTACGAAAGACCGATTCCACAGAGAGTGGCACTGAATTAGGAGCCACCATGTCACTGAAGATATAATCTCCTCCGGCATCGTCAATCAGCTGCCCGATATATGAGTTGCCGGGTGAGATGTACCATACATCCTCCCATGGTGCACCCAGAAGAACTCCGGGCCGGTCTGTGGTCATCGTTCTGACCTTGCCGGCGAGATCAAGGTATCTGCCTGTAACAAAACTGACTATGCTGTCAGCCATGCACTCCCTGCCGGTAAGAAGGCCGAACAGCCTGAGCCATTGACATCTTGCCAGCGGGTGCTGTTCGAGATAGTCGGCATTGTAAAAGACCTTCACTCCCGAATCTGTTAGTCTGGCATTGCTTCCCGATGAGGGATCGGCAATCCCATATGCCATCAGCAGGTCAGGTTCAAGTGATATAACCAGCTCCCTGTTCAGGTTATTCTCATAACCCACGTCCCTTATCCTGCCATTGCTTATTCTTTCCAGCAGCAGTGAATCATAAACAAGTGACGGTCCGGAGATACCCACTATCAGATCAGTGGCATCAAGTGCACGTATCATGGCTAGATGAGTTGTTGACATGCATATCATTCGCCTGACAGGCACACGAATCACCTGTCCCTCGCTGATCCCTTCAGGCAGAGCTGAATCGCAGGGTACGAGGTACCAGTCAAGTGCTGTTCCTTTTGCATTCTGCCACGGGTCCCTGACAGTGACCCTGGTTGCTCCCGGTATTTTTTCAATAACCAGTCTGGAAGAGTCTGAGGAGAAGCTGTCAGTTATTCCCCGGGAGGCGGGATGATTGCCTTCATGCCTGCAGAAGCAGAGAATCATTGCCGCTGAAAACACCAACAGGATGATCCTCATCACTTTGAATCAGTTTTAATGAGGGTTCCGGAGTAAAAGACCGAGTCAGCCCGAAGGCCGTAATGATAGACCCCGGAAGCAAGCCCCTCCATCTCAACAGGCAGAATACCGGGAAAGACATTCTTGTATTCGGCAGACGACACCACCCGGCCAAGGTGGTCAAAAATAGTAAGGGTTGTCTCGTTCACGCCATGATCAAGCCTGAAACAGACACTGCTGGCGAACGGATTAGGGAACACCTCCAGCAGATCATTTTTGCGGTCCGGCTCTTCCATCATGTTGAGCACGGAGTTTTCAACCATGATTGCGTTGATACCGAGCGACACGGACATTGGGAAAGAGGGATGGATATTAAATGGTTTCCATGCTGACCCGTCATAGAACCAGGCCGTGTTCTGTGATGAAGTCGGCCATGGCGCCGAGTGTGTCACGGCGAACTGTGGCTGCGGCAGGCTCAGGGGTGTCCTGTAATGTACGCTAAAACCCGCGTAGAAGGGAGCTGTAACCTTAACGTTTCTTCCGAAGTCCACCTCCAGTACCTGACCGCTTTTGATTTCGCTCAGCTTGATCTTTCTTGATGCAATGACCGCCCCGGGCTGCGATCCTCCGCTCCATATATAGAACCTCACGGAATCGGTTGTTGAAAGAAGTGAAGAAGCAGCCACCCGCAGTCTCAGCCAGGCAATCTCGCCTGAGCCTGAGAAGGGGATATACTCAGCATACCTTAGCAGGCCGTCGGAATTATTACCTGTGGAGAGTCCCCATCCGGGCGACGGATAAGAATCTGCCATTCCGGCGGCGGAGGCCGGAAAGCTCCCCAGGGTATCTGACCTGGAGAGATTGTACCCATATGGATCACGCCCGGCGGCGACGGTGGCGCCGGTGCCGACAGGATCAAGCCACGGACTGAGATGAGATGAGAGGATGGAGGTCACATTGAACATCCTGGAGAGCTTGGCAAAATAGTCGTTTGTCGGATCACTGCATGTTGCCCCTCCGCCCGTCAGCGTTCCCCGCAGCCTTCCATTCTGATCAAAGAGAGGCCCGCCGGAAGATCCGGGCTCGGTAGTGCCCGTCTCCCACCTGAGCACTCTCCAGAACCCGAGGGTTAAGAATCCGGATACCGGGTAAGAAGCCGATATCGGGGCATTATCGTCAATGGATAGCTTCATCACATCCCCCTCCGGATGATGCAGTGAGAAAGTATTTGTGGGAGGAGTGGCGGTAATGTCCCATCCGGAGAAGTAAGGCCTGTATACCATAGAAGGGAACTGGGTAAGTTCTACCAGGGTAAAATCGATATCAGGATTTTCAGCTCTCAACAGTGACCCGGTAAGGGTATACATGTTGAAGACGTCCGGTCCGGAACACCATGGAGCCTTATAGTTGAAGGCAAAAATCGTATTTTCGGCATGCTCCTCATTTTCAATACAATGATTTGCTGTGAGCACATAGGCTTTGTATTCGTTCCCCGTGTTGTTGACCAGGACACCGGTACATAGTTCTGAGCCTGCAACGAGAAGACGCACCACCGAACGTGAAGCATTAAGGTAATTCTGGTTGGTGGAGCAGTTAATGTCAACCTCACAATCGTCCGATCTGCCGTAGTAAAAGTCCTTGATGCCCTCAGGACCGAAGAATCCGGCAAAGTCATGGGCCACCTGGCTCACTCCAATAGAGTTTTCAGGGATGACGTTACCGGGGAAATGACATTCAAGCACAAGCTTATCACCCGGCACCGGCATCACCGGCAATGAGCGCGTGCCTGCCGTACTCTCCCGCGTGAGGGCGCCCCTCACAATCTGTTTCTCCAGGTCATACACATAAATATATGCTCCCTGCGGCAACCGGAACGGTGAGAGGATGAGATTGAGAGAGAGAGCTCCCTTGGACGAGACAGGCAAAATCCACACGGTCTCGTTATCATTCCTGACAATAAACCCTGAATTACCCGGACTAAGCGTGACCTTCACGGGAATGGCGAACTGCCAGGGCTGGCTTTTAGGCTGGTCTATGGCACGCAAGGCTTCCACATGGAGCGGATCAACGCTTACCTCATGCCATCTGTCAACCGCCGGGAAGAGTGCCCTCCCTGCAGGGAATTCCTGCTGCCCGTGCAGGATAAGGGATGAAAGAAAAAAGAGTATGGATATGATCAGCTGTCCCTTCAATATCGTCCTGTTACCGCAATAAAATTACTCAAAAAGTTACAAATCATACCTGCAGAGCATAAAACCGGGTATTATGCCGGCCTGTTCAGTATCCAGAAGTTCTCCCTTGCTGCTGTATACCAGCAGGTCACCCCTCTGCTGATAGTCAATGGCATCGGTAACTGCAATCATTCCTCCGGAAGTGACCATCAGCCTGTAAAAGAGCCTGTCACCTGCAGGGATGAATGCTGCTTCCGGCAGGGCAGCAGCTGTTATCGGCAATCTGCGAACCCCTTCATCAAGGTAATAGAGAGTGTCTCCGGCTGAGTTGGCTGTAAGAGATGAGGGATTGTCATCAACGGTTCTGAAAAAGAACTCCGCCTCCGCTTCCAGTGAGGCTGTATTTATTCTTACAATCCTGGGTATCTCCTCTCCCATCCATCCGCCGGTACAGAGAACCCACAGCTTTCCGTTCCTGTCAAGGACCATGCTCTCCGGTTCCAGGCCCACGGTCACCGAAGTGATCAGGTCGCCGGAAGCCAGATCGGTGACGGTAATGCTGTTTCCTCCTGACCAGTGTGCAGAAAAGAGCCTTCCGCCGGAGATGACCATTGCCTCCGTGGTGGACCCTATATCCAGCCAGCCTGTCTTTTCAATCCTGTCAGGATCAATCACCGTCACCCTGTCAGATTGCAGGCTGCTCACGTATCCTTCATTGCCGCTGATTATAATCTGTCTCGGTGAGTCAAGCCCGGTGATGGTACCCAGGCTCTCCATCGTCCTGATGTCCACCGCCTCAATGGTGCCCGAATTGTTGACCACGATAAATCCCCTGTTACCATCAACAGCCATAAATGAGGGAATATCTCCCAATGCCCGGCTATTGGCCGTGCTGAACAGGTTGTTGTAAATTTCCCCTGTTTCGGTACTGTAGAATGAGACTGAGCCGTTTCCCTGGGTAAAATTTCCCTCGTTCAGTATGAAAAATCCCTCCCCCTCGGGGAAAAGTGCCGGATCATCAATTGTTTCGCATGCGGTGGCAGTTGCCAGTGCAATAATCACCAGTGTTTTAAATAGTGTTTTCATTCAGATTCCATTTTGTCTGACAGTGTCAGAGTTATTTTTACTTTAATTGTTCTCAGAGGCATGGGGTAGTTACGGACACTTTCCATTGCACTGTTCAGCAGGTTGTTCACCTCAACTTCAGTTTTCCAGATCAGCTTCCCGCTTCGTATATCAATACCGGCAAAAGCGTCTGTAATGAATGCATGTGGCAGCCACTCACTGTTATCAGAGGCAGTATAGCGTCTGCTCTCCCATGATGATGTAACCCCGGCACTGAACCACTTCCGCACTGTGCTGATGGTCAGGTTAGCGTGATTAAGCGGCATGTATATGAGCTGTCTGCCCACGGATCTGTCATTGGCAATGTCAGACCGGGCAATGACTGATCGGGTGAAGGCATAATTTGCCGTTCCGCGAAGAAGCCATTCATGCAGGGTCCGTTCCGTTCCGGCCCTGAACTCGGTACCGAAGACATTTACTTCCCTGACGTTCATCGCACTCCATATGCCCGACTGACCGGGAATCCACTGAATAAGATTGCCTGCACGTGATGCATGCACCACAACATCAAGACTGTTGCGCAGCCCTGACTGGCTCATCCTGAGGAACGACCATGAGGCTTCTCCGCCCCTTGATCTTTCAGGAATCAGATCCGGATTTCCTCCGGGGATCCAGAAGAGATCATTCAGGCAGGGAATTTTCGTGTTGCTGCTGACGCTGGCCTTTATGACGTGCTCTCCGTTGTGCGGAAGAATCCACGATACTCCGGCAGTGAACTCGGGTGCCACCCTGATGCCGGTGACTGCAATCTGCCGGGCCTGTAACATAAGGTTCAGGCCGGGAAACGGTGTTGATTTGCCAGCCAGGGAGAGAGAAAAGAGGTTTCTTTTCTCTTCTGCCTCGTAACTGAGAGACTTTGCCTTTTCATAACTGTCGCCGGCACGAACCTCAAGGGATGTCTTCCTGCTGACCTTGTACCCCACCTTGATGCGCATCACCGCTGTTGACGAGATATTGTTACCGTTGTTGGAAGGGATCTGATGGAAATACCTGTTTATATCATGTGAGCCTCCCGCCATGACGGTAGCAGTAAAGCGTTCATACTCTGCTGTGTAGGTTGCCACACCCCTGAATGACCTGTCAGTCTGCCTTTCACCGAAATCCTGCTGCAGGGTGGTGACCGGACCAGGCAGTTCCCGGTCAGTATTGTTCATCCAGAGGTGCAGGCTGACCGTTGATGTTCCCTTTCTGTATGCAATATCACCCATCAGCCCGGAAGAGTTAAAGGAGGCGTTCGTTCTTCGTTCTGCCACCTCCCCTTCAGGAGCATCGTGATTGACAAACCTGAAATCGTTGCGTGACCTGTCCGCCCAGGCACTCAGTCTGGCAAAGGTATGTTCTCCGCCCATGGATACTGTAGCGGCCGGAGAGAAGGAACCGTAACTCCCTGCCCCGAGGCTCAGTGAAACCTCTTTCCCGAAGCCAAACAGGGACCCGGATTCAAGCTCCACTTTGCCCCCCAGAAAACCTGTCATGTCGGCCATATCAGCGCCTCCGGATGTAATCCGGACAGAAGACCCCGTAAAGACAGGTATAAGTGTAAAATCACTGTAACCGTTTCCCGGAGTATTGAGGGTCAGACCGTTCCATGTGACCAGTGTATGACTGCCTGACATGCCTCTTATTGATACGGAAGCCAGACCATGGTTACCGTAGCGCTTGACGCTCAGAAGGCTTGACCTCTGCAGGAGGGTGGCCAGATCATTGCCTTCGCTGCGTGAAACAATATCAGATTCAATCCTTATTACTGTATATGGCTCCAGACGTGCCGATGCCCGTGCCGTGACGGTGATCGCGGAAATGTTTACCGTGTCATCAATGAAACTGTCCTGTGCCATTGAGGGGAGAGAGTGAAGGGAAAAGAGCATAAACACCACTGCTGACAGCAGTTGGCGGTTACGTGGGGTACGGATGATATCAGCAGATGACCTTTTAATCATAACTTTACTTCCCGAAAGCTCCCTTTACAGGATACACTCTGGCAGGTCTTCTGACTTATCCCTACTCGCCGGGCCTTCCCGTCCGCCTGATGGCGGACAGTGGCTGGGATTCCGGCTGTAATGATCCGCCTTGCGACGGAACGGGCTTCACAGCAGCGGGTACTGTCCCTGATTCTGACAGGGTTCCCTTTTCACTGCCGGAAAAAACCGGCAGCACCAGAACAGAACAAAAGTAATAAAGAGAAAAGTAATTGGTGATATATAATTATCAACAAAGTGACGCCAGCCTGTTCATTTCATCACAAAACGGAGCTCTCCCCCGGCCATAATCTCCTCATATGTAATGAAGTTGCGTTCCAGTCTCTCCCCGTTAAGGAAGACCCCGGCAACATTTCTCTTCTCCTGTGAATTGTCTTCAGCGATAACATGGAAGGTCTTGCCTGAGGGGAGGGAGAGAGTGGCTCCGTCAAGGGCAGGACTGCCGAGAATGAACCTGCCGTCAGCGGGGTTGACAGGATAGAATCCCATGGCTGAGAAGACGTACCAGGCAGACATCTGCCCGCAGTCCTCGTTGCCGCATATACCGTCAGTTGCATCACTGTACATCTCGTCCATGATCCTGCGAACCATTGATTCGGTACTCTCCGGCGCCCCGGCCATGGAAAAGAGGTATGCAATGTGGTGTGAGGGTTCGTTACCATGAGCATACTGTCCGATGAGGCCGCTGATATCAGGTGAAGCATAATCACCCTTCACCTCCTCCTGAACCCTGAACAGTGAGTCAAGGCGATTGAGAAAGAGTTTCCTTCCTCCGAATAGCGAGATCAGGCCATCTACATCATGCGGCGCCAGCCAGGTATACTGCCATCCGTTGCCCTCGGTAAAATCAGAACGGGTGTGATGAGAATACAACGGATCAAAGTCCGGCCTCCAACTGCCGTTACTCATACGGCCTCTGACAAACAGAATGGTTGTATCAAACAGGTTGCGATAGTTGCGGGAACGGTCCAAAAACTCTTTAGCAGTCTCTTCTCTGCCCATCTCTTCAGCCATCTGGGTGATGCACCAGTCATCAATACTGTACTCCATGGTCTTGGCAACGGACTCATTCTCAAGCTCTGATGGTATATATCCATAGTTGCGGTAATGATTCAGTCCCCTCAGGTCAAGGGACGCTGAGTGGAGAGCTGCCTCGAGGGCCCTTTCATGATCAAATCCGGGGAAATTCTTATGAATAGCATCGGCAATTACCGGCACCGCATGATATCCGATCATGCAGTCAGTCTCATTGCCTGCAAGCGACCAGACAGGCAGCCTTCCCTGCTGATCCCTGATGGCAAGCATGGTGTTTACGAAATCAGCGACCATCCCTGGCACAGTAAGAGTGAACAACGGGTGAGCAGCGCGATAGGTGTCCCATAATGAAAAGACTGTGTAGTTGAGAAATCCCTCCGCAGTGTGTATCTCCCTGTCGGTTCCCCTGTACCTGCCGTCGCTGTCGCAATAGAGATTCGGGGCTATCATGGTATGGTAAAGGGCGGTATAAAACACCCTGATGAGGGAGCTGTCTGATGACTCTGCCCTGATGACGGCCAGCTTATTCTGCCATGCCTGGCGTGCGGCTGCCGCAGTGCCGCTGAACTCCCATCCCGGCATCTCAGATTCCAGGTTGGCTGCTGCTCCTTCCTCGTCTACGGCTGATATGCCCGTCTTGATGATCAGTTCATCTCCCCTCCTGAGGTCAAATGTCAGAACACAGGCTATATTGCTTCCTTCACCCTGTGATGTACCGGTTACCTCGCCCCTGTTTACCATCCTGACGGATGATGGCTCGGATGAGAACTTGGAAGAAAAGAACAGGAACTGTTTCTCTGCCCATCCTGATGAGATACGTCTGCCTGACAGCCTGGTGCCATCCCAGAACAACCGGCAGTCAACCGGTCTGTCCCAATTGATGGCGAACCCGAGATCCACCAGTACGTTCATGGTCCCGTCAATGACGGGGGTATATCTCTGTATCCCGCAGCGGGGAGTGGCTGTGAGCTCAACATTTACGCCGCTGGCAAGCGCCACAGCATAATAACCGGGTGCGGCTTGTTCTGCATCGTGCGAAAAGAAGGTCCTGTTCAGCTTAGCCAGTGAGGCACTGCTGTCAGGCAATGAAAGAGTGAACTCATGCATCGACGGCAGGAAGAGAATATCACAGAGATCACCTATTCCGGTGCCGCTGAGGTGCGTATGGCTGAATCCGGCAATCATGCTGTCAGCATAATTATAGCCTGAACACCAGTCCCACCCCGATGTTCCGTTGTCAGGACTGAGCTGTACCATACCAAAGGGTGTGGTGGCACCGGGGAAAACATGACCGTGGGCGGCGGTGCCGATGAAGGGGTCAACACTGGCCGTGAGATCATCATCTGAAGGAGAGGTGCATGACAGGCCAGTCAGCAAGACAGCTGCAACAACGGGGATAATTCTTTTCATAACCTGCTATTCAAGGATCTTTTTCAACATCTGCTGACCGGTACCGATACGGTATCCCTCTGATGAATAAAGCACTTCGCCATCACTGTTGCAAAGTATAACTACAGGCAGCGGTTTTTCCTGCCCGGTACCGCCGGAAAGGGATCTCAATATCTTCAGTCCGGGATCAGTTGCCAATACGGTGTTTGCGGGCTTTCCCTCAATGGCTTCAGGTCTGAATTCCGGGGGCGTCACCCCGGGATCGGTAAAAAGGACAAACCATCCTCCCCACTCATCAAATGACTCCCTGAGGCCCGGCAGATCATTCAGCAGATGACGTGTGGGCTCCCTGCCAGGCTCAATCCACATGAGAACCAGTCCCTTTTCCGCCAGGGCACTGAGGCTGATCTTATCACCGCTGTATGAGTGTACCTGCGCTTCCAGGCTGAGCATAAGACCTGTAAGTTTGCCGGAGGGAAGATCCCTGGGATTAATTGCAAGCGGCAGCTCCTCACCGGGATTAAGCTCATGAAATGATATTGTGGAGAGCACATTGCCGTTATCATCGCGGTTCCCGATGGTCAGCATATAGGTTCCAGGGTCCAGGGCTATCCGGTCGGGAAGATCACTCAATTTCACCCCGTAACCATAATCGAGGGTCCTGAACCTGCCCTGTTCGATCCTCGCCAGGGAGAAATGAACGTGATATTCAGGCTCCACCGCCCCGGGGTTGGCATTTCCGGCAATAAATCTCACATACCCCGGTGTTCCTGATGGCTTTGCTTCTCCTGAAAACCACACATTATGCCATTCACAATTCTTATAATATTGCGGCCTGCCTGTTCCGGGCTCCAGCCTGGCGGCTCTGCCGGCACTCCTGCACAGTGCGACAAAAAAGATATTCCTGGAGTGACTGTCAGCCATCCGCAACCTCAGCACGGTACCGGGGACAAGCGGAACGGCATAGTAATTTTCGCTGTCCGTCAAAGTTATTTCAGTGTCAGTCCATCCGGCAGCAACAACCGGATCCGCCCTGAAAGAACCGATGAGGTCCGCCGGGAGTGCATAGAAGACACTTCTGAATGGAGACAGCAACTCGTTGGCCACCCTGGGCGAGAGGACATAACGGTCATACAGCAACGAATCAGTCTCCTGTACAGCCAGGGGAGCATGGACAAGGTGATCTGCCAGTACCTCGGCAGATGTATCGCGTAGGTCCTTGTCAGAGATTGTCTTAAGAATGCGGAGCGCCAGTCCGGCTTTCTCTCCGGCACCCCTGAGAAAGTCAGTAACAGCCCTGTAGTTACCCATTGAGGCTGTAAGGATCTTACTTACTTCTTCCGCGGGCAGTCCGGTTTCTCTGGCCAGACCTTCAGCACTCACATCTGCCATCCAGGTGCTTATATATGCAGTCCTGATGCTGTCACCTCTTTTGAGGAGCAGACTGTTCATCCGGACCATCTCCGGATCCAGGGCCGGGAATGGTTCCGGCACTGGAGGCACCTGCAGATCGTATTCCTCTGTTTTCAGGACCGGTTCACTGGCTATCGCAATTGTCACGGTGGTATCTTCAGGAGCAGCCAGGCAAAAACCGTATCTCAATCCATCATCGGCCCAGACAAGAAGCGTTCCATACCCTGTTGTCAGGCTGCATTCACCCTGGCTGTTGCATGTCAGCCGTGCAAGGGGGTAAAACTCGGCATAATTGTAAAGCATATACCCGGCAGCAGCTCCCGGGACAGGCGCACCATCATTGTCGGTGACCCTTACTTTAAGCTCCCTTGTCTCAGCATATCGGTCAAGGGTATTTATTTCCGTAAAGAGTGTTTCTTGCCGGATAATTTTTTCATTGCCGTCATACTTTCCAAAGGCTTTGGTGTGTACCAGCATCGCCCTCCGGGCAGGCTCGGTGAACCAACCCCTGTCAGTGACCGGTTCGGGTTCGCATGCTCCCAGATAGTGCCATGAACCGTCAACCCAGAACTCCACCCAGGCGTGGTTATCATCAGTATGTGCCCACCGTGGTGTGTATACCTGCCGGGCAGGAATGCTCACGGCCCGCAGGGCAGACACGGCAAAGACAGATTCCTCTCCGCACCGTCCGCGTGCTGAAAGCATGGTGGCAAGAGGTGATGACGTGCGTGAATCGGCAGCCTGGTAGGCAACCTTTTCATGACACCACCGGTTTATCTCCAGTGCTGCCTCCATGGCATCCAGGCCATCAACGCGTTCCTTCAACTCTGCATAACAGGCTGTCCTGAAATTGTCAGGATTCTCATTGTTCACCCTTGTCGGCAGAACAAAATTGAGGAATATGCTGACGGGTATTGATTCTCCCCATTCCATTTCATGCCTTGCACGCAATGCTGCCAGGGCATTGTCAGTAAGATAACCCGGTTCACAGACCCCAAGGTCACTCAGCGGTATGTATGCAAGTATGAAGATAATGGCATCACGCAGCTCCCTGTCACTGATGGTGTCAGCCATGCCAAACAGGTCGCTGCGCGTATTGCCTAAAATCGCGGATCGTGCCCTGTAGTCTTTTACTATTGATTTTCTCAAAGAGTTGTCATCAATAAGATGACTGCTGCTGCAAGAGAGCAGCGCTGCCAAGAGCAAAATCAAAGGCAGTCCGGCGATCCGTGTCATTATGAGTTATTTTAGATAAGAGCCGCAGCTGCTCCTCACCAGCAGTTCAGGAGCCATATTCACCTGTCTCTTATATTTGCTCTTGCCCTGGTTTTTCACCTCTGACCAGATAATGTTGGCCACCTTAAGTGACATGGCCGGCAGCGGCCTGCGCAGCCGTGTGACCGGTGTGGTCAGCAGATCAAAACCGATTCCGTCCTCCATGGATACCAGTGCCACATCCTGCGGTATACGGATATTCTTTTCCTGCAGCGCCAGGTATAGCGGAAAAACAAGTGGTGAGTTAAGCACGATTATGGCATCACTTCTGTGCGGAGGTCTCAGGAAATTCTCAATGGCTGAGAAGTCAAACTTCTCTCCTGCTCCCGGCAGCTTTGCCACGGTGAAATACACCGAATCAAAATTTTTAGATTTTTTCGTTGAGCTCCTGAGTTCTTCAAGCATTTCCTTGTCATAGGATGCAGTATCTTCTCCCGAGATTATCAAAAGATTCTTAAGCCCTATCGAAGTAAGATGCTGAGTCATAATGGCGGCACCGGCAATCCTGTCTGAACAGACGGTGTTCAATCTCATTCTCTTAATGCTCTTTTCAAGCAGTACAAGCGGATAGGAATCACGGTTCAGGGCTCTTATCACACTGTCATCAACGGCATTTCCCACGAGAATCATGCCGCTGAAGAACTTCTTCAGTGCGGTAGTCAGCCTGTTAAAGCGCATATCATCAGGATCCCTGGTGAAGACCGAAAAGCCAAGTCCGATACTTGAGAAAGCCTTCTGGAGATATGGAGTGATCTCATAGATGAACGGATCATTCATTGAAGGAACAATCATTCCGATAATGCCCGGCTTCTCCTCTGTCGGGGCGGTCTCCCCCTTTTCAGCTACGGCATTGAAATAACCCATCTGCTTCGCAACAGCGAGTACCCTCTCCTGTGTCTCTTTCTTGATTCCGTGCTGATCAGCTTTGTTATTCAGCACCAATGATACCAATGTTCCCGAAAGACCTAGTCTTGCGGCAATGTCTTTGTTTTTAACTTTTTTCCCCATTTCTTTTAAAATTAAAGCACTAAAATAGCTTATTTTTTTTTAGAAATCGGGGGCTTTAGCACAAATTAGTTAAAAAATGCTGAAAAGCATATTTTACAGTCTATTTTTTAGGAAGGGGTCTGCCACTCTGTTTTGCTGCAGCCTCCAGGCGCTGTTGCCATTTTGACTTTTTAACCGGCTTTTTCTTGTTTTCCTCCATCTTCTTAAGTATCTCCTTTTCATTGACTGAACGGCGTGAAACCTGGGTCTGTATGATTGAGATCACGTTGGCAAGGAAGTAATAGTATGTCAGGCCCGCAGAAAAGTTATTGAGAATGAGCATAAACATTACCGGCATCATGTACATCATGGTCTTCATTCCCGGCATCTGCTCCTGTCCTCCGGCCGGATTGCTGAACTTGGTTGAAAAGATGGTTGAGGCGGTCATGAGCAGCGTGAAGAGGCTGACGTGATCACCGTACATTGGAATGGTGAACGGCAGGTCAAGTATGCTGTCATAGGTGGAAAGATCCTTGGCCCAGAGAAAGGACTGCTGCCGTAACTCGATGGATGTCGGAAAGAAGCGGAACATGGCAAAAAGGATGGGCATCTGAAGCAGCATGGGAAGACACCCTCCCATGGGACTGACACCGGCTTTCTTGTACAGATCCATTGTAGCCTGCTGCTTCTTCATGGCATCCTCCTTCTTAGGATACTTTTTGGCTATCTCATCCACCATAGGTTTCATCACCCTCATCTTGGCCTGGCTGATGAACGACTTGTGGGTCAGGGGGAAGAGTACAAGCTTGATTATCAGAGTCAGAATCAGGATAATCAGTCCGTAATTTACTATGAAGTTGTCAAGCAGGTTGAAGATCGGAATGATTACAAACTGGTTTATCCAGCGAATGATATTCCTTCCGAGGAAAACGAGCTCCTCGAGCTGCATGTCGTACTTCTTCATGAGCGTGAAGCTATTGGGCCCGAAATAGAACTTCATCTTCACCGTGCTGTTATCGCTGTGGCTGAAGGGCACTCCTATCTCCGACTCGAAGAACCTCAGATACCTCGAGGTAGGATCGGCATTGGTTGATGAAACTGCGGCATTAATGAAGAAGTCATCCGCAATGATCACCGATGAGAAGAACTGATCCTTATAGGCAATCCAGTCAGTCTTCATCAGGCTTTCAGACACCAAATCTTTCTTCTGTCTCTGCATCCTGGTACCTCCGAGGTCTTCAACACCCTCCTGGTAGACCTTATATTTCAGCCCGGTATACATATCCTCATTCTGTCTCCCCTTCTCCTGTTGGGGGATATACATCTTCCAGTCAAGCGCCAGTGATGTGGTGTTTGCCGGTATCACCGAACCCAGGGAGATGAACCTGGAATCAAAGGTGATCATGTAATCGTCGGGCAGAATTGTATAGATATATTCAATGGAGGCACCGGCAGAGCCCTCGAGCCTCATTGTCAGGCTCTGCGGACTCTCCCTGGCAATAATGGGACCGCTGTATTCCGAAGGAGCGAAATAGAGTTCATCAGTCCTGATGGGTTTGTTGTCTGCTGTAAAGAACTTATAACCGAAAACGGTTGAGTCGCCATCGAAGAGCACTACAGGACGGCCGTCATGGGTATTGTACTCCTTCAGCAGTACGGAGTAGATCTTTCCACCCCTGGCTGCAACCTTAATTACCATGAGGTCATTCTCAATAGTATAATATTCTTCCTCTCCCCTGGCCCTGGCACTGAAGACACCATAGACGGTACTGTCAGTCACTGCCTCGGGTCTTTCAGCCCGGGTGGCCGGAAGGGTATCAGCAACGGCAGGTTCGGCAGCGGGTTGTTCTGCTTCCTGGCTGAGGCCCAGCATACTGTTGAGCTCCATGACCCTGTCAATTGTAGGCTGGTCCTTGGGCCGGTAGTTCAATGCCCTTATATATGCCTCACGGGCTCCGTCATAATTGCCTGCCGTATAAAGAGAATCAGCATATTCCGTTTCTGCATCGAAAAATTTTCCTGTCCGGTGATTATTGTAAAGGCTGAATCCGAGAAAGATCAGGAAGATCAGTACGATGCCGGTTATTGTATTTTTATCCATTAGTCCGTTATTCCAGTTTTGTCTGTTTGTTGTTTATTTGATGCAGGCCCTGACAAATCCCACAAAGAGAGGATGAGGTTTCAGTACCGTACTGCTGTATTCAGGGTGGAACTGAACGCCCACAAACCACCTGTGTGACGGTATTTCCATGATTTCAACCAGTCCGGACTGAGGATTTGCGCCGCAGGGAATCATGCCTGCATTCCGGAAGTCTGACAGATATTTATTATTGAACTCATACCTGTGACGATGACGTTCCGATATTTCCTCTTTCCCGTAACATTTCCATGACTCAGACCCGTGCAGCAGTTCGCACTTATAGCTCCCAAGTCTCATGGTGCCCCCTTTCTCCGTTATGCTTTTCTGCTCTTCCATCAGGTCAATGACCGGATGTTTTGCCTTGGGATTGATCTCGGTTGAGTGTGCGCCTTCCAGCCCGAGAACGTTACGTGCAAACTCTATGACGGCACACTGCATGCCAAGACATATTCCCAGGAAGGGTATGTCACCTGTACGTGCATATCCGGCAGTCAGCACTTTCCCCTCAATCCCTCTTGATCCAAATCCCGGAGCAACAACAATACCGTCAAATCCTTCGAGCCTCTCACGGTAGTTGTTTTCAGTAATCTCCTCAGAGTGTATCATTATCAGCTCCACGGAAGCATCATTGGCTGCGCCGGCATGGACAAAGGATTCAGTGATTGATTTGTAGGCATCCGCCAGCTCTACATACTTTCCCACGAGTGCTATTCTTACATAATGAGCCGGATTCTTCAGCCTGTGAAGGAACTCTTTCCATTCTGCCAGTGCAGGTTCGGAGCCTGTTGGCAGAGCCAGCTTACGCAGCAGTGTCTGATCAAGCATTTCCTTCTGCATCATGAGGGGCACCTCATAGATAGTGGAGACATCAATAGACTCAACCACAGCCCCTGCTTCCACGTTACAGAAGAGCGCGACCTTTTTTCTCAGATCCTCTGTAAGGGGATGCTCGGTGCGCAGTACCAGCACATCAGGCTGAATACCCTCTTCCAGGAGCATCTTGACCGAATGCTGGGTGGGTTTTGTCTTCAGCTCACCTGAAGCATGAAGGAAAGGCACCAGAGTCAGGTGAATGACCACGCAGTTCTGCGGGCCCATCTCCCAACGCAACTGCCTAACGGCTTCAATGTAGGGCAGTGATTCAATATCGCCTACCGTGCCTCCTATCTCGGTAATGACTATCTGAAAATCGCCTCCTGAACCAACCAGTTTTATACTGCGTTTGATCTCATCAGTGATATGGGGGATGACCTGAACCGTTTTGCCAAGATAATCACCTCTTCGCTCTTTGTTAATGACTGATTGGTAGATCCTGCCCGTAGTGACATTGTTGGCCTGGGATGTATGAACATTAAGGAACCGTTCATAATGGCCCAGGTCAAGATCTGTCTCTGCACCGTCAACAGTGACAAAACACTCTCCATGCTCATAGGGATTAAGGGTGCCCGGATCCACATTGATGTAGGGATCAAGCTTCTGAATGGTGACGGAATAACCCCGGGCCTGAAGCAGTTTTGCCAGTGAAGCAGAAACAATACCCTTGCCCAGCGATGATGTTACTCCGCCGGTAACAAAAATGTATTTAACGTCTGCCACTTTTGGTCCTGTTATGTTATTGCCGGAATGAGAGAATCTATTCTTCACTCATTGTATTGTCAATCAGCCTCACCTTTTCTTCCAACATCTTAATATTTCTCCTTGCCTCGGAAATCTTTTCCTCTACTTCCTTAATCATATTGTCAGCATTGGCTGACTTGGCAAAGAAGCCGATATTGTTTTCCCAGAGGACGATATCACTTTCAAGCTGCTTGATCTTGCTGTAGAATTTCTCACGCTCGCTCCGCACCTTCCTGGCTGCCCTCGGATTTGACCTTGCACTGTCAACCTTGCTCCTGTATCTGAGGATGTTTTTATCCTCATCATCGAGCTTAAGCCTGTCAAATTGCTTGTTGAGAGCCTCCTTGTAACGGCGGGCAATCTCTTCCTTTTTATTGAACGGAACATATCCTATCTCGGTCCAGCGGTTCTGTATCTCCTTGAGCTTTTCAAAGCTCTCCCTCGGATCATCTCCCGGATCAAATGCGCCGAGCTCTTCGATGATTGCAAGCTTCGCCTTGAGATTGTCCTCATATGATGTATCCCTGCCGGCAAAATACTCCGATTTCCTGGTAAAGAATGTATCACATGCCTTGCGGAATCGTTTCCATATCTTTTCCGAATACTTTTTGGGAACGGGACCGATCTCCTTCCACTCCTTCTGGAGTCTTATGAGCATGTCGGATGTCTCTTTCCAGTCGCTGCTCTCCTGGAGGGCTTCAGCCTTCAGGCAGAGCTCTGTCTTGAGTTGCAGGTTCCTGACCTGTGTCTCCTTATTCTCGGCAAAGAATGCACGCTTTTTCTCGAAGAACGTATCACATGCAGCCCTGAACCGCTGGTATATCTTATTATTGTGCTTTTTGGGAGCAAATCCTATCGTCTTCCACAACTTCTGACATTCCATTATGGCATCTGATTTCTCCTTAAAGTCAGCAAAGGTCAGAATCTCCCCGGAAGCTATCTCCTCCACTTTTTCACAGAGGGCGGTCTTTGCGTCAAGGTTACGTTTCTGCTCATCTTTCTGGTTCTCAAAAAACTCATGATGCCTCTTGTTTACTTTTGTAGTGGCTTCGCGGAAGCGCTCCCAGATGTCATTTTTGTTCTCATGCGGTACCGGGCCTATTTCGCGCCATTGGTTGTGGTATTCCTGAAGCAGTTTGAAGGCGTTGACGGGATTGGGTTCCAGGAGCAGCTCCTCAGCCTTCTCGCACAAAACTATCTTGGCCTCCAGGTTCTTCCTGAGGTCAAGGTCTCTCAGCTCGCGGTTTATTTTTATGTAGTCATAAAATATCTCTACAGCATGATGGTAATTCTCCCAGAGGTCCTTTACGGCTGACTGGGGCACCATTCCGGTGGCATGCCACTCATTCTGCAGGTTCCTGAACTCCTGAAAAGTCTTGTTAATGGCTTCCTCACGGTTTACCAGATCCTTGATCTGCTCAATCAGATCAATCTTCTTGCGCAGGTTATCCTGTTTTTCGCTTTCCAGTATCCTGTTAAAGTCACTCTTGCGACTGCGCCAGGTATCAAGTATGCCTTTTATCTGAATCTCAAGCTCATCGGGTTCAGGTCTGAAATCTTCAATATTGCCTCCCTCCTTGGCATAGTTCAGCCGTTTTTCATTGAATTCGGTCTTGGTCTTCCGATAGAAGAATTCCTTGATACGGGCAACATCTTCCACTATCTCTGCCGGAGGCCTGTTTTCTACTATCAGCGCCAGGGTCTCAACCAGTTCCTTTCTTGAAAACCCGCTGTAATCCACCGGCGGAAGCTCTATCTCGTCATAATTGACCTTCTCCTCTTCCTCCCCGGCTGATTCCTCATCGTCAGGCGTTGCCTCCCCGGCACTTTCGTCCTCATCATCTGACGCACTCTCAGCCCTGGCTTCCTTCTTCTCTTCGGGTGCACTGTCTGTTACAGAGCCCTCTTCTACATCTGCTGTACTCTCATTTATTGATTCTGTCTCAGCTTCTGTGTTCTCGTCGGCTACACCCTCCTTTTCGGATTCAGCTACAGTTTCCGTTTTCTTTTCGGCGAAGTTGTCTGCTTCCGCTTCTTTCTCAGCTTCCGCTTTACTATCAGTATCGTGTTTGGCGCCATTCTGAGCAATTCCTCCCTCCTCTTCCTCTCTTACCGGCTCTTCCGCGGCTGATTCAGACTCTTTCCGGCCTCTCATCTCTTCCTGGGCCGGTGCGGTGTCCTCCCCGGCATCTATCTCAACCTGTTCCTCTTCCTGCACGGATGTACCAGTCTCCTGCGTCAGCTCATCCCCGTGACCGGTATCTTTTACATTCGCTGACTCAGGGGAGGCATCATCCTCCCCGGCTTTTTCTCCTGCATGGAGAGACTCTTCGTTGCCTGCAATCTCACTCTGCTCTTCAACAGCAGACTCAGTCTTTTCGGGTAACGTTTCAGGAGCATTATTCTCTCCGGGCGTCATGTCACTAGTCTGTGACTCCCCGGGAGACTGGTCCCTGTTTACAGTTTCTTCCGTAGATTCTCTGGTTTCTTCAGTACCATCGAATTGTTCATTTTGAACAGAGTTTTCCGGATCTTTTGTAGTCATTATGAATCCTTTCTTCAGTGCATCATACAGGGAGGGATTGTATGCAGTCTCCCCCTTTTTTTCAAACCACGAAAATAATGGATTATCTGTAAAACTCAAACCAATCCTTTATTTAAATGACCCGGCGGTTCCTGCTGGCCTCAAAATGCTTAAATTTGTCAGTTAAGTCAAAAAATCACGGAGGATGGAAACAAAGGATATCATTATTCTGGCTATGGCATTTGCCCTTATCGGTTTCTCTTTTTACCGCAAATATGCGAAGCAGAAGAATGCAGGTGGCACTGGCAGGCCAAACAGCGGAACAGGTCCGAAAGGGAGCCTGAAGGATCAGCCTGATGATTATGAGCCTTATGCCGGGAAGAAAAACGGGGAGTGATCAGTTACCCAGTTCAAGCTGATCCCTGATCAGCCTGTAGTAAGTGCCTTTCAGTGCGGTAAGCTCCGCATGAGTACCAGATTCAGTCACCTCTCCTCCCTCGAGCACTGCTATCATGTCAGCGTGGCGCACCGTGCTGAGCCTGTGGGCCACTATGACCACCGTTCTGCCGGCATAAAATCCTGCAAGGTTTTCAACTATCATCCTTTCATTTGAAGCGTCCAGCGAGCTGGTAGCCTCATCAAGGAGCAGTAACGACGGCTGTTTGTAGACCACCCGGGCAATGAGTATTCGTTGCCGCTGTCCCTGGCTCAGGCCGTGTCCGCCCTGCCCTACCTTTGTCAGCAATCCTGATGGCAGTTTACTGAGCAGAAGAGTCAGGCTGGCCACCCTTACGGCCATGTCGACTCTCTTCATGTCCGGATTATCTTCACCTGGGGCAATGTTACCGAGAATGGTGTCAGGGAAGATATAGCCCTCCTGCATCACCGCCCCGGTATTTTTTCTCAGGGAGGAGATACTGATCTCTTCCAGTCTCTTTCCCCCTATTGTTACAGATCCTTCTGCAGGAGGATAGAATCCCATAAGCATCTTCAGGAGCGTTGTCTTTCCTGATCCGCTCTCGCCGACCACGGCAGTTATCCTGCCGGCAGGAATTACCAGGTTGAGGTTATGTAAAACCCATGGTGAACCGGGGCCCTCATACCTGAATGAAAGATCCTTTATCTGAATGTCAGCCCTTTCCGGCAATGGCTCTCCCGCATCATCACCACTCTTCTCCTCAGGTTCCATGGCATGAACCTCGGCTAGCCGCTCCAGGCTGATCCTTGCATCCTGTGTTGCCCTCATGAAATTCACAATCTGTGATACGGGCCCGTTGAGCTGCCCCGTGATGAACTGCACCGCAAGCATCATCCCAAGAGTCATTGAACCATTGATGACCAGTGTTGCTGAAATGACGGTGATGATGATGTTGACTGACTCATGTATCAGTGTTCCCCCGGCAGTCTGGAACTGGAGTATCCTGAGCCCTTTGAGGCGGGTGCCGATTATCTCACGCTGCATCTCTTCCCACTCCCTCCTGTTGGAGGCTTCGTTGCCTGCAAGCTTTATCTCCTGCATGCCGTTCACAATATTTATTATCCTGTCTCCGGCCTCCGCCATCTGCATGAACCTGATATTGTCAAGACGCTCGCGTGCAGGCATGAAAAGGGTGACGTAAAGGATATACAGCACTGTTCCTCCCAGGAAAACAATCAGTACGGGAATACTGTAGATGGCCAGGACCACTCCGAACACCACGAAATTGAAGAGCGAAAAAAGAATTGCCAGGCTCGATGAGCTAAGGTAGCTCTCTATCCTGCTGTTATCATCTATCCGCTGAAGGATATCACCGTTCAGTCTGGTGTCAAAGTAAGCTATGGGCAGTCCCATCAGCCGGGCAAGGAAGTCAGAGACGATACGGATATTGAGCCGTGAACCCAGATGGAGCAGAAGCCATCCGCGAAAGAACTCCACTGACAGTCGACCGGCAGTAAGTGCAAGCTGACCGGCCAGTATGAGGTAGATGAACCTGAGATCACTGTTGGCAATACCCCTGTCTATGATGGCCTGTGTCATGAAGGGAAAGAGTAACTGGATTCCGCTGGAGATGATCAGTCCCATAATCAGCATCACTATCTGTTTGCGGTAAGGCTTCAGATAAGGTGCAAGGAACCTGAAGCCGCCAGGGGGAGGCGGATCATCTGCCAGATCCATGAATGCAGGACCCGGTTCAAGCAACAGGGCCATGCCTGCAGGTTCGCCGCCGGCTTCACCCGAGAGCCAGCCCTGTCTGAACTCCTCATGAGTCATCTTCAGCCTGCCAATAGCCGGGTCACTAACCCAGACCATCCTGTCATTCACCCTGTTTACCACGATGAAGTGATTTTGTTTCCAGTGTACTATACAGGGCATAGGCACCTCATCCTTCAAACGGCCGAATGGTATCTTCACCCCTGCTGCCTTGAAACCGATGCTTTCTGCAGCCGACTTCAATCCAAGAAATGAAACACCCTCACGTGTGATCCACGCTCTTTTGCGGATAGTTTCCAGTGACAACCTCCTGCCATGACTGAGTGCTACCATGCTCAGGCAAGCTGGCCCGCAATCCATGGCATCATATTGTCTTACGAAAGGATAGGTCATCAGGCATGCAGATAAGGAGATTTGAAGGTGTAAATATATCCAATTTATTTTCCCGCTCCTGATGGCGCGGCGGGAAATGTGCCAATGGATATTTTTCAGGAATCGATTGCGGAAATTGTATATTTGCCAATTAAACCGCTTGCTTGGGATTATTTAAAAAGTATTCGGACTCTGACATCATTGATGGAATCAGGAGGCAGGATAACAAGATACTGACCTACCTTTATGATCACTATTTCGAAACGATCCGTGATTATCTGAAGAAGAACAGCGGAACGGATGATGATGTACATGAGGTTATCCAGGAGACTGTGGTGATACTCTACAGGCAGGTCACCAATGACGATTTGTCCCTGACGACAGACCTGAAGGGTTATTTCTTTGGTGTGGCACGAAACATCTGGAATACACAGCTCAGGTACCGGTCGCGACTGGTTTCACTGGAAGCCGACATGGCCGACCCCTCGGTGGCGGAGGAGGTGAACAATGCCCTCCTGGAGAGGATAGTCACGCGGTCCTTCGCTCTTCTTGCAGAAGACTGTCAGCTGATACTGACACTCTACGGTGAGGATTTGTCATACGAAGAGATTGCCAGAAGGATGGGCCTCAAGAACGAAGGATATGCCAGACGCAAGAAGTACCTCTGCAAGGAAGCGCTGATTGAAATAATCAAGACTGACCCGGAATATCAGGACCTCGGACCCCTGTAGACGATAGCCACCAGAATGGTTGCAGCAAGAAGGAAGATGAGCAGGCCCGTGTATAGCTTAATCCTGTCATACCATAACGGAGTATCATCGCCATAAATCACCAGGGCCGACCAATAGTAGGGATGAGACTGGCCCTGGGATGCAGAGCGGAGGAATTTCAGTCTCGCGTTGCGCAGTGCCGAACTTTTAGTCTGACCACCTCTCATATTCTTGTAAAAAGAGTGTATGACGGATGAGGCCGAGACATCATCCACTGCCCACATTGACATCACAGCCGAGCGGCTCCCGGCATATAGAAAACCGCGTGCCAGACTGAGTATCCCCTCTCCGTTCACCAACATTCCTGATCCGGTGTTGCATGAGCTGAGCACAACCATCATTGCCTGCAGCGGGAGGCTGTAGACTTCATAGGTGTTGAGCATTCCGTCATCCATGCCCTCGCCCCCGCCTGTGAACAGCATCCTGGAGAAAGCTGGCCGTCTGTCATCAACAAGTGTATGCATGGCCAGGTGAATGATCTTGTAGTTCTTCACTTCGCGCTTAAAGGCCCCTTCTGTCGCACTTTCACCTATGAAGGCAGTCCCGCCGCACTGATCAACAGCATCCTCAGCCTCCAGGATGGCAAATGGCAGGTCACGTATCTCCCCCCTGAGAGCTGGCCATGAGATCAGCAGTGAATCGTCCAGCTCCATGTCTTCATAGGTGGGAGCAAAAGCCAGCAGCCTGTTGTTGAGGCTTCTGCTGCGATGCATTGTTTCAGAGGAAAGAGTGACACTGTAGATGTAAGAGAAACGGTACTTCTTGAGCGCAAAGGGTGCTTCGCGGTATAGCAGTCCGGAACTGCGGAACTCATCGGTAACAAGTGTCTCGAAGGGTAGGTATGACAGGATGTTGTCAGGCGAGATAATAATTTTGTCTCCCTTCAGATAGGGCTCTGCAGGCTCAAGCAAAACCTGGTACAGATGGTATGCCAGATCCATGTATTCGTTGAAAGGAGCACGCGATCCGCTCCTTTCCGGCGGGGATGAAAGCATGTCACGGAACCTCTTCAGGGAAGCGAAAAAGAGTGTGTCTATCTCCTGTGTGATCACCTCACTCCTCCTGCTGTTAGAAATGAAAATGTAAAGCCTGTCATCCGTAAGTATATAACTGAGCAGGTTTGACCCGCGACCGATTACCTTTCTGACATCCTGAAGAGGCGTTACTTCCGTTCTGAATTTAAGATTATAGTATAACGGATATTGTTCTTCAAATATACGGACAAGCGAGTCACGCGAACGTAACAGCCTGAACCTGACATTCTCCCATGTGGCAAACTTCTGTGAGTCAGGCACTGTGTTCAGCTTCTCATTGACCATCAGTTCCTTATAGAAGCCTATCTCCCTGCGGATCTCCGAATCAAGCTGAGTAAGCTCTTCAGGCAGTGAGAAGCGGGCAGCATTGAGTTCCCGGATGGAGGCAAGAAAACCGGCCACTTTGCTCCTTTCCGTAAATTCAAAGAGCCCCTTAAGTGATTCGGCATCCCGGTCAGCCTCATAGAGCCTTGCATAGTTATCAATAATCCCGGTATAGACCTCCCTGGAGTCAGAGCTGAAACTGGTACGGCTCTCCTCCTCGCTCATCTCAAGCCTCTGGTGATCATACAGGGAAGTCATGATCCAGCCAGTGGCCACAGCCTGCCTGAGGTAATCAGTATTGCCACCTTCCCGGGCAAGAGCATTAAAAGCTTTATATCTGATTTCCAATATATTAAAATCATCTTCAGATATTCCGTTCAACAAACCTTCAGCCTGGTTGCCAGACATGGCCTTTTCTTCCGTGATCACCATCTCTTCAGTGATTCTCAGGACCTCATCATACTTCCCGGCATCGGCAAGGACTTCTGCATACATACTGACCAGATACTTCTTCATAGAGATGTCCCATGGCTTCCTTTGCACATAGCTGAAGCACTCATTGTACATAGAGAGTGACCGCTCATTATCTCCCAGGTTATCGTTTACAAAACCGGCAACAGAAATAAGCATCATATAGTACTCCCTGCTCTCAGGTCCGTAAATGCCCCTGACCCTTTCAAGTCCGTCCTGCAGAACTGCCTCGGCTTCGTCTACCCTGCCGCTGCGGGCAAGAAAACCTGAAAAATTGATGCTCAGGAGTGATTTGTCACGAGTGCCGTACGCATCAGATATTGCCAGTCCCTTCCTGAAAAACTCTTCAGCTTCCTCTGGCAGATCCAGCCTCCGGTATACCTGGGCTATGGTGTTGTGCATAAGTATTCGCGAATCAACACTGGCCTCCGGAACCTTCTCATAGATTCTGAGTGCCTCACGGCAATACGCCAGTGAATTGTTATACTCCAGCCCCCTGTAAAGACTAAGCCCGATAACCTGGTAAAGGTCACCTACAAACTTAAGAGGAACGGACTGAGGATATTCAGATGCTATCTTTAAACCCGCCTCAGCCATCTCAACAGCGTGACCGGTGTCATTGAGTTCGAGAAAGATGCTGGCAATATTGACATAATTGACAACAAGAATGGATGAGTCATTTCCGGACACGGCACGCTTGGCCTCCAGGGCTTTCAGCCCAAACCCCTGGGCCTGCCTGTAGTCGCCGGACCTGAGCAGGGAGACAGCCAGGTTACTGAGCCCGTTGGCATACCTCCTGTCAGCAAAGGCAAGCGCCTCGCGAAGGCGGATAGATATGTTGAAACAATCCTGTGCCCTGTTGAACCTGTTGGATTGGTAGTGATGTACACCCAGAAAATAATATGCATCCGAAAGCAGAAGGGTATCCATGACCCGGACACGTGACAGAATTTCTTCAATCTCCCCGGTAAGCTTCTCAGGGTTGGTTGACAGATACCGATTCTCCAGATGGGCCGACAGTGAGTCTGTAAGTTCCCTCAATCTGTCTTCACGGATAGTGCTTACGTCATCCTCAGGAACGGCAGACTCGGTGCCCTGAGCCACACACGGCAGACCAACCAGAACTGTTGAAACAAGCAACAGCAGACCAATAAAGCCTCTCTTCAGACGCATCAAAGTGGTTCTTCTTTCTTCCGTGGGTAAAAGTATAAACATTCCTTCAGAGTGGCCTCAATTTTTATCTTATTATACAGCATTGTTAATCAGCATGTTGCATTTTTTTTGAAAAAAAGTTCATTTTTTCGTGTCACAAATTGGCACTTTCTGACATGTACGGTATAAACAACAATTAAACCCTGAATAATTAATTTAAAAATTGACATCATGAAAACCCTGAAAATTGAAAACTTCTCTGCTTTTGTTCTTTCAAATGAAGAAATGATAAATGTACGCGGTGGTAATGGCGGCAATAAAGGAACTGAATCCAACCCCACCAGGCCTCCCGTAATCATTGAGATCTGAATTGGATAACAGAGCCGGTATCTGCCGGCCAGTATATATAACTTAAGCGGGATTTCTCTGCACAGATGCAGAGGTCTCCTGTCTTACGGCGGCATACGTCCGCATGGGCGGAGTGCGGAAATGCGTATGATGGATTATACTCAACTATTTGATTGATAGTTTATTATAAGTGTGAAATAATATTATAGAAAATGAAGACGATCAATGTCAACAATGCCATTGAGAACTGGCTCGGCGGTCAGTCAGATAAAGCCGGTGAGGAATGGCTCATGAACGAGATGAAGAAGGATCCTGCCCTCGCAAGGGAGGTGACACTGCGAAGAAAGACTGACGAGATACTGGCAGACCGTCAGGTCATGGATCTCAGGGACAAACTGGGTGCCATAGAGAGAAGAAAACGCTCAGCCGGTACCGTTCGCAGGACAATGATAAAGAGCACGAAATACGCTGCAGCAATTGCTCTGATGGCAATCATCTCGTCAGCACTCTACCTGTCGCTGAAACCAGATCCATCACATGAGGAGCTCTTCTCTGCAAACTATTCAAGGTATGATCCGCCCGGAGCAGTCAGGTCTGCGATAAATCCGGCCAATACTCTCATGGAGAATGCCATAGCCTCCTACAGTGCAAGAGAGTACGAAAAGGCAATAGTGTATCTTGAGCAGGTCATCCAGAAAGAACAGGAAGATATGGAATATGTCTTTATGTATGGTATGGCCAATATGGAGGTTAAAAATTATCCTGTGGCAAGCGGGTCATTCACAAAAGTAATTGAACACAATGACAACCTCTACCTTGAGGATGCAGAGTGGTATCTTGGCCTTTGCTATATGATGACCGGCAACAAGGATAAGGCATTGAGCCAGTTCAATGGAATTGCCAATTCGGGGAGCAGGTACAGAAAGCAGGCTGTCAGGCTCTCACGAAGACTGAAATAATATGTATTGCTCTAAAAAACTCTTCATATGTTCGAGATTCTTCGAAATGCTTGCAGGGAGACGGCTATGACAACGGCGGACAGGCAGGAAAAATTGAACAGGATGATCACCAGACCTAATATACTTGAAGGTGTATCTCATGAGGTGAGAACCCAGATGAACTCAATTGTAGCTTTTTCATACCTGATTAACAATGAAAGATTCAGCGAAAATGAAAAGCGGGATTTTTCTGAACAGATCATCACCTCGTGCGAACAGCTGATAGGGTTGTTTGAAAATTTCTTTGACACGGCTGCCCTGGAAACAGGAACAGCCAGGGAGAATCTTCGTGAGACTGACATTACAAAACTTTTCGAGACTCTTACCTCAGATTTCAGGGTTTTCATGAGGAAAAAGGGACACGACAATGTGGTACTCATACAGGAAGACAACCTCCCGGAAAAGCTGATGCTGAAGCTTGATGCGGCACGTACGTCGAGAGTAGTCAGCAATCTCTTGAGAAATGCATTCGACAATACTTTTTCAGGGTTTATCAAAGTCGGGTGCACTTACAGCAATGACACAATAACATTTTATGTAAAAGATTCTGGCCAGGATTTCTCACGAAGCAGTGATCTGCTGCTTTCCGACAATCCTGAGATCCAACATTCCGAAAGTCAGGATACCTATTCCGCTATGAATTTAATCCTGGCCAGAAATCTTATTCTGGCAATGGAGGGCAATATCAGGGTTGAACCCAACGATGCCGGAGGAACATCTGTATTTATCTCGTTGCCTGCAAGGGAAAGTCCCGGCTTGAAAATACTTACCGGCCCCTCTTCAGAGAACAGGATAGCTATCTGATTATCTGAAGCTTCTAACTGTCTGTTAAAAGAGTAAGGAGGGCACCCGACAGGGTCTACCCTCCTTACCTGTTGTATCTGATTCAGGAAGTAATGCCAGTCTAATATTACACCTATTTTTTGTGAGTGCCCTCTGAAAGGATAGTGATCTCGGTGCGCCTGTTCAGCTTTTTTCCTGCAGCGGTGACATTATCTGCCACAGGCTCACTCTCACCGTATCCGTGTGAGAAAATACGTTCCTGTGCTATTCCTCTCTTCACCAGGAATTCCCGCACCGAATTGGACCTCCTTTCAGACAATATCTGATTATGCTCCTCTGTGCCATCCGAGTCAGTATGACCTCCCACCTCTATTACCACTGTCGGATTGACCTGCAGAAACTCAAGCAGTTGCTCAAGCTCAGGCATGGACGATTCAAGAAGTTCCCATGAATCGGTGTCATAGAAGACATTATACATCCTCATGAATTCTCCTTCCCTGACCCGGTTGAGGGCAATGGTCTTCGTGTAAGGTTCCGCGGAGGAATATCCGGCTGCAAAATCGAAATTTTCTGAGAAGATCATATAGCCATTGGCTGTCACATTGAGTCCGTAACTGCTCCCCTGGGGGAGGCAAACAAAGAACCCTCCCCTGCTGTCTGTTACAGACCTGATGATTTCCTCCCTGTATGTGAGATCGGTGAGCTCATACATGGCTTTTATGGGTTGACCTGAGGCTTTGTCAATGACCTTACCCTTGAAGTAGAGTACAGGCTCGGGCTGAGCAGAAACAGGAAGGTCAAGGTAGAAAATATCCTTACCCTTTTCCTTTTCACGTACTGAAGAGAACCATGCCCTCTTTCCTGATGACTCTATCACCAGACCAGTTTCATCAGCAGGAGTATTTACGGGAGGGCCGAGATTCTTCGGCGTAGTCCAGGTAGAATCGCGGTTCATGGTGGCAACAAATATATCATGTCCTCCAAAGGCCTCCCGGCCATTGGATGAAAAGTAAAGGGTTTTACTGTCAAAATAAATGAACGGTGAGAACTCGTCGCCCGAGGTGTTTATCTCTTTGCCGGGATTTATCGGCCTGCTCCATCTGCCATCACTGCAGAGGGTGGAATACCAGATGTCCATTCCTCCCATTCCTCCCGGTCTGTTGCTGACAAAGAACAGCATTTTTCCGTTGGGACTTATTGAAGGCTGTGATTCCCAGTATGCAGTGTTCACCGGTGATCCAAGGTTTATTCCGGGTGACCAACGGCTGCCGTCATAGGATGAAAAGTAGATATCGCATCTTCCGTGGCCGTCACTGCGGTCACATGCCGTGAAATACATATAACGGCCATCTGACGAGATAGACTGTGCTCCTTCATTCCCAGCAGTATTGAGAGGTGCACCTGCACTTCGCGCTAAACCCCAGTAACCATCATTTGTCCAGTTACTTATATAGAAATCCTCCTGCCTGTCACGGCCATAGTCCTTTCCATATGCCGTTGCCCGTCTGACTTCCCTGGTAAATATCAGTTGCTGTCCATCGCCGGTCACAGAAGGCCAGTACTCATCAAGTGCCGTATTAACTGAATCGCCTGCGTTGACGGGTTCCATTTCAAACAGAGATCCCGGGAATGAGAGAGCAAACCTGCAGTTGGCTATCATTCTTTCTGCATCATCTCTCAGCTTTGCCGTGGAACCCTGCTGTTTCAGATAGGCTTCCAGATGGTTAAGGGCTTCAGCATATCTCCCTGTCCTCATCTCTGCCCTGCCCAGGCTGAATAATGCCGGGGGAAAGAAAAACGCATCAATGGATACCGCTGTGCGGTAATGGCTCACCGCATTCTCCCAGTCACCAGTATCAGTATATAGCTGGCCCAGCAAAATATGGGCCTCATAAAAACGACCGTCCTCACCTACGGCCAGTTTAAGGTTTCTCTCAGCCCTGTCATAATAGAGCAACTCATAATCTCTCTTGCCCTGATCATAATATTTCAATGCCCTGTTGGAGCGGGTGTGCAGGGTCTGACCCGCAACCCCGCATTGGCTCATCATGGCTATGATTAAAAGGGCGATAATGGTTGTCTTTACTTTCATTCAGGGTATATGCATGAACTTATGTGCCTGAAGGGATACCCTCCATCTGGTATTTCTCTTTACATATTCCGTAATCTCCGATATAATCTCCCTGTAACGGCTCCATTCCGGCTGCAGAAAAAGGCGGCAGCCGGGATTCACCTTGCTACCGTATTCTTCAGCATCCTCAAAATCAGTGCCATACTGTATCACCACCTTAAGTTCATCTGCCATTGGCCAGATACCGGGCAGAGGCGGATGATCCTTCTTGGGAGAGAGAGTGATCCAGTCCCACGATCCCGTCAGAGGCCATGCCCCGGAAGTCTCAAGATATGTTTTAATGCCCTTTGCCCTAAGGATGGAGCAGAGCGGACCCATATCCCACATCAGGGGTTCGCCCCCGGTTACTACTACCGAATCAGCCCCGGCAGCAAGGACACCGGAGAGAATGTCCTCAATAGCCACCATCGGGTGCAGGGCAGCATCCCATGAATATTTAGTGTCACACCAGCTGCAACAGAGATCACAGCCACCGACCCTGATGAACCATGCTGCCTTTCCAGTATTGTAACCCTCACCCTGGATAGAATAAAACTCTTCCACAAGCGGCAGTATATGCCCGTCAATCTCCTGATGAATTCCTTTCATCTTCGCTTCTTGTTGAGTGACAGCAATCGGCAAAATTCATGGAAAAGCTCCGTATTCTCCTGTATACCCGTGAATTGCATTGCCCCATGACCATAAGCAAAGACCGGAACCATCACTCCTGAATGTCCTTTGATGCTGAAGGCTCCCGTCGCTTCCCTCTTTTGCAGATCGCCGCCTGCAATGCTCATGCCCCCTGTCTCATGGTCAGCGGTAACCACAATAAGGGTTTTCCTGTTACGGTCAGCGAAATCACGGGCAACGGCGACAGCCCTGTCCATATCCAGGACCTCATTGGTTACCATCCTGGTATCATTACTGTGGCCGGCATCATCGATCTCCGAACCCTCCACCATAAGTATGAATCCATACCGGTTTGCAGAGAGCACTTCTATGGCCTTGGCTGTTGCCCTCGCGAGGTATTGCGGGTCTCTGCCCTCATGCAGTCTCGGCATATCGCCGGCACACATCAGCCCGGCGATCCGCTCTGATCCCGTACTGACAAAAGACTCCAGGTCATAGGTTATATCATATCCTGCTTCAGAAAGACCTGATATAACATCCCGGGATTTATCAGGTCCTCCGGTGGTATTATTTCCCGTCTCGAAGTACTCTCGTCCACCTCCTATAAACACATCGGCTGCTCCGGCTATATACCATCCGGCAATTTCGCGGTAGTTGTAACGTAATGGCTCATGGGCAATGAAAGCAGCAGGAGTAGCATCTGTGAGTGAGCTGGTACATACTATCCCTGTTGATTTACCCGCTGCCTTTGCAAGCTCCAGAAGAGTTGGAAGAATGATGCTGTCAGGTCTCATTGAGATCATCCTGTTGTTGGTCTTTTCCCCTGTGGCAATGGCAGTACCGCCGGCTGCTGAATCAGTTGAATAACTGTTGGCGGAATGGGTCTTGCTGAATCCGGTTACCGGGAATGAAGGGAATGTCATGTTGTTTCCTGAAACAGTCATGGCTGCATAGACATGAGACACACCCATTCCGTCACCGATGAACAAGATAAGGTTAACGGGCTTCTGTCTTACGCTTCCGGCTGACGTCAGGGTCAACAGAAACAGGCAAAAAATGCCAATCTTTATAAATATTCTCATATGAATCAGATACTCAGTTACTGCCGAAAAGAAGCTTTCTCTCACGTTTCTCAGCACTGGCTGCCCATTCTGCAGGAATGATACTCCATTCACTCAGTGGCTCCGGGCTGATAGTGCCGCGTTGCCTTATCCATTCAGTCATATAGTGACGGAGATCGCGCTCCGTGGCTGAGACAATCCTCCTCTCCAGCTCCTTGCCGGTGATACCAGCTGCTGTGAAATGACCGCCACCGCCATTGGCCCGGTATGAGTTCACTGCAACAGTATAGTTTTCGCTATAGCTGAAAGGAGTACCATCACTGAGCGTGGTGATGTTGACCCTCGCTCCCTGAGGTTTACTCACATCAACAGTATAACAGATACCCATGGCTGACTCAAAGTTGTATGACTGGTTTCGAAGGCGGGCCGTGCCATTGACCATTACCAGCCTGCCATTTTCATCATACCTGTACTTAAGCATATAATCACTGCTCTTCTCCATGGTCTCGAACCACTGTCCTGCAGCATGTTCCAGGTGCCGATCAATCTCACCTCCCGTCATGTTCACCGTGTAAAGAAAGTTCTCGAACCTGTAAAGCCGGTACATATCCCTTATCCTCAGCTCTCCCTTATCTATTGACTGGTCAAAGGAAAGCGGTGCGGCAAGTGATATCCGGGCTCCTGTGAGCTCAAGCTGCATAAGATGAATCAGGTCAACGAAGGCTGACGGCCCGAAAAAGGCGTCGCGGGTGGTTGCACGTGCTGACGAATGTCCGATAACCTCCGAGGTGTATTCCCGGACTCTGCCGGATACATTCCTGTATCTCTTAAGGAAGGCAGTTGACTCAGGAATAGTATTCATCTGGATCAGCCTTCCGCTCAACTCCGGAGACAGGCTTCCGTCAGTCTCTCTTTTGATGTCAACAGTCACATTCATCAGGGCTGCGGCGCGACTGCCTCCATCGAGAACCAGAACCTTCTTTCCGGCATCGTTGAGAACCTCTTTTATATCCTGCCGGTGATCATGACCGCAGAAGATGATATCAAATCCCGGCACATTCATTGCAACAGCCAGGGTGCTGTTCTCATCATCTCCCCTGTCCCTCTCGTCACCCATGCCGGAATGGAACAGGCCTATTACCAGATCAGGCTCCTCGGCAAGCATTTCCGGCATCCATCTCCTGGCAGTGGAGATCATGTTCTCAAACCTGATGCCATGATAGAGTGATTCAGGCAGCCAGCGCGGAACAGAAGGGGTAATAAGCCCGAAGACCACAACCTTCAATCCTTTTTTACGGATAACCGTGTACGGTTCAAAATAGGGATCACCCGTGCTGACATTAACCGCATTGGCTGCAAGCATGGGAAAATTATACTCCTTCCTCACGCGGTCATAGACATCATGACCGGCCTCAATATCGTGATTTCCCACGGTGGCAGCATCATAACCCAGATGATTGAGGATATCTGCGATAATATGGGTTTCTGTTGTGTCAACGAAATTGTAGTAATAGGCCAATGGATCTCCCTGGAGGATGTCGCCGTTGTCAAGAAGGATCATGTTTGCATTGCCTCCTGCCTTCACCAGGCTTGCAAGATTGGCGAGAGAACGGTCAGTGGACTCACCTTCCGTATTATCAAACGGGAGCAACATGCCATGCAGATCAGTAGTGACGTAAATCTCAAGCCTGTCTCCGGTCCTTGTGCATGAGAAGGAGATTATGCCTGCGAACGCAACTATCAGTAAGAGATTGTTGTATTTCATTTTTTCCTGTTCATTTCTGTTTCATCGGCTACATGGTGCCAATCCGTTTGCTACCATTCTTTTTCCTGGTAATGACGAACTGGTCAGCCAGGCTGCCTGAGGCATCATAAGCCCTGTAGGTAAGTCTGTTACCATCAATACTGATCTTCTGCCATAACTGGGTGTTCGTCAGACCTGCCTGCCACCATTGATCTGCATCCTGCCTGTACTGCTTTGATCCGCTGACCGAGACAACATAGACTGTTCCTGCCCGGCCTTCGCTCCTTTTACCCTCTTCAGGCAGAGGCATACCACGAGCATAGGTGTGATCATGACCGGTCAATACCAGGTCCACGCCATACCTGTCAAAAAGCGGCTTCAGATTCTCCCTGATGACAATGTTGTTTCTCCTGGCCGAGGTGGAATAGACCGGGTGATGGAATAAGGCAACAGTCCATTTGCATGGATTGTCCCGCAAAAGAGCCTCCACCCAATCTGTCTGACCCTTTGCAAAAGATTCATTTCTTATCATCTCGTCAGAGTTGACAATTATGAATCTTACTCCCTGGTAATCTACAGAATAGGCTGTCTCCTCCAGTCCTGCCGGTCCATTTTCCGGCAGGGTGAATCCCGCTCGCCAGTACCTGTTGAGATCACGCTTACCCCTTTCTGCCGGATCATAGTATTCATGATTTCCCGGTGTCGCCACCACCGGCACCTCAGCGGTGATGAATCCGGCAGCCGCATGCCAGTCGCCCCATTCATCATCATGCAGGGTAGAACCGGAACCGCCATCCACAAGGTCTCCCCCGAAGAGCATCAGGGCAACAACGGGAGTTGACCGGTAAGCCTGCCTGATAACCCTGGCATACAATGATTTGCTACCAAGCTGGGAATCGCCGAAATAGATAAAGCTAAAAGGTGCTTCACCTGATTCGGCTGTGGTGAAGGTAAACCATTCGCTGGCGGAGGGACCTGATCCTACGCGGTAGGCATAAGTTGTTCCCGGAATCAGTCCGGTGAACTGAACTGAATGGAATCTGCCCACAACGCCATCACCTTCAATATCTTCATATATCCCGGTCACCACTGAGGCGGAATCTGCAAGAAATACCGTGGGGAGATTGACAGAGATCTGTGCCAGGGTTTCGTTGATTGTTGTGTCAGTTCTCCAGGTGACTGCCATAGAAGTTGCCGGATCCCGGGTTATGTTCAGAATGATTCTGTCAGGGCTGGCTGAGGGAGGATATTTCGATAATCTCTCCTGCATCATTGCGTGTCCGGAGAGCGCCGTCACTGCAAGTATCAGTAAGATAAGATTTTCCTTCATGTCATTTTTTTCAATATTCAACATCCGGACCGGACCGGATGTTGTAAATATATTGATAATTTCCGTCCGGCGTAGACCGACCCCTTGCCACCGCCACTCTTTTAACTATTTTTGCGTTTATATGAAAGTACTCTCCGGACTTGACATGGTATCACGCAGGCTGCCGCCTGGATTGCGGGGAAGAAGAATTGGCCTGCTGTGCCATTCATCAAGCATTTCTTCAGACTACCGGCACGCCACCGAGATATTCGGTGATAATGAAGAATGTACACTGGCAGCCCTCTTCGGGCCTCAGCACGGTCTTCATGGGCAGACACAGGACAATATGATAGAGTGGGAAGGAACCAATGATCCCTGGCTGGGTATCCCTGTCTACAGTCTATACGGCGAGCACCGCAGGCCGACAGCGGCAATGCTTGACGGCCTGGAAGCATTTGTTGCTGACCTGCAGGATGTGGGTGCACGATTATACACCTACATCTGGACAGTCAAACAGTGTATGGAAGCATGCACTGAGGCAGGGATACCTGTATATATTCTTGACAGGCCAAACCCTATCGGTATGATACAGGTTGACGGGCCCATACTGCAGGAAGAGTATTTCACCTTCGTCGGAGGAGCATCAATCCCCCTCTGCCACAGGATGACCATGGGCGAAATGGCACTGTGGATCAGGGAGAAGCATCTGCCCGGATGTGAGCTTCATATTATCAGGGCAGAAGGATGGAAACGCAACTCCCTCTACAATGAGACAGGACTGCCCTGGGTGCTGCCCTCTCCGAATATGCCAACCCAACAGACAGCAGTGGTATATCCGGGAACAGTACTGGCAGAGGCTCTGAATGTATCAGAAGGAAGGGGCACGGTCATACCGTTTGAACTTATCGGAGCCCCGTGGATAGACGGAAGGAGTCTCCTCATGGAGATGCGAAACCGCAGGCTGCCGGGATGTGAGTTCAGAATGCATGATTTCATTCCTACATTCAACAAATATGCCGGAGAGTATTGCAGGGGGATACAGATACACGTGACCGAACCCTCTCTCTTCAGGCCGGTAACCACGGCCCTTCACCTCATTGACGCCATCATCCGTACATCACCTGACGATTCCCTTAGATTCAATCCCCCCCCGTATGAATATGAATACAGGCATATGCCCTTTGATATACTTTCAGGTGACAACCGCATGCGCGAAGTGCTGATAAAAGGTATGAGCCTCAGTGATGAGATCTCAAGATGGGAGGTGTCAGCAGAGTCATTCAAATCTGACTTCAGGCAGATGGCATTATACGAGGAATAAAATGCTTACGGCTGCAAATATTATTTCCCTGTCACTGATCATCTTTATTGCTTCTGTAGTAAGGGGATTCACCGGATTCGGACTGGCACTGGTTGCGGTACCGTTGATACAGTTCTTTATCCCGGTGTCAGACACTGCAGTCTTTATAGCCATGATCAACGCAATCTTCTCTATACTCTATTTCCGTCGTTCACGCGAGATCGTCAGGGATCAGCCATTGGGAAGGATGGCGCTGTGGACCGGAGCCGGCGTGGCAGCAGGGACTCTTATACTCAAATACATCAACCCGGCATATATCCAGCTCACCTGGGGCGTTCTGATCATCTTCATCGTAATAGCACTGGCCAGGGGAATGAACTTTGGCATTAAAACTGACACTTCTGCCATGACACTGAGTGGTATCTTCGGCGGAGTGCTCGCGGGTGCCACAGGCATAACCGGACCCCCCGTGGCAATAATACTGGCATCAATGAAGACCCCAAAAGAGAAATTCAATGCTCTGATCTCAGTATTCATTCTTTTTGCAGTCACATATGCCCTGCTCTTCTATCTCATCTCCAGCCTGGTCAAAACAGAGATATTTTTCCTTGCGCTCTGCTCGGTGCCCGCACTGCTGGCAGGCCTTTACACGGGTGACAGACTGGTAGCCAGAATAAGTCAGAAGACTTTCACCAATGTGGTTTATATCGTCTTGATATTAATGGGAATAATTACACTTTTCAAAGGTGCGAATGCACTAGCAGGATAATATTTCAACGGATCTTCGCCAGCCATTATGCTCTTTTCAGATACATATAAAACAATAGAAAGTGAGGCAAGGGGTCTCTTCAGGGACAGGGGCAGCAGATTCATAGGTATCGCGATCCCGGTAACCTCTCAGGAGGAGATAAAAGCCAGGCTTGGAGAGCTGAGGAAGGAGTATCATGATGCAAGGCACCACTGCTTTGCGTGGGTACTCTCACCTGACAGACAGGCGTGGCGGGTCAATGATGACGGTGAGCCATCAGGCACTGCAGGGAAACCCATTCTGGGGCAGATCAACTCACGTGAACTGACTAACGTGATGGTGGTGGTCATAAGGTATTTCGGCGGCACCCTCCTCGGAGTAAGCGGACTTATAAACGCTTACCGCACAGCAGCAGCTGATGCATTGGACAACGCTGTTATTGTGGAGGAACATATTATGGAGAAATGGCATATCTCCTTTCCCTATGCCGCGATGAATGACGTAATGAAGGTCCTTAAGGAGGAATCATGCAGTCAGACAGATCACCGGTATACAGGGAATCATGTTGCCATGGAGATCACCTTCCGCCATTCTGCCTCGGAACAAATAACCGGAAGACTGACAAGGATTACAGGACTTCAGATGAAATGGTTCGCGACACTTTAGCGGACCTTTTTATTAAATAGTTTTTAACAAATCAATTGTTGCAGTCTCAGTTATAATAACTTTGTTACCGTTCAGGCAATTAAAAATACATCTTGATGAAAACTAAAAGCTTAGTCTCAATTGATGATCTGACTACAGAGGAGATCCTAAAGATTCTCGGGCTTGCCGCTGAATTTGAGAAGAATCCTGTTCAGGATATTCTTCGCGGCAAGGTTGTGGCAACGCTCTTTTTTGAGCCTTCTACGCGTACTCGTCTCAGCTTTGAGAGTGCTGTCAACAAACTGGGAGGCAAGGTCATCGGATTCACCGACTCTTCCAACTCAAGTGTTACCAAGGGAGAAACGCTGAATGACACTATCAGGACAGTAAACAACTATGTTGATCTGATTGTGATGAGGCATCCCGTAGAGGGCAGTGCAAGGTACGCCAGTGAGATTGCCACAGTACCGGTCATAAACGCAGGTGACGGCGCTAACCAGCACCCCACCCAGACATTGCTTGACCTCTATTCCATACTAAAGACGCAGGGTACTCTTGACAACCTGAACATCTGCATGGTGGGTGACCTGAAGTATGGACGGACGGTTCATTCGCTGCTGATGGCAATGTCTAGATGGAAGACCTCATTCAACTTTGTGGCACCCGAGGAGTTGATGATGCCTGACGAGTACAAATTGTACCTCAAAAACCTCGGTCTGGACTACTACGAGACTATAGACCTGAATGAGGTGATCAACATGGCTGACATTGTATATATGACACGTGTGCAGCGCGAACGCTTCTCTGATCCCATGGAGTATGAAAAGGTTAAGAACGCATATGTGCTTCAGGAAAACATGCTTGCTGAAACCAAGCCGGGAATGAAAATACTTCATCCGCTGCCCCGTGTAAACGAGATCAATACTGATGTTGACTCCAACAGCAAGGCATACTACTTTGAACAGGCCCTTAACGGAGTATATACCAGGCAGGCAATCATCTCCGCACTACTCGGACTAAAATAATCAGCCATGAAAAATATAAATGACAAGAAGCAGTTGCTCGTCAGTGCCATCGAAAGTGGCACAGTGATTGATCATATACCCGCAAGTACTCTCTTCAAGGTTATCAAGATCCTTCGTCTTGACAAAATAAGAAATCAGATCACCTTCGGAACTAATCTCGACAGTAAAACTGACGGCAAAAAGGCAATCATTAAGATTGCCGGGAAGTTTTTCCAGGATGATGACATCAACAGGATAGCACTTGTTGCTCCCAATGCAAAACTGAATATCATCCAGGACTACAAGGTGATTGAGAAGCGTGTTGTGGAAGTGCCGGATACAATCATTGCCATAGCCAAGTGCATGAATCCCAAATGCATAACCAACTTCGAGAAGGTCACCACCCGTTTCAGGGTTGTCTCAAAGAAGCCTGTTGCGCTGAAATGCCAGTATTGCGAAAAGATTACCGATCAGGAGCGGCTGGAGATCATCTGAGACGGTCATAGGATCTGACTCTCATCTCATCCTTCATTATGGCGCGATAGGCCAGCCATGCCAGGATGGCAGACACAAGCGGGAAAAGCGACTTCACCGTCCACACAACTGTTATATCTATTTTCCTGTCAAACATCAGCACATAAAAGGCTCCGAGAATCAGGGTGCCCAGGGAAAGCAACAGCACAAGCATGGTCAATCTCATCTGAACTGTTCTCTTTTTGTATATAGATATCGCAATAAGAGCCAGCAGGGGAACCAGTGCAATAATCACCGTCAGAGGCCAGAGGCGTTGTATTACCTCTTCCCCGTTTTCGGTCAGACCCATGAAGCCAATAGTGAAGAATGTGCCGCTCGCGGTGTTCAACCGGACCAGTTCTCCCGTCAGCATGAACCCCGACAAAATTGCGGCAGCCAGCAGGAATAAAGTCTGCTTTCTCTGTATCATATTGAAATTAAATTACTTTGACCTGAACAGTTTTCTGAAATTCTGGTAGTCAAGGTAATACAAAATTTTCAGAGAAATACTGTTTGTTTGAGGCATTGAGAATAGCTCACTGAGATTGTCGAGTCCGTTGGTTATTATCTGTTCACCCTCTCCGCGAATGGCATTCTTCCAGGCAAGGGAAAGCTCGCTCCCGGGTGCAAAACGCCAGGTGTATATTAAATCAACATTCAGAAAGTTGGTATTCACATCACTGTTATTCACCGTGGTGGAGTGAACCCGGTCAAGCAGACCACCGTCAGACTGAAGGGTATAATAATCACCGTCATAGTCGGCCCTGGACCAGTAATGCCGGCCGCGCAGCGTGAGATAGGAACTGGCTGTGAAGACAAGAGCTCCTGAAAGGGTATTGGTAATGGTTGACACATTGCGCTTACCGAATGTGATCCCCTCAGCCGGATCGGCAGGCACAAATCCTATATCATTGAACATTTTTTCAACTGAGAGCGAATAATCAAATGAAAAACGCCTGCTGACCTTGAACTCAGGCTGAAATGCCCACATATAGCCATGCTGCCCGTAGTCTGACCAGGCCCTGTAATATGCTGCATTGGCCTCTATGTAAAACCTCTTGCTCTTGTCAGTGTCACCCCTGAATCCTGCTTCCACTGAAGGAGGGCGATGATAATACATTGACATGTCACTGGTACGTGGTTCAAAATAATCATTCTCTCCCCATGGATTAATCTCGAGGTCAAGTGAAAATGACCAATAGTTCATTAGAATAACCATACCGCTGAGCTCCGCTCCTGCTGAGGTGAATGCCCTGGGATTGTAGAGCTGGCTGTAATTAAGTTCGACAGAGGTACGCGTTGACATGAAATTGCCAAAGGGCTCGAAGGTATTGTATCCGAAATCAAGTGAATGGCTTATTTCGTTGTTGTTGCGCAGGTAACCCATGTCATTGGGGTCATATGTATCACTCAACAGTGAAAAATTATAGTCAGTCCTGAACCTGCCCCCTGTCTTGCCGGCATTGAATCCTATTGAATGGCCCAGGGCCGTTTCTGCAGCGGAGTAATACTTCTGGCTCAGCGAGCCGCCGGCGGAGGCTGACCAGAGCCTGTTGGCACTCTTTAAGAGTGCCTCGAATCCGGTCACATTGGCAGTATAGAAGTGCTCATCCTTTTCAGCAGCCCTGATCACATTTGTATTCATAAGGCTTACATAAGAGTCATTCTTCAGCGTCTGGTCGAGCACCAGCATATTGTAATTTGTCAGGGGTTCGGTCCTGATGTGCCTGGTCTCACCCGTAAGAACATTCTCCACTTCAGCCCAGGTGCTGTTTGTGACAGCATTGAAGAGCCCGATACCCAGCCCCCCGTCTGTTCTTCCTGATATTTTTGTGGCATTAAGCAGGCTAACTTCTGCAGGGTTGCGGGTGACAATCTCATTTTCTTCCGTCATGCCATGAACATCCCTGACCAGGTGTGGAGTGCCACCAATGCGCCTTGAATAAAAAATGTCTCCCTTGTTGAAAAGTTCTGTCCCTTCCATGAAAAAGGGCCTTTTCTCGTTATACTTGACCTCATATGGAGAAAGGTTCAGAACATGATCATCTGACTGCACCTGCCCGAAATCGGGTATCAGCGTAGCATCCAGTGTAAAGCTCTCTGTCAGTCCCACCTTCAGATCGAGTCCACCGTTATAGGAGGTACCCACCCCTGGTTCATCTGACACATGCTCAAGATAGCCTGAGACATAAGGCACAAGTGACAGACGCAACGGGGGTTCAATATCCCTTATGCCTGTCAGTTCACCCAGGTGGGCTATGGTTGCTCCGAACTCCTTGGTCACGAAGTTCCATGATGAGGTCTCCCTGGTGCGTCTTATCTCACGCCAGAAGTTTATCCCCCATAACCGGGTTGCTGTCCCGGGAAAGCGCAGAGCCGAATAAGGGATCCTGATCTCTGCTATCCATCCCTCCTCGGCTATGCTTGTATGGCTCTCCCAAACGGCGTCCCATGTATCATCGTGACCCCAGCTGTCACCGGTGGTAAGTTTGTTGTCTATCTGTACATTGGATGCGGAAACCTTAAACATCTCACCATTGAGTCCGTCATTAAACGGCGAGATCTCAATCCAGAAATGATCTGCATTTATATCTCCTTCATCCCTCTCTCCCAACTCCATAAATATACTGTCAGGGGCTTCATCATACAGCATTGCCCCAATATACAGGGCGTCATCATCATACAGTACTCTGACCTCGCTCCTTTTGGATGATGGTACACCATTATGAGGATTATATATTATAAAGTCTCCGGCAGAAGGGGCATCAAGCCATGAGGGTTCATCAAGCCTGCCGTCTATCTTAATCTTAACTGGGGTCCGTACTGCCTCAATGTTCTTCTTCTGTTGTGCACCAACTGTTGCTGTACCAGAGCATATAAGCAAAAGAAGCAATATAAAAAGCACTCTTCCGGCCGGGGTTTTGTTCCCTGTAGGCATCTGCATCAAAATCTTTTTTGCGTTTGTCGGCAAAGATATTCCTCTCAATTGTAACATCAGAAGGCTATTACCGAATTAACAATTATTAACTGCCTGTACCACTTGAACGGTGTTTGACGGAGGGTTGACATTTTTTGTATTTTTGCAGCTTATTGAACAGGTTATGAAAAAAACAGAATTGATTACCAATCCTGACGGTTCAGTGTTCCATCTTCACCTTCTTCCCGGGGAGATAGCTGACAATATCATCATAGTAGGTGATCCCGGAAGGGTTGAGATGCTGGGTGAGATGCTTGATTCGGTGCGTGTCCGGAAGGGCAACAGGGAATTCAGTACCATAACCGGAAGCTACCGTGAGGTTGAGGTGAGTATTATTTCATCAGGTATCGGAACTGATAACATTGATATTGTAGTCAATGAGCTGGACGCAGTTGCCAACATAGACCTTGCCACAGGGATAGCGGTGGAAGAGCCGCGGTCACTCTCATTTATCAGGATTGGCACCGCTGGCGGCTTGCAGGCCGAACTGCCCGCAGGCTCCTTCGTAGCCACTTCAAAGGCTGTCGGATTTGACGGCGTATTACACTTTTATGAGGGCTATGAATGGTGTCTTGACCATATGCTGGCTGACGCGCTGGCGGCCCATCTTGAATGGCCTGATCTATTGCCATACCCCTATGCCGTGGAAGCAGATGCTTCCCTGCTTGACAGACTGGCGTCAGGGATGACACAGGGGATCACCATCTCAACTCCGGGATTCTATGCTCCGCAGGGCCGTCGGTTGAGACTGGAGCCTTTTGACAGTGATATCAATGACAACATAACCTCTTTCCGTTTCAGGGGTGAAAGGGTAACCAACTATGAGATGGAAAGTTCAGCCATTTATGGACTGGCGAAGCTGCTTAATCATCGTGCCCTGACACTCTGCGTGGTGATAGGCAACAGGGTTACGGGAGAATTTCTGAACGACTATAAGCCGGCTGTCAGGGCGCTGGCCGGGCACGTTCTTGACAGGCTCAGCTCCTGAAGACTGCAAGTATCTCTTTAAGAATAGTTATTGCTGCTTTGCCGTCACCATAAAAGGCAGGGTACTGGAGTGTTTCACCGTTTGCCATGAAATAGTCCCATGACTCCTTTATCTTCACGGGGTCAGCATCTGCAAGCTTCACTGTGCCATTTCTGACCAGCTCAACCCATTCGGTCTCTTTCCGCAGTACAATGCATGGCCGTGAGAAGAAATGGCTCTCCTTCTGCACCCCGCCTGAATCGGTTATTATCAGCCTTGCCTTTTTTTCAAGAAGTATCATCTCAAGAAATGATACCGGGGGCATCACCCTGATGAGAGGATGGTCTGACAGATGGGCATACAGCTCCGGCACACGGTTTCGCAGTGCGATCATCGTTCTCGGATGCAGCGGCATCATCATGGGCATTTCGTTCGCCTCCGAGAGCTCTCTCATGGTACTGAAGATCGCTTTCAGCCTGTCCGCGTCATCAGTGTTTGAATCACGGTGAATGGTTACCAGCACGAACTCCTTCTCTGCCAGCCCCATTCCTTCCAGAAGGTCACTCTTTTTTCGCTCTGCGAGATCAGCGTAGAAGAGGCTGTTGTCAAACATGATATCACCTGTCAGGAAGACCCTGGGGTTGTTGATTGTATATGGTGCCACGTTCTCGGGGCGGAATCCCTCTGCCATCAGGTTTTTGAAGGCTGTATTTGTAGGCGCTATCAGCAGTGTTGAGGCATGATCCGCCATGATGCGGTTAAGCTCTTCAGGCATGGTCTTGTTGAATGACCTCATTCCGGCTTCAATGTGCACCACCGGGAAGTGCTGTTTTGATGCTGCAAGGGCAGCGGCAAGGGTGGAATTCGTATCCCCGTAGATCACCACGCAGTCAGGTTTTTCATTCAGTATCACATCCTCAATACGCTCCATGATCATACCTGTCTGACGCCCGTGCCTCCCGGACCCTACCTGAAGGTTGTGATCCGGGTTCTTTATCTCGAGTTCATCGAAGAAAACATCTGAAAGCTCCCTGTCATAATGCTGACCTGTATGCACAATAACCTCCCGGATGTCATCGGCAAACTCCCCCGCGATCGCCCGGCTGATAGCTGAGGCCTTGATGATCTGGGGCCTGGCGCCGACGATGTTAAGGATCTTAAGCTTCTTCATTATTTGGCGTAGTTAACTGCCCTTGTCTCCCTGATTACAGTAATCTTGATCTGTCCGGGATAGGTCATCTCATTCTGGATCTTGCGTGCAATCTCAAAAGAGAGGTTTTCCGTATCCTTATCCGACACCTTGTCCGCTCCCACGATAACCCTTAGCTCTCTTCCTGCCTGTATGGCATATGTCTTGGTCACTCCCGGGTAAGAGAGAGCAACCGATTCCAGTTCATTAAGTCTCTTTATGTATGATTCGATGACCTCACGTCTTGCTCCGGGACGGGCGCCGGAAATGGCGTCACAAACCTGTACTATGGGCGCAATGAGGGTGGTCATCTCAGTCTCATCATGGTGTGCCCCTATGGCATTGATAACTTCCGGCTTCTCCTTATATTTCTCTGCCAGCTTCATGCCCAGAACTGCATGTGGCAGTTCAGGTTCATCATCGGGCACCTTACCAATGTCATGCAGCAATCCTGCCCTCTTTGCAAGTTTTGGATTCAGTCCCAGCTCAGCCGCCATTATAGAGGCAAGGTTTGCCACCTCCCTTGAATGCTGAAGAAGGTTCTGACCGTATGAAGAACGGTACTTCATCTTTCCCACCATCCTTATCAGCTCCGGGTGGAGGCCGTGTATGCCGAGGTCAATAGCCGTGCGCTTGCCTGTCTCCACTATCTCCTCTTCAATCTGCTTGCGGGTCTTATCCACTATCTCCTCTATTCGTGCAGGATGGATGCGGCCGTCAGTGACCAGCTGGTGAAGCGACAGTCGGGCTATCTCACGACGCACCGGGTCAAACCCCGATAACACTATTGCTTCAGGAGTATCATCCACTATTATCTCCACTCCGGTTGCTGCTTCCAGAGCCCTGATATTACGGCCCTCGCGACCGATTATCCGGCCCTTGATCTCGTCAGAGTCAATATGAAAGACCGTTACGGCATTCTCTATAGCGGTCTCGGCTGCCACACGCTGTATAGCCATCAGCACTACCCGCTTGGCTTCCTTGGTGGCGGTCATCTTGGCATCGTCAAGTATCTCATTGATATATGACATTGCGTCTGTACGCGCCTCCTCTTTCAGTGACTCAACCAGTTCATTCCGGGCCTCCTCCGCCGAGAGTCCTGAAACAGCCTCCAGTTGTTCAACCTTCTGTCTGTGTAGTTTTGATACCTCTTCCGACTTCTTGTCGAGCAACTCCATCTGCTGCGTCAGGTTATCACGGATCGCATCTACCTCATTCTTGCGGCGCTGAGCCTCTTCCAGCTTCTGTGACAGCGTAAGCTCCTTCTGCTTGATTCTGTTTTCAGCCTGGCCTATCCGGTTATTACGCTCGTTTATGACCTTTTCATGCTCTGCCTTGAGCTGCAAAAACTTCTCCTTTGCCTGGAGAATCTTCTCCTTTCTGATAACTTCGGCTTCAGCCTCTGCTTCGGTAATTATCTTCTTCTTTCTATTCCGCAGCATCAGCTGCCACATGTAATATGACAGTCCTGATCCTGCAATCAGGGCCGCTCCGGCTATGGCGAAACAAACCCCTGATGATATATCTGCTATGATCATTTTATTGAAATTAATATTATAAAAAACCCGCAGAGTCTCTCCAACTTTTAAAAAACCCCATATCTACATGGAAGGAGCGGCCGCTCTGCTTCGGACTTCCACCGTCCCGATGCAATCGGGATTCCGGCGAACCGGATTGAGGCCTGTCCTGGGCAAACCAAGACCATCTCCAAAGTATAAACTGTTGAGTTTCCAAAACGAATAGAGAAACAATGCGGGCAATATCCTGCTATTTTAAAGAACGCGTATCTACTTCTTTGACAGACAGAGGTTGACTTTTTCTGCTAACTCCTTCAATCCTTCTTCAAGGCCTGTATCCTCCTCGCTCTCCTCAATCTCAATGAGCCTTATCACATACTGGAGGGCGGCCATCGCCAGAAAATCCTGCGTATCCTTGTCAACGTAACGCTGCTTGTACTGAAGCACCTTCTCATTGATCAGCCTGGCTGCCTTTCGGATACGTTCCTCGTTTTCACTTTCAACCTTCAACGGATAATACCTGTCGGCCACATTCACACGGATCGAAAGCTTATCATCCATCACTATATAATTATCTGTCTAAAAGAGCAATACATTTATCTATCTCCCGCACAAGTTCATTCACTCTCCTCCTCGCCGTTACGGCATCCTCCCCGCTCCCGAGGACAGCCCCCGAGAACTTAGCTCTTTCGTATCTTGCCTGAAGCTCCTTTACTTCTTCGTTTTTTTCTGCCAGCAGCTTTCTGGCCTCTGACAGTTCATTCTTCAAACCGGCTGCCAGCTCAACCAGCTTCTCATGCTCTGAAACCAATGATTCCACCGATCTTCTGAGCAAAAGATACTCCTCATATCCCTTTGCATTCATGGCTGACAACTATACTACAAAAGTAATATTTGTTTTACTCATTTCAAAAAAAGCCGGCATTAAGTTTGCTCTTTAAGGGCAGAGGATTAGATTTGCAAATCTGACACCGTTATGCACAAAAAGACAATATTACTTGCACTGGCTATAACAGCCACCACCATAGTTAGTTCACAGTCCGCGGGAGAAATCTCCCTGGCAAGTCCGCTGCGTGATACTCCCTCCCTGTCCGCCAGCTTTGCAGAGCTCAGGGCAGACCATTTTCACTCCGGAATTGATTATCGTACCGGGGGCGTTCAGGGTAAAGATATTCTTGCCATTGATGACGGATATGTTTACAGGATAGCAGTCAGCCCCACCGGCTTCGGTAAAGCTCTGTACGTCAGACATCCTTCAGGGATCTCCTCAGTATATGCTCATCTCAGGAGCTTCAGACCGGATATTGAGGACTTCGTGCTTCAAAACCAGTACGCCAGGAGGAGCTTCACCGTCTCTCTTTTCCCGCAGCGTGATCAGTTCAGGGTGACCAGAAGTGAGGTTATAGCCTGGTCAGGAAATACGGGGGGATCAACAGGACCACATCTTCACTTCGAGTTACGTGACTCAGATTCCGAAGACCCGGTGAATCCTCTCAGATACAAGGGATTGGGCATAAGCGACCGTATGAGGCCGGTAATAGACAAGGTGATCCTGTATCCTCTCACAAGCCACGCCTCCGTCAACAACAGCCACAACAAGGTTACCCTGAGAACGGTACCCTCAGATGGCTCATACGCCATATCAGCCCCGGTCTCCCCCGTCATTCACGGAGAGACGGGCATAGGTATTAAATGCTGGGATACATTTGATAACAGCTCCAACAGGTGCGGAATTTACACCATTGAACTTCTGGCTGACGACGTAACGATATATAGCTACAGAGCAGACCGTTTCGCCTACAGTGAATCGAGGTACATCAATGCGCACATTGACTACGCTTCCCGTATCAACTCAGGCGAATACATCCACCGGCTACACATTCAGCCAGGGAACAGGCTCTCAATGTACGGTCCGCACATGGGACGCGGAGTGCTCAGGTTCAATGATGACAGGGAGCATGAGATCAGGATAATAGTCACTGACAGCTTCAACAACAGGTCATGGGTGACCTTCAGGATCCGGTCCGTCGCCACAGCCCCGGTGCCACCGGCTGAAATGAACTGCAGCAAGGTATTGCCATGGAACAGTGCTGCTGACTTTACTGCTGACGGCATAAGGATTCACTTCCCGGCCGGGACGCTCTATGATACTCTCTGGTTTATCCACAAGACAAGAGATGCAGGTAACAGATGGCTTTCACCCATACACTCAGTGCATAATGAGACCGTGCCCCTGCATAAGAGGATCAGGCTCTCAATAAGACCTGACACAATCATCCCGGGGAAGCAGGATAAAATGTGCCTGGCCAGGATTGATGGCCGAGGGGAACCCTCCTACTCCGGAGGTGCCTTCAGATATGGCTTTGTGACCGACGAGGTTAACAGGCTGGGTGATTATGCCGTCACCATTGATACGATACCCCCCTCAGCCAGCTTCTCCTTCTCCAGGGGAGCCAACCTGACGGGAAGATCGCTGTTCACCGCCACTATCCGTGATGATTTTTCGGGTATAAAGAGCTATGAAATGGTTGTTGACGGCGAATGGATCCTGGCGGAGTATGATGCCAAGAATGACCTCCTGGTATGCAGGCCCGGCAAATCACCAATGAAGGCCAACACCCTTCACGATATTGAGCTCCGCGTATCTGACAATCTTGGCAACGTCAATATTGTGAGGTCTGAATTCAGGTGGTAGGTAATACGTATGCGGATCATTCACTAATGCGGGCAGCGAGTGGGCTGAGACCCCTCGGTACGGAATACGGATGCAGATAATTCTATTTAATAGGCAGGTGCAGGATGCAGATTAACCTGCCGTAATGTCAGAACAATTTTTCAGGATACAGACCCTGGTCAACCATCTTTCTGATGCTGTCAACCACAAACGGTTTGTCCTCCCTGTAGGTTACTCCAAACCACATGCTGCTGCTTCTCAATATCTGAATGGTTATCTCTCCCTTCTTGACAAACTTGTCCAGTGAAGTGGGGATGTCAAGCTCGGCTTTGGGATCGGTCATTCTCTCGTCAAGGAAGTTGCTGAACTCCATGTTCAGGTATTTATATACTGAGGGCTTAAAGCCAAAGAGGTTCATTGATACTATCTCGTCTCCCGTATACTGGTTGATGTTCCCTTCGGGGCCGGGAGCAAAGATACCATCAGGTTTCTTTTCTATTCCACGGGTTTCGACAATGTTCCGGAGGAAGCCATCATCACTCACTCTGCATATACCGCGGTTGACATGACCATGATCCGAGAGCGTGTTGCCAAGGCGGTAGCCGACAATGCAGAAATTAGTATCATCCTTGTCCTCTGTCAGGAATTTATGCAGTACGTTAAAGGCTTCATAGCCATAGTAGTCATCAGCATTGATAACCCCGAAAGGCTCGTGGATCTTTGGCTCGGTCACAAGTATTGCATGGCTGGTGCCCCACGGCTTCTTGCGATCCTCAGGCACTGTGTATCCTGCCGGGAGATTCCCAAGCTCCTGGAACACATAGTCAATCTCAATGATATCCTTAAGCCTCTTCACAAATGTCTCCCTGAACTGCTCCTCAATGTCACGCCTGATCACAAAGACCACCTTGCCGAATCCGGCTCTCTTCGCATCATAAATTGAATAGTCAATTATTGTCTCGCCGGAAGGTCCGACCTGGTCAAGCTGCTTGTTGCCGCCATATCTGCTACCCATTCCGGCAGCAAGCACCATAAGTGTTGGTTTCATCTGATTAAATGTTTTAGATTACACAATATTATCTAAATATTATGTACTTTCAAAGCCTCATTGAAAAGAATTGTCTCTTATAGTTGAAATATGCGTCGACTCCGTTGAGTCGGCCATCATTGCCGAGGCTGCCGGTGCCGGAAGGATAGAGCTGTGCTCTGCCCTGGTTGAGGGAGGGGTAACTCCAAGCGCCGGACTGATTGAATCGGTGCACCGCAATACCGGCATCAGGGTCCATGTTCTTATCCGTCCCAGAAGCGGCGACTTCCTATACAGTGATAACGAGTTCAGCGTAATGCGACGCGATATTGACACTGCAGGGGAACTGGGGGCAAATGGTATTGTTACTGGCATTCTCAATAATGACGGTACCGTGGATGTTGAACGAACGTCTCTTCTGGCCGAGTATGCCTCACCCATGAGCCTCACCTTCCACCGTGCATTCGATCTTTGCAGAGATCCCCGGAAGGGCCTGGAGGAGGTGATAGCCACCGGAGCGGAGAGACTGCTGACATCAGGCCAGGCAAAAAACGCCATCGAGGGAGCTCCACTGATTAAAACACTTATTAAGGATGCAGCCGGACGGATTACAATTATGCCCGGAGGAGGAATAGACGAATATAACATTGCCCTCCTTACTGCCAGCACGGGAGCACGCGAATACCACCTTTCCGGACGCAGGCAGAGGGAGAGCAAGATGAAATTCCGCAGGAAAGGCATCTATATGGGAGACCCCCGCCTCCAGTCGGAATACTTGCTCAAAAGCGCAGACGCCGAGCGGATCAGTTCGGTAATAATGATTTTAAGGGGTATTGTTTTTTAATTAAAGATGCTATTTTTGAGACCTGTCCGTTGCCGAAACTGACGTTACGGACTGGTATTTATTTGGAATACAACAATTTAAATAAATTAACAAATATGAAGAGAATCACATCCCTTATGCTGAGCCTTCTTGTGGTAATGCTGATGCTTACTGAGAAGAGTTACGCATGCACCAACTTTCTGGTCACCAAAGGAGCCTCAAAAGACGGCTCAACCATGATCACCTACTCGGCTGACTCCCATGTTCTATACGGAGAGCTTTACTTCTGGCCTGCAATGAAGTATAAGCCCGGCACCATGGTTGATGTGTACGAATGGGATTCAGGCAAATTCCTGGGCACAATTGAACAGGCCCCGGTTACCTATTCAGTGGTGGGAAACATTAACCAGCACCAGCTGGCAATAGGTGAAACAACCTACGGGGGCCGTGGTGAGCTCCATAATCCTGATGGTATCATTGATTATGGCAGCCTGATATATCTTACCCTGCAGAGGGCCAGAAATGCCAGGGAAGCAATACATACCATCGTCACCCTGACTGAAAGATACGGTTACTGCAGCTCAGGCGAATCTTTTTCCATATCAGATCCCAATGAGGTATGGATTATGGAGATTATAGGCAAGGGCCCGGGTAAAAAAGGAATGGCATTTGTTGCCCGCAGAATACCTGATGGTTATATATCGGGTCATGCAAACCAGGCAAGGATACAAACCTTCCCTCTTGCCAACGGAACTACTTCAATCACCTCAGCTGAGATAGACAAGGTTTTTAATCCTGATGTTGAAACAGTATACGCCGTTGATGTTGTGGATGTAGCACGAGGATTCGGATGGTTTGACGGAGCTGATGTTGATTTTTCATTCAGCGATGTCTACGCACCGGTCGACTTCAGCGGAGCTCGCTTCTGTGACGCACGTGTCTGGGCTGCATTCAACAGGGTCAACAGCTCGATGGGTGAATACCTCAATTATGCCATGGGATATGACCTCGAAAACAGGATGCCCCTGTGGATCAAGCCTGACGGAAAGCTCGGGGTTGATGATGTCATGGAATTGATGAGGGACTATTACCAGGGTACTCCCATGGATATGTCAAAGGATTTCGGAGCCGGTCCGTATGCCAATACCGTCAGGTGGAGACCGATGAGCTGGCAGGTCGACGGCAAGATGTACCTGCACGAGAGAGCTACCTCCACCCAGCAAACCGGATTTTCTTTCGTGACTCAGAGCCGCTCATGGCTTCCTGATCCCGTCGGAGGTATCATCTGGTTCGGAGTTGATGACACATACTATACTGTCTATACCCCGATGTACTGCGGAATGACATCCGTTCCGCATTCATTTGCCGTGGGCAACGGTGACATAATGACCTACAGTGCAGATGCGGCATTCTGGGTTTTCAATGAGGTCACCAATTTCGTCTATAGCCGTGCAAACGTAATGACACCTGACCTTCAGGCCAAACAGAAGGAACTGGAGCAGAAGTATATCAGTGAGATTGCCGGGATAGATGCCACAGCTGCCGAACTCTTCAAAAGCACTTCCAGAGGCGCCGCAAAGAAGGGCACTGAACTCATCACCAACTACTCGGTCAATGCCGGAAACAATACTGTGAAGGAGTGGAGAGAATTGTACAAGCATCTCTTTACCAAATATATGGATGGAAACATCAAGACGCGCAGAGAACTGCCTGATAATCACAAATATATTCCCCCACAGGTACAACAGCCGGGATATCCGCAGGATTGGCTCATGAGGATTGTGCTTGACGCAGGCAACAAACTCAAAATGCCTGAAGGCGCAGGTCATTGATCTTTACTGCAATTGCAACGAATATTTTGCAGATAATAAAAAAATATTTCTACCTTTGCGACCTGTTTTAAAAGAGTATAGATCATATAAATTATTTTTGCGCGATGGACTTAATGAAAGTAGTTGAAAAGGAGTACGCCACCAGCAATGAGTTCCCCAAATTCAGGGCAGGGGACACTGTAACGGTACACTATAAGATCAAGGAGGGTAACAAGGAGAGGATACAGCAGTATCGTGGCGTGGTCATTAAGAGATCAGGCGGATCTGGCATGACGGCTACCTTCACTGTCCGCAAAATGTCAGGCAATATCGGAGTGGAAAGGATTTTCCCGGTTACATCGCCCTTCATTGACAAGGTTGAGGTCAATAAATATGGAAAGGTACGCAGGGCGCGCATCTTCTATCTCAGGAAACTCACCGGCAAGAAGGCACGTATCAAGGAAAAAATATTCTAGTACCTCAAACAAATACAAGAAAGAGCTGCCTCTCATGGCGGCTTTTTTCATGTCCTATGGTGTGTGACACCTTGACCCGCTGCCCCTTTATTTCCCGAGCAATAATAAAAGGAGCGCTCCGGTGCGCCCCATCCTGAACAAAGGTTGTCAAACCATCAATATCCGGACTAGTATACTGTAGTCTGTGGATTCCAGTTACACCATCCGGAGGTCCAGTTCTCCGTTCCGAAGGCACCCCTGTAGGTGGTCGGGGTAAAGAAGGGATCAGTAAGCCTGCTGTTGGTGAATGAGGCTCCTGACAGCAGCGGTGAGCCCGCCGCAGGAAGCAGATTCGGGGAAGTAAGACTGATGAACCCTGAACCGATAATATCGGTAATGGTCATATTGTCGGTATTTTTTCTTGCAGTGGCAGTAAAATAAGTCTGATGCTGGGCTACTGTATATGGAAAGGCAACCGTGCCGGACTTCTCTATATAGTTCTCTGTCATGCCTGCGAGAATTGTGTTCTCAATCTGCAATTCATTCTGATCAGCCCTTGATGGCGAATTGCCCTTCTGGCCGTCAATGGAGAGGCCTTGCGGGAAGCCAACAAAGACTGAGTTATAGATTGAGGTCATTGTGCCACGCCTGAGATGAAGGGCTTTCTCATGTTTCGTCTCCGCCGGAAGTGTTGCGGTGAACGTCAGAGGACCAAAGGCGGTTATATTTGAGAAGACAGGTGACGTAAGAGGTGTAAGAAGAGATCCGTCAGCATCATTGTCACTCTCAAATGCATTTGAGCCTGACTGGTCTGACTTCAGGGGGTCCTGAATGATAAGTCCGAACTGTATCTTGCCGCTGAAGCCGTTGTCAGTATCAAAGCCATCATCAAGTCCGCCAAGGGCTACCAGGTATTTCATGTTTACATTTCCTCCGAACCACTCAAAGGAGTCGTCTCCCGAGTATGAAACCTGGATGTGATCAATTGTGGTTCCCATGCCTACAGAATAGAGGGTGAGCCCGTTGATCTCGCTGTTGGCTGTAGAGGTAAGGGGTATTCCGGGGAACTCGATCCTGACAAACTGTAACACACCGGAATTGTCATTGTCATCGTTGCCACCGTATTTGGTACCTATACCTCCTTCTGCTATACCGATACCTGTTCCATCATCATGTTTATTGGTCTTTGCATTACCGGCAATGACAATACCACCCCAGTCACCGGTTGCCCTCTGGCCCGGAGCCTTGTCCGAAGTAAATACTATAGGCTTTTCTGCTGTGCCGGCAGCCATGATCTTTGAACCTCTCTCAATGATGAGTGTAGCCTTCGTATTGGATACACCCTTGATAATGGTTCCTGGTTCTATGGTCAGTGTAGCATTGTTTTTTACATACACAAAGCCGGAAAGGTTATATTCTGCCTGTTCGTACCACCTGGTATCAGAGGTTATATCCCCGGACACGGTTATTACCTGGCCGGTCGATGGAACTACGGTAACCTCACAGGTTGCAGCAAAGAGCGGATTCGCATCCGAAGTTGCCGTTATGGTTGCGTTTCCAGGTGCGACACCGGTTACGATACCTCCATTTACTGTTGCAATGCCGGTATTGCTGCTGCTCCATGTCACATTGCTGTTTGTTGCATCTACCGGATCAATTACCGGAAGAATTGATACTGTGGCGCCAACCTGGACCGTCGCCTCCTGCTTGTCAAGGGAAAGAGCCGTTACCGGTATGTCCTTCTCACACGATACCGCTGCTGCAATTATTATGCTGATTGCCAGGACTCTTGCAGCATTTTTCAAAAAGTTTGTTTTCATAATTTCGGATATTTGTTATTGGTTGCTTACTTTAGAATTTCAGTGATAACCCAAGTGAGTATTGCCTGCCGGGATACCATGATCTTGTATTCTGGCTTCTGTCAAAGGCTTTCATGCCGTCACTCCCATAGTATGACATGTCAACTATGGTCCTGACCTGCTGCTGAAACACCACCTGCTCACCGAAGAGGTCCTTGATTCCTGCTTTAATCTCAACCTTTTCACCTATTTTTTTGCTTATCGACAGATCTGTCTCGTTTCTTGGCATCTCATAGATGTCAGGTATGCTTTCCCATTCGTTGGGAGAAGGTCTTCCGACGGCAATAATTCGCTTGCCTATCCTGTTGTAGACCATACTCGCCATCAGACCCCTGTCAGTGTCCTGCCAGAAAAGGCCGATATTTACAATATAGGGTGACTGCCCCTGAAGGGGACGGTCAAATGCCACCGAGCTTTTTATCAGTGACAGATTGACAACGGCAGTAAGCTTCCCGAGCCTTTCGCTTACGAAGCCCAGATTCTTTCGTGCCTCAGTCTCAAGCCCGAAGCTGTAGGCGGAGCTGATATTGTCAAAGGAAAACTGTGTCGGGTTGTTGCCCCTTATAGCCACCTCTATCGGGTTTGTGAAATGCTTGTAGAAAATTCCGGCATTGAAGGTCTCATTGTTGCCCGGGTAGAGTTCATAGCGAAGATCAAGGTTATGAATGTAGGCCGACTTTATGTTTTCATTTCCGTATATTCCGGCATTCTGATCAAAATCAACGAAATAGAAAGGAGCTGATTCTCTGAATTCAGGTCTGTTTACTGACATCCCGTAGGTAAGTCTGATAAGGCTGGCTGTGCTGAGATTGACCGCAAGGTTTGCAGACGGGAACAGGTTTACTGTATCACGGACCACGCTGACCGGGATGGTTGTTCCCTGCCTGAAGCTGGCAAGCTCCTCCCTGTCCCTTTCTATACGTACTCCAAGTGAAAGGTCCGTGCGTGTTCCGAACCTGAACCTCAAATTAAGATAGCCTGCAACTATGAGGGCTGAAGCATTATATGAGTCAGACAGGGCCGTTATCTCCTTGAGTTTGATACCGTCTGTGAGATTTATGTTCTGCGGGGCAAATATCTCCTGCACAGGAAGTGTGGTGGTGCTGAACGGCGAGGCTTCTCCCGAGACCGCATAACCGAAATTCCTTGCCGTGAAGCTCCTGTCACGGTTCTCTGAATAAAGCCCGGTTCTGACCTCCCAATCAATGTTGTCGTTGTCAAACTTCCGGGTGAAAAAGAACATCCCGGAATAGTTTGTCTCGTTAAGGCCCAGCCACATCCTGGATACTGATGAGAGATCAGGATTGTTTCCAAACATGATGATGAACGGAGAGGTATCTCCGTCATTGCTGATGTACCTGTAACGCCTGATATCCGGCTCATTCCTGGCTGACAGGGCGTAGCCTGCCGTGAAATTGATCACTGTTTCGCCTTCATTCAGAATCTGCTCTGCGCCAAACTGCCCTGAATAGATCAGCCTGTGTGTGTACTTCATTTCACCTGAGCGGACTGACCTGCCGTTGTTGTACCAGTCGCGACCATCCCTCATGGTGACTCCTGACCCTCCCGTGCTGGTAAAGAAATTCCTTAACTCAACCTTCATCCCCTGGTAGGGATAAACAGTCCAGTTATGCATCAGTCCGACCCTCGTGCTTGTTTTGTACTGCCTGTCTGTGAACTCATCCAGGATACCCGGAGTGTCATAGGCATAATTATATATTGAGTAGCTGTTATTCATCACCTCCCTGTATGAGTTTGAATAGCCGTATGTCAGTGATGTCACGTTGCCGGCAATAAAATTCCCCTTTTCATACCTTCTTGTGATGCCTAAAGCCAGTTTCTGATCAGGCAGGGCTTTGTCAGATATAGCATCCCATGAGTTATTAAGGCTCTGTCCTATTTGTGTCACCCTGTTTCTTATCTCAGGGTTCGCAGCACTCTCAAAGAGATCAAGGTGAGCAGGCATGGCATCAGGAAGCTGTCTGTGCTTCGCTCCCATTGTGAGCCAGTCTGTGCTGCTGCCTCTCTCCTGCAGGTAACTCCCGAATGTGGTGTACTGCCTGAAGGCCGTTCCGTATGAAATAAAAAAACCGTTCTCTGCGGGGATACCAGTGGTGGTTATCTTAATGAAACCTCCGGAGTAGTCTGCCGGGAGCTCGGCTGTGGGCGATTTGAGGATAAAGATATTCTCAATCATTGATGACGGAATAAGATCAAAGGAGAACGACCTCACATCGGCCTCAAGACTGGGGGCTGTGGCATTATTGAGCCATACGTTGTTATATCTTGACGAAAGCCCTCTGACCACAATAAACCTGTCATCAACAATGGAAACCCCGGGCAGGCGCCTTACAACCTCTGAGGCATCCTTATCCTGCGTACGGCTGATCAGCTGTGCGGAGATGCCGGAGACAACTACCGGACTGCTCCTGATGCTGTTCATCACTGAAACCTCACTGTCAGTACGTTTGGTTGCAACCACCACAATATCATCCAGCTCAACAGACTGGTCAGACATGGCTGCGCTGATGACTGATACTGAACCTGTCCTGACCTCCACACCGTCCACTCTAAGGGGTTTGTATGATATAAAGGTTAAGCTCAGGCTGTATGTACCCGGAGCCACTCCGGTGATGGCAAATTCACCGTCAGGTCCTGTTGAAGCACCCCTGAGCGTTCCTTCAATTACCACATTGACGCCCGGCATCGTTTCACCGGTGGACTGATCAAGGACAACACCGGCAATGGTACCGCCCGAGGTCTGTGAAAAGGATCTGGCCGGGAACAGAATTGCGATAATAAGCAGAATGATGGTTAACTCCTTTTTCATCTTGATGGTTGACTTGAATTCAGTGCAAAAGTCAGCCACTGATGTTACAGGAGTGTTAAAAACCGGTTACGATAAAATGACACTTATGTTACATGATTGTAACAGCAAGAGTTGTATGTAACATAATAAAAAAGAGGTTATTACAACCTCTTTTCTCCCCAGCGGAAATATCTCCAGTTTATTACTTCAGAAGCTCATCGGCCTTGGATCTTGCTGATGCCAGTACCTCATCAGCTCTGTTGTTGGCTTCAGTAACAAGTTGGGTGGCTCTTTTATCGGCTTCCCTGTTCAGGGCTTCTGCTGCCTTTTTTGCGGCAACCACGGCAATCGGGCCTGTCGCTTCTGCATCCTTAATGAGTTTCTTGCCGCGCAGGTCGGCTTCACTACGTATCACTTCAGCTGAAGATGCAGCTTTTTCCCTGATTACCTTTGCATTTTCCTCAGCCTCCTTCATAATCTTGTCTGCCTGTTGCCTGGCTGCCTCGTTAACCTTTTCCGTTACCTCGCTCTTCACTGTATCAGCCAGTGCAGTGACGGTCGATGTGACACTGCCACCGGCAAAAGATGGAGTTATTGCCGGGTTACGTACTGTGCCTCCCACATTCAGGTTTACCCTGATCACCTCGGGCGGTCCGGCTCCAAAACCCAATGCGGCCGCCTGTGAGGCAAAGGTGCTCATAAGAGTGTTCGCAGCATCACCAAGTTCCGCACTGGGAATCTCAGCCTTTATCAGGTAATTAATTGTCCGGTCAAGACCCTGGTCACCTGAGACATTAAGCTTGATCTTACCCAGTTTTGTATCGAAGGGTTTGACATATAGTCTGCCGTCATTGATAATAAACGTAGCCTTCAGGTCCTGTACAATGTTGGTATAGGCCGGGTCTACCTTAAGCACGCTCTTAATTTTGTCAAAACATCCTGATTCCACTATCTGAACCGACTCTGATCTCACCTCGCCGGTGCCCGAGAGGGTGTTGATCAATGGCATCATTCCTTTACCCAGGATACTATTGAAGTCAATGCTTGCTGAGACATTGCCCCCCAGTCCTGATGCTGCAGGCATAAGCTGTCTGACGGTATTGAAGGCGTCAAATGCTTTTCTTATGTTGACTGCACTGACGAGCATGTCAGCATCAATCAGCGGCTTAAGGGTATCACGCGTATCATACACCGCATTTACCAGCAGCGAGCCGCCCAGTGCCTTCATACCGGTCTCTCTGACTGAAACCATGCCATCACTGACAAGTATGTTTCCCTTTACGTCACTGGCTTCCAGCAAGCCGTAGTTAAGCGTGCCAACCAGGGCGTCAAGGGCAAAGTCTATGTCTTCCGGGATCCTTATTGCCTCTATCGGGACAGTATCAGTCTCAACGGTGTCAGACGGTATATATTCCATTATCTCATTCAGGTCAACGTGGTCCGATTTCAGAGACAGGTTACCCCGCAGGATTCCGTCAGAAAAAAGGTAAGGGATGTAGTTCTCAAGCCTTCCCGAAAGGGAAAAATCGCTTCTCTTTCCCATTGAGGCTTTCATGTCAGTCAGCTCAGCGTATGCCGGGCTGAATGCAAACGATGCGCTGCTGATTTTCATGTCAGGCATCCCGGTCATTGCCACAGCCATGTCAGATATCTCCAGGTTGCCTGCTGCCCTGAACTTTTCGTACTCCTTGCTTTCAATCATTGACATCCGGCCTGCCATGTCAAGTGACACATCGAGCAGGCCGTTCATGGTAATACTGTCCAGGGGAATAGCCTGCTGAAGCTTTGCCAGGTCAATCCTGCCCTTTGCCATGACATTGACCGCCGGGTCACTCAACGGGGTGGCCATCGTCAGACTTATATCAAATGGATTGCCGGCAAGTACAAAATGGAAACGGCTCACCTCAGCAATGGTCTTGTCCATATCAGCGCCGTCAGTCTGTACCTTGCCCGTGATATTTATGGCAGTAATTTTTTCCGGCAGGGCGGGATAACTGATCATGCCATCACTGACCTGAAGTTTCACTGTAACGTCTGGCAGGATGCTGTCAGCTGAACTATAGATACCCTTCACTGCGCCGTCAAGGGCTAACGTACCTGTGGCGTTCAGATCCTCATATCCTTTCATGTAAAAGGCAGGTACCAGTGAAAGGAGTGACTTGAACGAGGTCCCGGGGGCGCTGAACACAATGTCAAGGTCAATATCATCGCCTGGCATGGCAGCCGTACCGGAGAAATTAAGCGCTATATCATTAAGCTTTAACACATTGTCTCTGAGGGTAAATTTCATTGAGTCAAGCAGGGCATCTATTCCGGCCCTGAAACTCATGGCAGCGCCGGTCAGCCATGGAATTTCATCCATGACAAAATCGACCTTCCCGGCATTCATCTCAAGTTCAAGCCCGGTCTGCGATCCGCTCATGTTTCCTGAAAGCAGGAAATCGAGATCACTAACGGCAGCCTGCATATCTGACCCGTAGTCAGTGTAATTCAATCGACCGTTGTTAATCGTAAATTTATGAAGTATCAGCTTCAGGTCAGTAGCCACCTCACCTTCAGGGCCTTTCGCTGCCTGTGTGTGGGTGCCGCCCAGATCACCGGAGCCAATCACGGGTTCCTCAGGTCCGATTTCAGGCTCCTTCGCAATATCCCAGTTGGCCTTTCCGTCGTTGTTTACAATTGCATTGACAAATGGTTCATTAATGATCACTGACTTGACTTCATACCCGCCGTCGCCAAACAGGCTTTTCAGGTTAATCACTATCCCTACCGATTTCACGGCTGCGAGGGTGTCTCCCTCGAAATCGCCCGTTCCCGTGACATTAAAGTTGTCAAGTGAAAAAGAGGCATTTGGGAAAGCCCTGAGCAGGCTTAACCTGTAATCGCTGAACGACACTTTCGCGGTAAGCATATCATTGAGTCCTGCTTCCACTTTCTCCTTGATTTTTTCCTTGAAAGCTACGGGAATGATGATTGCCGCAGCCATTATTGCAAGTAGCAGTACCACGATTACGATTCCGGTTATTTTCAGTCTTTTTTTCATTGATCCTATCTTGTTTTTACAGGTTCGGACAGTAAAGCTACAAATTACCATTGAATGAACGGCTGACTATCTGTTTTGTTTCGCCTGAAAGGCCGGCTGTCGGATACATAAAGCCGGATCTGCTAACCGCTCAGGATTGTATCTGTTATGTTACCTGCTCTCCCGGTCTTTACGTTTCAATTAAGTTCTGAATAAGTTGTTAACTTTACAGGATGGTTAAGAGAGCCGACAATGACAGCAAATCGTTGCAGGACTTATTGTTTATCATTCAATGCCTAACAGGAGAAGAATACGCCGGATAGGAAGACCACCGGCCATGGAGGGCTATAAGCCCTTCGGCGTGCCCATGAGGGAGCTCGAATCAGTGGTCATGTCGATGGAGGAGTATGAAGCACTGAGACTTGCCGACTATGAGGACCTCACCCACGAGCAGGCCGCACAGAAAATGAACATCTCCCGTCCAACATTTACGAGACTTTATGACAAGGCTCGCAAGAACGTAGCCAAAGCTTTCGTGGAGGGCAAAGCCATCCTGATAAGAGGCGGAACATTCGCAACCGGGGAATACTGGTACAGGTGCAACAAATGCCATGAAACAATCACCTCAGCCAATCCGGAAGAGAGCTGCAAGCTATGCAATTCCGATGACATCGTCAGAATTGATAAAGGAGACGCAGAGAATGAAAACAAACCATTATGATGATGGCTTCCCTCTTCGATCCGGGAATGGAAAACGACTTCGATCTTCTGATACGGAAGGTAACGAGCTGCAAGCGGTGTGATCTGTCACAGACCCGTAACAAAGTCATCTTCGGTGAGGGAAACCGTAATGCCCCAATCATGATCATTGGTGAGGCGCCTGGAAGGGATGAGGATATTCAGGGCAGACCATTCGTCGGAAAATCAGGGCAATTGCTTGACAAAATACTTGAAGCATGCGGATTTACCCGCCAGCAGCACGTCTTTATCAGTAACATTGTCAAGTGCAGGCCTCCGGACAACAGGGTCCCATCACCCGCAGAGGCTTCCATATGCATGCCCTGGCTGATAAACCAGATAGAACTGATCAACCCGGGATTAATGATCCTACTGGGTTCCACTGCACTCAAATATATGGCAGGCCCTGACTACAAGATCACCCGTGACCGTGGTAAATGGATTTCATGCCAGGACAGGCTGACAATGCCCGTCTATCACCCTGCTGCCTTATTGCGAGATCCCTCGCTTAAACGTGACACCTGGGAAGATTTCAAGAAAATTGTCCGGAAATACCGTGAGATGTATGACTCACAGCACTATTCGGCACATGTCTGAACCGATGGTCTGAGCCTTTGAAAAAAAGCGTGAGGCAGTGAGCGGTTACTTGCCTGCATTCCTTTTCACATACTCTCTCAGATCATTGATATCGAACCCATAAACCTTCTTCAGCCTGCCTAACCGTTCATCCGCCTTATCCGCCGGAACCCCGATGACAAAGGCCAGTTCTCCCGCACCTATACCAAATTTTTCAGATATTTCATTGAGTGACATTGTGCCGTCAATATCCAGTTCATCAAAATGATTCCTGCCGGAATCTGATGACCTTTCTTCAGGATTTGCTGTAACCTGCGGCAGAAGCTGCTCCTGATTCTGAAGTTGATCCTGACTATGACCCTGATCCTGAATTATGGTTTCGGTGTGTCGCCTGTGCTGATGCACCCTCTCCATCTGTCTCACTTCCGGTTTAAGGAAAAACGGACCCAACGCAAGAATGATGCTTATCAGACCGGCAGCCAACAGTACTACAATGCGAGCTGTCTTGCCGTGAACCATCTTCTTAAGTATGCAGACTACCATGTCCCAGTGAAAGATAATATGCAATAACAGCAGGAAGACAAGAAACAGAGCAACATATAGATGAATGGCACCCCACTGATGGCGGTCAAGCCCCCAGAAGAAGAGATCAGAATTGTTGCCGTACACCTCGCTGGCTTTGTAACCCGGAAGCAGTACATACTTGATCAGAAATCCAATCCCTGCCAACGCCATCATATCCAGAAGCATTATGAAATCAATTATCAGATTGACCCTGGGTTTAATCTTGCACCAATTTTCCATTTCTCGTTTGTTTTACATTTCAAATCCAAATGAACTATCGTTCGCTTAAAAATAGTTAAATTCGAATAAAAATATGCATGAAAGTATTCGTTCTTTCAGAAAACAATGCCGGAAAGCTTACCACAGCAGAACATGGTCTCTCATACCTGATTGAACATGAGGGTATCAGAATACTTTTTGACACCGGCCAGAGCGATCTCTTTGTGAAGAATGCTGCCATTATGGGAGTCAGCCTCACGGACATTGATTTTATTATACTGAGCCACGGTCATTTCGACCATGGTAACGGGCTTGAACATCTCCCTGGTGGCACGCTGATTTGCCATCCCGGATGCTTCATCAACAGATACAGGGGAAGTGACCACTCCTACATCGGGTTAAAATTTTCAAAGGAGGAACTGGAATCGAGATTTAACCTGATCACATCAGAAGAACCATACCGGATCTCCGGATCAGCTGTTTTTGCCGGGGAGATACCACGGATCACACCCTTTGAATCACAAAAGACTTCATTCCTCCTTGAAGACGGAACACCTGATTTCGTGGCAGATGACAGCGCTCTCTTCTTTACCCTGCCTCAGGGGATTTTCATCATTACCGGATGCGGTCACGCCGGAATTGTCAACACTATTGAGCATGCCTTGAATGTCACAGGTGCTGAAAAAATCTTCGGTATAATGGGCGGATTCCACCTGAAGGAAGATGACCGGCAGACCAATGAGACAATCAGGCATCTTGCGAAAACAAAAGCAACACATATTATTCCCTCCCACTGCACAGCAGGCCCCGCGCTTGCAAGGTTCCGCACAACCTTTGACTCCAGACCCGTCAGAACCGGTGATATACTGACGTTCTGACAAAAAAACTGGCTTTTATTTCTCTCTGCCTGATAAAAAATACCCCTGAAGTGAACATATGTTCATTTTATTTATTATATTTGGGCATGTAATGTTTCAAATGTCAAACTTTAAAAACATCTGTTTATGCCATTAGGAGATCGCACCGGACCTTCGGGAATGGGTCCCGGAACCGGAAGAGCAATGGGTTATTGCTATGGATTTGATGCACCCGGATACACAAGGGGTCCGGGAAGAGGAATGGGCCGTGGAGGCTGGTCAGGGTATGGGCGAGGCATGGGTCGTGGCCGTGGTTTCATGGCAGGAAGAGGCCAGGGTTTCTACGGACAGGGTTATGCTCCCGGTTATCCGGGTATCACGCCTGCCATTGACAGGGAGGATGAGATGAAGATGCTGAAAGCACAAATGGAATCACTTGAACGCTCGCGGAAGGCCATTGAAAAGCGTCTCGGGGAACTGGGCAAAGAGTAACAGGCAGGACAGCATCCTGGCAGGGTTTTCTTTCGCGGTTGGTAGCGACTGGTTTATGTGCCGGACGGTCAGCAGGTTTTGAGAAATGCCGGCTGTTCCGGCACATTCAGTTTCATTCCGTTCACTCCCCTGTACTTGGCATCAGGATCATATTTAATCCCCAGTTTGTGTAGCAGGGGTTCCACAGCCACCTGATGCGTCTGGAGCCCTATGTCCCACGGATCATAGCCAAGGAGCAGTCCCGCCAGTTCCTCATAGGTAAGGACAGGTATTCCATAACCATCAGATCCATAGGTTTTAGTTTCCATTTCTGAGATGACATACTGCCAGCGGTCAAGGAAATATGTGCAACCCGGACAGTTGGCGATAATCAGGTCAGGATGGAACGGGGCCATTGACTCAAACTTCTTTCTGGAGTTGGCCACAGAATATCCGCGGTTTGATTTGATGATATATTGCCTGAATCCAAATCCGCAGCAGTGACGACGCTCAGGATAATCAACCTGGTCGCCGCCCCATGAATCTATTAGTCCTGCAAGAACATAAGGAAACTCAGCCCCTCCTATTCCCTTTTCAGGAAAAATCTTGGCATAGTGGCAGCCAATATGATCTACCACTTTAAGCGGTTCACCGGTTGAAGCGTTAACCAGTCTCTTCTTAATCTTTGCCGCAAGCTTGTCCCTGAATTTGTAGATCACATCACTGGCATGGACCAGGTTTTCCGGTATCACAAATGTTTTACCGGTAGCATTATAGAGTGCCTCGTGTGCCCTCTTTTCAATATCCGGATTATGTTTCCAGGTCTCCAGTACCTCCACATAGATTCCGAAGGATGTAACGCATGATACAACAAAGTTTTTATATCCCGCCTCATTCATCAGTGCAAACTGGCGCGCCACAACCGTCATGATGGTTTCAAAGGGAAGAACTCCGGAATGATAGGCAATACCGGTGCATGAGGTCTGACGCGGATCATCAAACACATCCAGCTCCAGTTCATCCTTCAATATATGGAGGTACAATCCTTCTGCGGCAGGAAAGAAGTTTTGCCTGATGCAGCTTCTTGCAAAATAGTAATGGTCATCGGCTATCTCCTTCTGATATGCCTCCCAGATCTCATTTCTCCTGTTCTTCTCCATTATTCAGCATATTAAAGTATTCATCCCTTTCCCCTGTGAACTCTTTGCCGGACTCAGCCGCTTTCTTTGCGGAAAATTCCTCGATCTTATTGAAGCGTGCTGTGCCTCCGGTCTCATCGAAAATTTTCCGCAGGTCTTCGAGCGACTCCTTCGCGGTGTTCCTTAGAGTGCCGGCTTTGGTCTGACGGTAGCTGGTACCAAACCGGGAGAGGGTGTTCTCCCTGTTTTCCCTGAGCCACTCCCACACCGGTCCTTGCTCCGGGTACCATTCGTTCCTGACCTCATCAATATATACGCAGTAACCATATTTGAGTATATGATCCCCAACCGTTCGCTTGACCACCAGTTGCTTTCGGCCCTCGGCACTCTCTGCAAAGAGTCCTGTCTCTATGGAAAGGGACCGGAGCGACTGTATTATGTAGCACGGCACATTGCCCCTGGGACATCTGGTCTTGCATGACAGGCATTCGCCGCATCTCCAGATGGTGTCACTCTTCAGCAGTTCAAGGAGCAGTGACTCATTCTTCTGCTGCACAGTATCAACTACCATTCTCGGATCATAGTCGCTCACTTCGGCAGCCGGGCAGACAGATGTGCAGATGCCACAGTTAATGCAGGCATTCAGGCCCTCGCGATAGCGCACATCCTTCTCCAGCTCACTGTAAAGACTATTCATGTTCTAATTGGTCTTTTTGATTGAAGCGAAGGATTGAAAACGACGAAACTGCCTGTTTCAATCCCAAGATATTCAGAGATGACATTGCATTTGGCCATCAGAAGGAAAAAAATCCTTTCGTCTGGCTTGCCTATCAGCCCTTCAAGGTTCCCCTGACCCTTTGAGATGATGAGGTCAGCTTCGCGATAGTGTCTCTGAAATTCGTCACCGGACCGGTGAAGGTCTGTGGTTGGCGAAGCATGCCCGTTTGATATCACCTTTGCTACTGAGGTCATTCCCGTATACACGGCATCCTCCATCGTGGCATCGTTGATGGCGGGTCCTCCACGAACGGAGTAGATCAATCCCGGATGGGCAATCTGGCTTATGAAGAGCTTGTCGAAAACAATCTCCCCGGCATTGTCTCCGATGTAAAGCACATTTTTTGCCATTCCAAGAGCTTTTTTTAACTGAAGGGAATGATCTACAGCCAGTTCAGAAATCAGAACCCGGTCAAGTGTGCCATCAAGGTCGCAACTGTCATTAACGGCAAAATCAATGATATTTCCGGCAATGGCAAGCCTGAGCGCCGTGAGGAACGGATCAGCCGACTCCTTTACCTTTCTGCTCAGATCACCGTACATTGCCAGTGCAATATCATTGCTCTCACGCTTAACATCCCTGAAAGGGTCAGGATCATTCACATATGAACGATAAAGCTCCTGGATGTCATGTGCACACTCAGGGGCAGAAATGTCATTCCATTTTTCATTCAGGATGGTGAGGAGGCTGTGAGTGAAACGCTCCTTTTCAGCAGAAGAGATATCGGCTTTTTCAAGCCTGTTACCATACGATTTCATCAGGCAGTATATGCAGCGGTAGTCAGAAATCATCCGTAGATTTTGTTGTTGCGGCAATAATAGTTACCCTGCAAATATAATGAACATATGTTCATAAAAAGGTGGTAAATAATAGTAATTTCGAAACAATTGCCTGAGTTTATTTCTGACAACGGACAGGATTTCATGTTCAACAAGCCCAGGGATTGGGAGATTTTATTGAATAGGGAAAAGGAAATTATTATATATTTGCACCGCAAAAGGTCCCGTAGCTTAATTGAATAGAGCATCTGACTACGGATCAGAAGGTTACAGGTTTGAATCCTGTCGGGATCACAAGAAATCATCCTGCGCAAGCAGGATGATTTATTTTGAAG